>JALSSW010000116.1 GCA_026984035.1 Planctomycetota bacterium
GTGCGCAATCAAGGAAACATCAAAAGCCCGACGCTCAAGTTCGGATTTTAAACCTTCTCTTTTCGTCAAGAGATTCAGCCAACGTGCCTTTGCGGCAGCAGCATCTTTCATCGGAGGGACAAAGGTCTGCCAAACTTCTTGCGCAGCAACCTCTTCAAGCACCGAAGAAAAACTCTTCCAACGCAAGCTTCGCACACCCGGAAAACTCTCCCGGGCTTTCCCCTCAGGATTGGATGCCCACAAATAGAGTTCTTCAGGGAGGTCCCCAAGATCTTCAAGACGCGCTTGCAGATTCCAAAGACCGCGTTTTTGTAAACGGGCAAACAACTTCTGCATCGCGACCCCACTCAACCGAAATACTTTTGCATCCGCAGGGAGTTCGGATTCCAAGGCTTCCGGTCCCACAAAGGCCAGTATATGCCCATTCTTGTCTCCCCCTGCGGCCAAAACCGTCTTCGAGGGAAGATCTCGATCAAGGGGGAGAACCCGTCGATAAGGAACGAAGGTCCCCCTCACTTCGCGCCACCAAGATTTCCAACGCAGACCATCCACTCCAAAATCAACGCCGGACAATAGCCTAAGGCGCAGCAAAACCTCGTCATGACAAAGGCTGAGACCCTGGAAAAAGGAATCGATTTTGACCGAATCAATCAATTCGGAGACCAAAGCTTTGGAATCATACCCAGGGAAAAACCCCGAAGAACGATAGCGAGCAGGGTCGCGATAAAAGCGAGTGGCAGCGAGGACTTGGGCCAGATTCCGGCCAAGGGGCTTTCCGCTCAACCGAGCAGGCGCCCAGAGACGCATGACGGCTTGTGGAATAAGATCCCGATCCTGCAAGAGTTCTTGCCGCGCCAAAACCAAGACCCCAAGCGCAACTCCTTCGCCCCGCCCTCCCTTGGATACAAAGGAAACAAGGTCCGGAATTGCCCGCTCCCCCAAACCTTGGAGGGACCTGGCCCCCAGAAGCCGGATCCCAGGATCCTTGTGTTCTAAAAGCCGCACCAATGGACCCACCGAGAAACTGGCCCGATCGCGAACCCAAGCGGACAAGATCCTAACGGCGGAGATCCGCGTCCCCTTTTTTCCATCCAGGAGAAGATCTTGAATCCGGCTGAGATCCTCGACCTCGGGCCGGGATGTCAGCCAATGTTCCGCAGCCATCCGCACAGGTTTTTTCATCGAAGAGAGTAAAAGGAAGGCCACCCTCCGCTTCTCTTTTCCACTCAAGCTTAGAAGTGCTTTGACAATACTATCTGTCCGAGCCCCCAGCTTGCGACCATGCAAAACCGCCTGTAACACAGGAGCTGCCCGCTTGTCTTGGTATGCCCCCCAAACCTCGGCAATCCGTTTCAGGCGCTCGGGTTTCATCGAGTACGCCGCGATCCGTATCGTTTCGCGATCATTTTCGGAGAGCAACCCATAACGGGCGACAAGCTCTTCAATCCCCGCCTTATCCTTTTTCCGTGCCAAGGCAGCTTCAAAGGCTTCCAGGCCTTGAAGAGAATGCCCAGACTTTGAACCCCTTAGCTTGGGCTTCAACTTTGAGGGTTTCTCCTTCCCTGTACCTGAGCTGGCCTTGTTTTTTTTGGGCTTTACGGGGAGCACCAAGCCACGCTTGCTCCGCCCTTTCCCACCTAATACTTTGGGTAAATTACCGGAATTCTGAAGCATTTCTCCAAGGGGCGGAAACAGACCCCTCATGGCACATAGAGAGTCAGCTTCGATCTCCATAAAAGGACTTCCAGCCGAAACCGGCCCTAAAACCAAAGCAGCCGCAAAGACCAAGGCCAACGGCCGACACATAATGGACTTCCTCATCCAGGGTTCTCCTCATCCAGCATTTCGCCCTTAAACCTGTCTCCAAGGGCCAAAATGGCGAGGAAAGAGCATAGCACCGAAGAGGAAACAATGCATCGGATCCAAAAACGCTGGGAAACCTCCGATTCAAGGAGTCCTTGGCACATTTCCCCAACGCAAGGGAGAATCAAACAGACCTTTCCCATAGAATCCCCCCATGAAAACCACTCTTTTTCTTTGGGGAGCCCTACTGCTCCTTTCTCCAAATGGTTTAGCGCAGGATACCTCAATTGCTGGCACATCCAGCGGAACCACCACCGCCAAACCCAAATCCCAAGGGGTTTTTGATCTCCTTCACCACGAGTTTGTGAAGGCTAGAGTCAACTTCAGCGCCAAGCTCAAGGAACTACGAAAGTCCAAAGCTTACATCGAAGCCCGGAAAACCCGAGACTTCAAGGCTCTCAAAGCTTTGATGGCCAAGATCCCAAAGCCGGGCCCCCAGATCCTTCCCCGCTTTCTCGAAGAAGCTGAAAAGGTCAAAGGAACCCCAGAGGAAGCCAAACTTCTCTTCTTTGTCCTTGGGAATAGCGGACGGAATCAAGCCCTCCGAGAAAAGGTCTTCAATTCCCTCAAAGCACGCCACTTTGATTCCAAAGGTTGGGGTCCCTATCTCCAGAGCCTTCCCTGGATCCTCCCTAAAAAGAAAGCAAAGGCCTTCATCGCCAAGCTAGCAAAGGAAAGCCCCCATCCAGAAATCCGGATCATGGCAAGATATTTGGCAGCCATCTCCGTCAAACGAGACCGAAGGGCTTCTCAAAACGCTAAGGATGCTGCGGCCAAGACCCTCGAAGAAATCCGGACTCAATATCCCGATTCTTTGCCCGGAATGAGCTTGAACGCCAAAACTTTCATCAAAAACCATCTTCAAATCGGTATGAAAGCTCCCGATATCATTGGCACGGATGTGTATGGGAAACCCATGAAACTGTCGGATTTCTTGGGACGCGTCGTCGTCATCGACTTCTGGGGAGATTGGTGAGGCCCTTGCCGGGGCATGTACCCTCACGAGCGGTCGCTCGTGAAGAAGCTCAAGGATAAACCTTTTACTCTTGTCGGCGTCAACAGTGATAAGGACCTTCTCTATCTACATGAAAGAATGAAGGCTGAAAACATTACCTGGCCTTCCTTTACCAATGGGCCCTTTGGACCCCTCGGACCGATCGCCGCCAAATGGGGAGTGGGGGGCTGGCCAACGATTTACATCCTGGACCACAAGGGAGTCATCCGCTTCAAAAACAAGCGAGGTCAAGCAATGGAAGAGGCGGTTGAGAAACTTCTCGCTGAAATGGAGAAATAGAAAAACTGGGAAGGGATTCGGGGGTAGCCCACAGGTTTCCCCTGGGCACCAGCCCCCTATGGATCCTTCCCCCCATTCCCATTCTCCCTACCCCGACCTTTACCCTCATCCAAGATTTCCCGCGCAGCCTCAAAAACTTCCCCGGGTTTCAAATCCACCATGCATTCATGCCCCAAAGGGCAAACCTTCAAATGGCAAGGTCCACAATCCAGTTCATGCCTCAGGATTGTCGCCTTTTCCAAATTCCGATTTGTATACCCCGGATGAGTCGGTCCCATTAGGACCACATGCGGCGTATCAAAGGCAACCGCCACATGCCTAGGTCCTGAATCCGTTGTGACCATCAGGGCCGTGCGTGCAAGGACCGCTTTTAGCTCTTGAAGGCTCAGGACAGGATCCCGAACAATAAAAATTCTCGCACTTGTAAGGCTCCGCACCTCCTCTGCCATTCCTTCTTCCCCCGGGCCGGGGGTCAGCACAAGCTGGAGGTTGGGGAATTCATCTGCCAGCTGTTCTGCCAGCCGGGCCCAATGCAGCGAGGGCCAGAGCTTGGAAGGGCCAAAGGCCGCCCCCGGGCTGAGCACAACAAAGGCTCGCGCAAGGTCCACCCCTGCTTCCTCCAACCTCCGGGCTCCCTGCGACTCCTCTTGGGCGGAGAGCCGAAGAATCGGCTTCGTGCCCACCCGAGGCATTTCCAGCAAATCGCAGAGGCCAAACCAATAATCGATCATGGGAAATGGTTCCCGGCGAGGCCCCCACCGCTTTTTGTCCCTCCGCTTCGGAGGCTTGGCCATCAATCCATGGGTCATCAACAACCTCCGGCCCTGCAAATAGCCGATTCGTTGAGGGACACCCCCCATCAAGGCCGCAAGGGCAGTCCGCGGCGAGTTTGGAAAGAGAAAGGCCAGGTCAAACTTCCCTTGCCGTAGGAGCTTGGCCTCCGCAAGAAGCCCTCTCCACCCCTTGGCGGAAGGAAGATCGAGGTAAGAATCAAAGGACTTGGATCCACTCATGATCCCCCTATGGCCTTTTTTGATTCCACAGACGATCTCGGCTTGGATCCAGTGCGCCCGGATTCGAGCAAAAGCAGGGGTTGCCATGATGACATCCCCCAGCCAATTCGGAGCCCGGACATAGATTTTGTGGACTTCCTCCCCTTTTTTCATGAGAGAGAGGTTACGCCCGAAAGGAATGCCCTCCAAGCGATGCCTTGGTCCCAAACCTCATGAAAAACATAAAAGCTCTCAAGAAGGATCGTCGCAGCGTATTCCCAGAGGGGTGAGAAGGGGCTAAGATCCCGGTTTTCCCTCAATTTCCCCGATTCCACAGCAGCTTCGCTTTATGGGACATTCCTTCAAGGAAAAGTTCGTGAGCCATAAGCTGCTCGCCTCGAAACGATAAGCTTTCCATGGCCCAAAACTCACCAAACGAATCTTCTCTCCAACTTCCTTCTATCGAAGAACGCATTTCTCGACGACTCTCCCAAGAGTTTGACAGCCCCAAAGAGTCCATGAGCCACTTCCTCGCGCTGCTCAAGGATGGCTGGACCATTCCCTACTTATCCCGCTTCCGTAAGCAGGAACTGGAGGGAATGAACGAAAAGCGGATGTTTGAGATCCGTGAGCGATACCGGGACATCTCGCTCCTTGAGGAACGAAAGACGCACCTTTGCGAAAAAGCTGAGTCTCTCGGGATCGCAGATGAGCAGATGATCGCCCACATCCTGAGTTTCAAGGACATCGACCTCCTCGATGCTCTGTTTTCCTCCCTTCTGCAAGAAGAACAAAGCGTGGGAGCCAAAGGTCGTGCAGCCGACTTAACCCCGCTTGCAAGGAAGCTGCATTCCAAGGACGTTGAAGAGAATCAGGCTCCCCTGGATTTAGCTGCGGCATTTGTAGACGAAGCAAAGGGAATTCCAGATGCAAAGACCGCTCTCGAGTGGACCAAAGGGATCTTGACGGAGGAGATCATCCTCGAACCGGGACTCTTGGAGAACCTTCTGAAAGCCGCCATCGTTCGCGCCAAGAAAACCGGAAACAAGAAAACGCCCAAAGAATTTGTCCGCTTCGCCGACTATGAGAAAGCAGCAAACCAGGTCTCCTGGAACGACGTTCTTCTCCTTCAAAAGGCCAGTCGAAAAGGCTTTATTGATCTCTTTATCGGTGTCCCGGACGAACGCGCCCACCTCGTTCTAACACAGCAATTTGTTCCTCATCTCACCGATCCCTCCAGTCCCCTTCGAAGCTTCTGGGACGCTCTCCTACGAGAAGTTTGGGAGGGCCACCTCCGAAAGCCTTTCTTGACGGCTATCCACCGGGACCTCAAAAACAGAGCAGATGCAACTGCTGCTAAAATCTTTTCGCAAACCTACCAACGTACTTTGATGGCCCCCCCCATCCCCGGGGTTGTGATCGCCGGGGTGCTTCCTGCTATGCGCAAGCCCATCCGGGCAGCAGCCATCGATGCCCATGGAAGGATCTTGGGAGCCCAAAGCCTCCAGGCCTCCAAGCCGGAACTTCGAGAAGAAGCCAAAAAAAACTTCCGCAGCTTTTGTGAAGAACATGGAGTAGAAGTCATCGCTGTCGGCTCGGGACCCGGATGCCGTGAGGCGGAAAGTTTTTTAATGGAAGCTGTGTTCGGAATGGACAAACGTCCCCAGTTTTTGACCGTTCCCGAAGATGAAGCAGTGGCCCTTGCGCGTAAAGAGTTCAAAGGCGTGGACCTTCCGAAGGCTAAAGCTGCCATCCTTGCTAGGCGCGTTCAAAACCCTCTTACTGAATGGGGGCGTTTCGAAGCTGATAAGGTCCCCTTGGGTTATGCCCAGGATGAGGTACGCCCGAGTACACTCAACCTGATCCTCGATGACGTTCGGGAAAGAGACCTCCATCAAGTTGGGGTTGACCTGAGAACGGCCCCGGTGGGCATCCTTTCTAAAATCAGTGGATTGGACCGCGAAAGTGCCGGCACAATCGCGAAGAAAAGGACATCCCAGGAGGGGATTTCCACCCTAAAGAGCCTTGTGGACCAAGGGGTCCTCACGGAACAACAATATGAACTCTCGGCCCCCTTTCTACGCCTTGCCGGAGGCGAGGAACCTCTCGATGCGACACGCATCCCCCCCTCCCTCTTTGGGCTTGTGGATCAGATGGCCAGTTCGATTGGACTCACCCGCGGACAGCTTCTCTTGTCTCCCGAAAACTTGGGGCGTATCCCAAAGGAAGCCTTTGATCGAGAATCCCTCCCCAAGCAGATCTATGATTTTATCATCCACGAATTGCGAAAGCCCTTTCAGGATCCGCGGGATCCTTTCATCAAAATCGACTTTCCCTCAGATCTAAAAAGTAAGGAGGATCTCTTCATGGGAAGAGAAGTGAAGGGGAGAGTCCTTCGGTTCACAAGCACGGGAGCCATCCTCGACATTGGTGCGGCTCCTGCAGGATTTCTGCACCGAAGTCAGATGGCACGGGAAGTCATTAGAAACCCTTCACGCTTCTTCCACGTCGGCCAAGTCCTTGATGTCCGTATCCTCGATGTGGACCCTAAAACAGGTGAAATCTGGCTGACCAAAAAACCCGGTGAAATTCGTAAGATTCAGCGAACCCTAGGGGATGTTGTTGAAGGCAAAAAAGGCCCTGGCGCGGAAGTGGTCAGCTTCGGCGCGGGGCGACGGGACGAAGGGAGGGGCCGCTCCCGGGTGGCATCCGCTGGCGGCTTTGGCCGCCGCGACGGAAGACAGGGGGGCCATGGCACGGGAAGCCGCAAACCTGGGGGACGGGGCGATCGCCGTGATTCCTGGGATCGCAAAGGTGCAGGCCGAAGCGGAGGAAAACTCCGAGGACCTATTACTGTGGAGAGCAAAAACCTGGACGAGGCCGTCCTTGAAGAACGGGGTTTTAAAGGTGAATTGACCAGTTTTGGGGCTCTTGCCGCTCTACTGAAAGGCAAAGATAAGGAAAAGGCCAAGCCTGAAAAAGAAGCTCCTAAAAAAGCAGAGGGCACAGCTAAAGAACCAACAAAGCCAGACAGCATTGAGACGAAGGCCCAGCCCAAGACTGCCAAAAAGGAAGAAACCTCGACTCTCCCCTCTGAAGCATCTCTGGAGCCTTCGGGGGAAGAACAAGCTCCCGCACAGAGGACTCCAGGACAGAAATCGCCAGAGCAGAAGGAGGAACAAACTTCTCAAGCCAGCGCAGAAACCGGGCAGCCACAATCCGAAGAGAAGAAAGCTGAGGGAGACCCAGGGAGTTTCGGTGACTCTTTTGTTTCCTAACAACAAAAATACCAATGACCTCAAAAAGAACAATCTGGCTTTTCCTCATCGAAAGCCTTTTCGTATCTTCAGTCCTTGCAAAGGGGCCGGAGCTTGGGCAACCCCCCTTCTCTATACAGACAAGCCGGAAGCAGGCCCCCGCCTATAAGCTTTGGCAAGAAGATCTCCGACAAATCGCCAGAGAACTTCCCAAGCTCCATAAAAACGCTTTTTTTCGGATTTCAAAACAGAAGTGGTTGGAAATCGTAAACGCATCGATTCAACGAATCGGCCCAAAAACGGACATCTCGCAATTTACGGCAGAACTCCTAAGAGTTTGCGCAGCGCTCGGGGATGGGCATACCCAGCTTGACTGGACAAAAGCCCACCTCGCCCAAGTTCCCGTTCACTTCTTCCGTTTTTCAGATGGGGTTTTTGTAACCTTCTTTCCCAAGGACAAGCCGGAGCTCAAAGCCGCAAAGGTTCTTCGTATTGGGAATCAACCCATAGGGAAAGTTCTTCAACGCCTCAGGTCCTTCATACCAGCCGAAAATGAAGCGTATTTCAGCAATTCAGCAATGCTTTTCTTATCCTTTCCGAGTCTTCTAAAAGCTTTCGGGATCCAAGGCGATTCCCAAAAACTTAAGATTGGGATCCAAGTCCAAGGTCAGAAGATGGAAGTCGATGTTCAATCCCTTCCTTTTGGACAAAGACCTAAGGGGGGACTTGCGACCTCGTTCGACAAAATCCCTGTTTTTCTGGGAAGGGCCAGGCAAAAGTATGCCTTCAAACTCCTTCAAAAGGGTCAAGCTCTTTACTTCCAATACAATCGCTGCAAAGACCTTCGGGGAATGGAACAATTGGTAAAGGAGCTTGCAAAGAAGCTAAGGGATAAGCACTTAAAAACGTTTATTATCGACCTACGCAGGAACGGTGGGGGGAGTTCACTAGTGATTTCTCCCCTTTTGAGCTTCCTCATTCTGAATAAACACAAGTGCCTACAAGGAACCCAACTGTATTGCCTTATTGGTCGCAGGACTTTCTCCTCCGCGCTCCTGAATGCAATGACTCTCAAACAGAAGTTCCATGCAATTTTGGTCGGTGAACCCACAGGAGGTAAACCGAACCACTATGGAGAGATCAAACCCCTTCGCCTTCGTAACTCCCACCTGACTCTTTATTACTCCACCAAGTTTTTCAAAAGAGTCAAAGGCGACCCGGATTCCTTAATGCCAGACCATGCCATCCCCTTGCTTTCTAAGGAGATCTTTAAAGGAGAAGATGCAGCTCTTCGCTACTGCCTTGAAGAGAAAGGGAACTGAAGGAAGTCAGTGTGCACCTGACAGGATCCAGGGAGAAAGAGAGATAGGGTTTCTGAAAAGAACCCGAGGAGAGTTAAAGGAATTGGGCAGAACACTGCTCCTTCCGATGGAAACGCATTTTCCACGCCATGGGCCTAGCTTTCCGGTCCTCCTCTGTTAAACTCAGGAAGTTCCATCATCACCCTTCTGCTGAAAAGGATACAACAAAGCCTCCCAGGTTTCCATCTAGCCTCGGTTTATTCAACTACGTGCTTTCAGAACAAACCGAATTAAAGGCCTCCCTAAAACCATCCGCAGCTTTCAAAGAGGAACACAATGCTCTCCCCTAACTTCAAGCCCCTTCATGGGTTTACTCTATCAATGAGTGTCATTTTCTTTTTCGGAATTCCCCATAGAATTTTTTGCCAAGGGCCTTCTCTCATCCAAGACATCAATCAAACATCTCAAATCCAAGGGGCTTCCTTTCCTAGGAATTTCGTAAAAATTGGTGGCCTGACCCTGTTCAAGGCGAGGACCAAGCGTACGGGCGAAGAGATTTTCCGCACAACAGGTTTAACAGGAAGCACCCAGATTGTTATCGACCTCACGCCGGGTGCAAAGGGATCGCAGATTGCTCACCTCACTCCATTGGGAAACCAAGTTTTATTTACAGCTATTTCTCAGGATGAAAAACCGGGGCTCTGGATAACTGATGGAACTTCCATAGGGACTAAGCTCATCAAAAACATTTTTACTCAAGGAGAGACCAAACCCTCTGACCGTTTCGCCTTGGCAGGAAAAAAGGTTTATTTTTCGGCCTCACTCACTGGAAGATACAAAACTGACCTCTGGGTCACGGATGGCACTCCCAAGGGAACAAAAGAGGTTTTCAAATTTTCTACTTTTAACCCTGGCTTCACTCACCCCACCCACCTGACTCCATTTGGAAACAAGATTGTTTTCCAAGCCTCTCACCTAAAACCCGGCCAATCCATTGGCCAGTTTACAGGGAGAGAGCTGTGGATTTCCGATGGCACACCCAAAGGAACTCATCTCATAAAAGATATTCAGCCGGGATTTGGCAGTTCTTTCCCTAGAAGTATCATCAACCTGGGAAACAAATTTATCTTTATAGCCAATGATGGAACTTCGGGAACGGAGGTATGGGTCTCCGATGGGACTAAAAATGGAACTCGGAGACTTAAGGACATCTCTCCAGGTTCACCATCAAGCAACCCTGTTGGTCTTACCAAAGTAGGTTCCAAAGTCTTTTTCCAAGCAAGCACCCCTTCGCAGGGAACTGAACTTTGGGTAAGCGATGGAACCCAAAATGGCACCAAACTGGTCAAGGATATTTGGCCAGGCCCTTCCGGATCCAATCCTCTTTACCTCTCAGTCCTTGGAAAGCAGATCCTCTTTTCGGCCCATGAAATAAATACGGGAAGAGAACTCTGGATCAGCAATGGAACCTCGACAGGGACCCAAAGAGTCAAAGATATTGTCCCAGGGCTTGGAAGTTCTTTTCCCAGAGAAATCGTCGGACTCTCCGCTTCCACAGCTCTCTTTGTTGCTAAAGACTCTGCACATGGGGACGAAATTTGGTTCACAGATGGAACCCAAGGGGGAACAAGATTGGTCGTGGACATCTTTCCGGGAAAACGGAGTTCCCATCCAAAAAATCTTTTCCCCTCATTTGGGAGAGCTTTCTTTCAGGCTGATGACGGAGCTCATGGAACAGAACTTTGGATCAGCAATGGGTCTTCAAAGGGAACAGGGCTCGTAAAAGATTTGGAAAATTTAGGAAACGGAACTGCGGACTCGGACCCTACAGAATTCCTTGATCGTTTCGGGAAAAGCATTTTCACGGCGGATGACGGGAAGTCAGGAAAGGAGCCTTGGGTTACAGACGGAACAAAGCAGGGGACAAAGCGACTTCGGGACATCAACAAAGGGCCTCTGGGTTCATCCCCTGAGGGCTATACCCTCGCAGGGAGGCTTGTTTTTTTCCGAGCCCAAAATCCAGCACACTCGGCGGAACTTTGGGCGAGTGATGGAACTCCCAAGGGAACTTTTTTGGTAAAAGATATCGCCCCTGGGGTCTCACAGAGCGCCCCCCACGGCTTCATTGCCCTTGGGAAGAGAGTTCTTTTTGTTGCGAGTCTTTACCAAACCGGAGAAGAACTCTGGATTTCCGACGGAAGCGCGCAAGGAACAAAGCTGTTGAAGGACATCCAACCAGGACGACCTAGCAGCTTCGCCGGTAACTTTCATCTTTGGAAAGGAAAGGTTTTCTTTGCAGCAAACGGAGGCATAGAAGGGAGAGAGATGTGGGTCACGGACGGCACAATTTCGGGAACAACCCTACTTAAAGACATCAATTCAGGTCCAGGGCATTCTCATCCAAACTTTTTTACTGAAGCCGGGGGAAAGCTCTACTTTCAGGCTTTCAAAAAAAACCTTGGTGCTGAACTTTGGGTTACCGATGGAACCCCAGCAGGGACAAGGATGGTCCGAGACATCAACTTGGGTACTGGCAGTTCTTCCCCCCACGATTTCATAAAATTTGGCAAAAAGCTTTTCTTCGTAGCAGATGATGGAATCAACGGCTTTGAACTTTGGGGAAGTGACGGAACTTCGAAAGGCACCCACATGGTTAAAGACATCTTTCCTGGTGCATACGGGTCGAACCCAACCATCCTGGGAAAGATCCAAGGTAGGCTCATTATAAGAGCCAACAATGGAGCTCAAGGGTTTGAGCCTTGGGTGTCTGATGGGACCCTAACTGGCACAAAGATGCTCAAGGATATAAACCCGGGGGGCGACTTTTCCTTCCCTCGAGATTTTGTGAAAAGTGGATCGCGCTTTTGCTTTTTTACTGCAACCTCCCAGGCAAAGGGAACAGAGCTTTGGCGTTCTGATGGAACCCCGGCTGGAACCGTTTTGATGCCAGAGATTCTTCCCGGGTCCCCGAGCTCGTTTCCTAGGGGAACACATCTTTCTGGAGGCGCCCTTTTAATGAGCGCTTTCCATCCAAAAACAGGCGAAGAGCTTTTCCGTTTTTCCCCTGGTGCAAATGGACAGAGGGTAGGCTGGCCATGTAGCACGAGCCCCAATCGTTCACCACAGCTGGAAGTAAGTGACGGCGTCATCGGAAAGAACATGAGTTTTCGGGGATGGGATGCCGCACCCGGGGCCCTCGGACTTCTTCTCTTAGGTTTTCCCCTCAAAAAAGATCCCTTTCCCTTACCGCAAATTGGGCCGGATTGTTCAAGCTATATCCATCTCCCCGGACTTTTGGTTCTCCTTTCCGGCTTTACCATTTCTCCAGGAGGTTCTTGGAACCTGAGCGCTCCGGTCCCCAATCTCTCGGGCCTCAAGGGTCTTAGGCTTGCATATCAAGCCCTGTTTCTTTTAAAAGGTTCGGGTAAAAAAGAGATGAGTAATGGCTTTTCCATTACCTTTGGGAATTAGCAAACCCCATTGAAAGTATGAGCGATCCAAGGTCAGCGATCCTGATCCTCGCCGGAGGAAAATCCTTGAGAATGGGAACCGATAAAACTCGGCTCATTCTTCAAGGCAAACCCCTTCTCCGGCACTTGGTGGACCGACTCGGTACAGAGGCTTGGGACCTCTTCGTCGCGGGAGGATCCAGCGACCATGGACTTCCAGCCCTCCCTTCCGAGGTTAGGGTATTCCCTGACCCAAAACCCAATCAGGGCCCTCTGGCGGCCTTTGCTGGCTTTAGGGACTTCGCAGCCTCCTATGATCGGATCCTCGTGCTCGCCTGCGACCTTC
The DNA here is from genome assembly GCA_026984035.1 of Planctomycetota bacterium. Lineage (GTDB taxonomy): Bacteria > Planctomycetota > UBA1135 > UBA1135 > HyVt-539. The sequence continues at coordinate 12,503 of JALSSW010000116.1, forward strand.
CCTTTTTCCAGCACACTCATGCCCAAGCCCTCCTGACCCAATCTCAAGAGGATCGCACAAAGGGGACACCCTTTTTTGGATCCCGGGCCAAGGCTTGGATCCCCGTGGCTGAGGGGCGAAGGCAGGTGCTGGCAGGGGTTTACACCTCCGGAGCCTTCCTTTTGGCTCAAGAGCTTTTTGCGAAGGGGGAGCGCAAAATGCAGTCCTTTCTCGACAAGATTGACTTTGAATTATTGCCTCAGGAGGACGAAAAGCCGTTCCAAAATTGGAACCGGCCCGGGGATCTTTAAGACCTATTTACGGAGATACCGTCCCCCCGATCTCCTAGCCACTTCTCGTAGAAGGGGGCTTTCGCGTCCAATTGAAATACAATGGAGGCGGAGAAATCGGCTACGGTTCCAACGGGTGACCTGATCACGGAGGCGCTTGGGATCGGTGATGGCTCCGACCGTCGGCTCGCCATCGCTCAGGATGTAGATGGTATCAATCTGAGGATCGGAAAATGCCCGAGCCAAAGCGTCACTCAGGTTTGTAGCACCCAGGGGGCTTGCCTTTTGGACAAAATCCAAAAGCTTCTTGCGGATCCCCTTTTTCCCCAGCCGAACCAAATGCTTCGCAAAGGGATGCACATCATTGTCAAAGAAGATCAGGTTGATCTTGGCGTCTCGAGAAAGACGAGTCAGGACTCCACGTAATTCACGCTGAGCAACCTGCATCCTGGTTTCACCCGTCCCAGATACCTGGCGCATGGATCCACTCACATCTAAAACAAAAGCCACTCGGAGGCTATGCACCGGTAAACCATAGAAACGAGCACTTGTCGCATCCGCCCCCTTGGACCCAGCTTTTGTTATTTTTCTTGGCTTGGGAGGGAGGACGAAATCTTTTCCCGCTTTGGCCCACCAACGCTTCCAAGCTAAGGGACTTAAAAAAAAGAAGCGCGTCAAGGAATGGAGGGCTGACTGAAGCTCCTCCTTTTCCCTTCCTTTAGCCTGAGCCAGAGCATGGATAAGAAGAGGAATACTTGCTTTTCTGCGAAGCTCCTTTGCCAACTTGCAGGCCACGACTTTTAAGCGCCAGTCCGTAGAACTCAGGAGCCCGGAGAGAAATACGGAGAAGTCCGACAAGCGTCGCTCAGCAGCCAGGCGCAGGGCGAAAACCCGAACATCCACTGGCCCCTTTGTGGCCTGTTCCCGCAAGAATCCTTGAAAGACCTTTTGAAAGGAAGGGCCTGTGGACCAGAGTGAATCCAAACCCTCTAATGCATCAATCCGATCGGAAACAGCCCCTTTGCGAGCCTGTGCCAAAAGGACAGGAATGACAAGAGGATCCTTCCGTTGAAGGAGGGATGCCAATGCCACTTTCCTCACCTTGGAACTGGGATCGTGCAGGGCTTTGCGAAGAGCAGGAATCATGCTGCCCTGATCGGCAAGAACACGTAAGGCAATAGCCCGATAGATTGGGCTTTTGGCCTCCAACAGTTGGTTTGCAGCCACGCGCAACCCCGGGCGAGCACGCAAAGTCTCCAAGTCGGATTCCCAGGCAAACTCCGCTCGAAGCCCCCCGCGTTCCAACAAGCGACCGAACAAGCCAAGATCCCCCGGCTTGGCGACCGGGATCAAGGCCCTGAGGATCTCCCCCAAGGTTCCATTGGAAAGCCCCTTTTTCTTAGCTAGATTCCGCAATGCTTTGGCCGCAGAAGAATCCCCGCGCTTCGCATCCTGGCGGAGAGCTTCTACCGCCAAAGGGGTATAAGCATCGGTACGCGCACGAAGCCGAAAAACATCCACATGAGGGGTATGAACACCTTCGAGGAGCTTCAGGACTTCGAGCTGCCGGATTCCAGGAAGACGAGCAAGTCCTTCGCGGAACACCTTCCCCGTGATCGGACCCCTCCGCTCCCCCACCGCCACCAATATTGCCCTGCGCACTTCCCGAAGCTTGGTCTCCTCGAGCAAAGCCTCAAGGACATCCACTCCCGGGCTCTCGGAACGCCCGGCAAAAAATCGAGCTCCAGCGAGCCTTGCCTCAAAGCTTGGCCCTTTCTCCAATTGGGCGAGGTTCTCCTTGGGGCTTCCCTGAACGATCACCTCTCCCCTCAAGGAAGGAACAAAGGCAGAAAATAAGACCAAAAGGCAAAGGGATGTGTCAGTTTTCCGCATCGAGAGGTCCGTCATACTTGGGGCGATGGTGGGCAATCCGTTGCATCTTAGATGCCACCCTCGCCAAAAGACGCTGAGCAGGGAGATCGCCCTTGGTCATTCCCATACAGGCCAGAAGAAGCTCCTGTATCTCCTCCCTGCTTCGCCATTCTCGCAGACTATAGGCAAGAGCCGCAAGATCCTTGATCCGACGCCGCCGCCTGAGCGGGCTCCGGATCCGGGCAAGATCGATAAGAATGGGTGTCCCCCATGGACGTTCGGGGGGGATGAGGAAGTGACAGGCGTAGAGGTCGCGGTGCTGAAACCCGGCTTCGTGAAGTTTGTAAACGAGGGGGGCAAGCTCCGTCGACCACCAAGATTCATGGGGCCGCTCACCGGTTCGGAGAACCTCATCCAAGGGGACCGCGCCCGGAACCTCCCGCATCAGGAAGGCCGAGGGTCCTGCAACCCCCCTCGCAGTCCAAACGGCGGCCAAGCCTTCGGGCACGGGAAGACCCGCGTTCCCCAAGGCCTCAAGGTTCTCCCATTCCACTGCAGCCGGTGGCTTTCGCCGGGAGACCTTACCGACCTTCCCAGCAAAGGGCCGGTAAACCTTAAGAATCACCCCCCCAATCCCCTCCAGGCAAGCCCTCTCCGTCCAGCGATGGGGTGTCCTCCTTAAGACTTCTCCACCCAAACCCGAAAAAAGAGCCCCGGGGCCAAGGGAGTCCGGGAGGACCGAAACTCCGCTTGCCATAGGCCCAACGCAGACAATCTCGGAGGGAGAACCCTGCTCTACAAATCTTTTGTTTTTAGATCCTTTCACTTTCCCTCTTTCATCTGCTTGTGGACCTTATCGCAGGGGGATAGATTACCCCGCCTCAATTCAACAGCTGGATTTCCAAGGCAATAAACCTCTGAACCCCTCAAGCCCGAAATTGTCGGTCTTGAGGGACCGGGGGGGGACAAGAAGGACGCTGTAGCGATGGCACAGCCAACGATTCAGAACGAAGAAAACCCTTACGATGCGATGCTCTATCGCTTCGATGTCGCGGCAGAAAAACTAGGGCTTGATCCGGGAGTTTACAAAATCCTGAAGATCCCCGATCGGGAAATTACTGTTTCCGTTCCGGTTCAAATGGATGACGGAAGCCTTCAGGTTTTCCGTGGGTATAGAGTTCAACACTCGATTGTCCGTGGGCCGGGGAAAGGAGGCGTCCGATTCGCCCCCAACGTCAACCTCGACGAGGTACGAGCTCTCGCCGCTTGGATGACATGGAAGTGCGCAGCTGTCAATGTTCCCTTTGGCGGGGCCAAGGGGGGAGTCATCTGCAACCCCAAAGAACTGTCTCGGGGCGAGTTGGAACGTCTGACCCGACGCTACATGGCAATGATCATGGATATCATCGGCCCCGACCGTGATGTTCCAGCTCCCGACATGAATACCGATCCTCAAATCATGGCTTGGATGATGGACACCTATGCCATGCACCAGCGGCATGCTGAATATGGCATCGTAACCGGCAAACCCCTGGAACTCGGGGGTTCTCACGGACGTATTCGGGCGACCGGATATGGGGTCGGACTTATGACCAGAGAGGCCCTCATCCGACAGGGGATGGATCCGAAGAGTTGCACTGGCGTCGTCCAGGGAGCAGGCAATGTCGGAGGTGTTTCGGCCGATGCACTCGCCAATATGGGGATTCGGATTTTGGCTATCTCCGATGTAGATATGACCATCTACAATAGTAAGGGCTTGGACATGATGGCACTTAAAGCCCATCTTCGAGAACACCGAGGCTCTCTTGCCGGCTTCCAAGGAGGCGATATTCTCGGCCCCCAAGAAGTGTTAACGATGGATGCCGATATCCTCGTCCCAGCAGCCACAGAAAATGTGATTACCAGCAAAAATGCTGGAGACATCAAAGCAAAGATTATCGTTGAAGGTGCAAACGGTCCCACCACACCCAACGCCGACAAAATTCTCGAGGATAAGGGTGTCTTCGTCGTCCCCGATATTCTGGGAAACGCAGGAGGGGTTACAGTCTCCTATTTCGAGTGGGTCCAGAACCGCCTGGGCTATTACTGGGATGAGCGAGATGTCAACGACCGCTTGGAGAAAATCATGGTCAACGCCTTCCAAGAGGTCTGTGGCATGGCCGACCGCCAAGGGACTTCAGCGCGAATTGGTGCTTATATGCTTTCCGTAGAACGTGTTGCTGCAGTGCATAAGCTCCGAGGAATTTACGCCTAAACACTCTGCAAACTTTCTTGGATCCATATCAGCAAAATTTACTTTAGAGTCTCTATTTAAAGGGTTAACAGGGGTTCTGTTACAACTTCAAGCAAAAATCCTACGATTTCTCCGGATCACCCCTTGCATATAAAATCCATCTGAGCATAATATCTCGCATGGCACCAAATAAAGCTGCAAGACACGAACTCCTCCGTAAATTCCTCGAAAAAGGTCCGATCCGCAACCAAGAAGAGATCCGCCAGCTTTTGATCCAAGAAGGAGTGGAGGTAAACCAGGCAACGATCTCCCGAGACATTCGGGAGATGGGACTTATGAAAACGCCTGACGGATACCTCCTCCCCGAGCTGGCTGCTCTGCGAAGGAATCGGCCTGTTGGCAAAATCAGCCTGGGGATGATTCTCAGCATCCAGGAAGCTGCAAACATGGTCGTTGTCAAGACCCCCCCCGGCCTAGCACCCCCAACAGGGATTGCCCTCGACCGGCTTGGTCTGGAAGAAATTCTTGGGACAGTTTCTGGGGATGATACGGTTTTTATCGCCACCCCCAATGAACAGACAGCGAAGAAACTCTGCGAGCGGTTGGAGAAAGAGTCCGCCCTCTAAAAATGAGTGGCTCCCTAAAGAGGGTCGCCGTCATTGGTGCCGCAGGATTCACTGGTAAAGAATGCCTGCGCCTTCTGGAGGGTCATCCCTCGGTCGAGATCGCATCGGTCATGAGTGCCCGCTCCGAAGTCCGGAAAGAGATCCAAGTTCGGGGGGCTTTGCATGAAGCCCCTCTCCCCCCCTTGGATCTCGATGCACTCAATGGTTTGGACGCAGTGTTTCTCGCCACGCCCCATAAGACTGCCGCTCATCTCGCACCAGAACTCATACAAAGGGTGTCCTGCACGATCGACCTCTCCGCGGGGCACCGACTCAAGAACCTTTCGGCCTACCCGAAATATTATGGTTTTGAACATCCCCAACCGGGCTTGGTGGAGCAGGCCATCTTCGGACTCTGTGAGCAAGCCCCACAGCTAGGCCGAGCCATTCAGGAAGCAGAAGCCTTCAAAGCCGGCAAGAGAGAAACAAAGGGTGTCCTCATTGCAAACCCCGGTTGTTATGTGACCTCAGTTTGTCTGCCCCTCCTTCCCTTGTTGAAAGCAGACTTAGTGGATCTGGGGGGGGATCTCATCCTCGATTGCAAATCCGGAGTCTCGGGAGCGGGGAAAACTCCGGGACCGGAGATGCATTTCGCTTCGGTACATGAAGACTTTCGTGCCTATGGAATCGGTACCCACCGACATGAACCGGAGATCCGGGAGACATTGGGTACGGAGCGAGCCTTTTTTGTCCCCCACCTTCTCCCTGTTTTTCGGGGAATCCTGAGCAGCATATACCTGCGGCCCAAAAGGGAGGAAAATGCGAAGAACCTTCGCAGAGAGCTTGCAAAAACCTACGAGAAAAGCCCCTTTGTGCAAATCCTCGAAGAAGGACAAGGGCCCCCTTGCCTTTCTGAGGTCCAAGGAACAAACCTCTGCCGAATCGCGGTCCTCCCCCACGGAGATCGCATTGTCTTGGTGTCGGTGCTGGACAACCTCATCAAAGGAGCGGCAGGACAAGCCATCCAAAATTTCAATCTCGTCATGGGGCTGGAAGAAACGGAGGGCCTCCCCCGCGGAAACAACCATCCCATGTTGGAGGGCTGGCGATGAGGACTTGCATCAAACTTGGAGGAGCCCTCCTGCAAACCCCCGAGGGCCGCAGCCGGATTGCCTCGGTCCTTTCCAAAGCCCGGGGAGAAGGGGAGACCCTTCTCCTGATTCATGGGGGTGGCAAGCAGATTGATGCCCTCACCTCCCGCTTGGGACTCAAAGAAAAACGCCACGAAGGGCTTCGCATCACTGACGCTGAAACGGCCCAAGTCGCCACATGGATTCTTACCGGAGAAGTCAACAAGACTCTTGTGAGCAGCCTTGTGGCTTCCGGTCTCCCCGCCCTCGGCCTCTGCGGAGCGGATCTTGGGATTTTTTCGCCTCGGCGGAAGAGCGTCCCGGGAATAGACCTCGGATTTGTCGGAGAACTTCGCAAAGACGACATCAACTCTGCCCCACTCCTTCATTTGCTCAAAGCAGGCTTCCTCCCCGTCCTCGCCACCCTGGGCCCCGAAAAAAACAACCGTCCTGGGACACCCCTTCTCAATGTCAACGCTGACGAGGCCACAGGTCCCATCGCTGCAGCAGCGGAGATGGACAGAGTCCTTTTCCTAACGGATGTGGAGGGGATCCGCGGAGCCGACGGTTCCCTCATCGAGCGCACAGATCAGGCAGAAATCCAGAAGCTTTGCCAAAAAGGAGTGATCGCTGGAGGGATGCTCCCCAAGGTGCGGGCAGCCCTCGCAGCACTCGAGGCGGGTGTCCCTTCAGTCAGGATTCTGTCGGGGGCCGTTTCCGACCCCATTCAAGCTGCAAACCAAGGCCAGGGAACCGAGGTGATCCAATGAACACCAAACAAGATGCAAGGGTCCCAAGTTACCGGCGCCTTCCCATCCGCTTCACGCACGGAGAGGGAGCCAGGCTCTTCGATGACGAGGGGAAGACTTATCTCGATTTTTTAAGCGGAATCGGGGTCACTGCACTTGGCCACGCTCACCCCGGGCTGACCAAAGTCTTGCGGGAGCAAGCCGGCCAACTCCTCCATGTCAGCAATCTCTATGACGATCCCATTCAAAAGCGCTGTGCCGAAAAGATTGCGAAAGCATGCGGCCTGGATCTCGTTTTCTTCTCCAACTCAGGTGCTGAAGCCAACGAGTGTGCTCTCAAGATGGCTCGGCGTTACCAATACAACAAGGGCGAGACCGAAAGGACCCGGTTTCTCGCTCTCGAACGATCCTTTCACGGGCGCACAATGGGCGCCCTCTCTGTCACCGCGAAGGAAGCCTATCGAGCCCCCTTCGAACCTTTAATTCCCGACGTGCAATTCGTCCCACCGGAGGATGCGCGTGCCCTGGAAAAAGCTCTCGAGACTCAAACCTTTGCCGCTTTGATTCTAGAGCCGATCCAGGGTGAGTCCGGCGTCCACCCCTTGTCCAAGAGCTACCTCAAAACAGCGCTCAAAACATCACACGGGACAGGAACCCTTTTAGTGATGGATGAAATCCAAACAGGGGGTGGGCGCACGGGCTCTTTTCTTGCCTGCCAGCAGGCCGGAGTGCTCCCGGACATTGTGACCCTTGCCAAACCCCTCGCTGGGGGCCTTCCAATAGGAGCGACTTGCGCACGAAGGGAGGTGGGAGAGAGCCTTCAACCGGGGGACCACGGTTCCACTTTTGGGGGCAACCTTTTGGCATGCCGGGCGGCTCTCTTTTTCCTCGAAGAGCTGTTCGAACGAGGACTCCTTCAACAGGTAAAAGCAGCCGGAGAAAAGTTCCGAAAAGGACTCGAGAGTCTCTCTCAAAAACACAAGACGATTCAAAACGTCCGAGGAGAGGGCCTTATGCTTGCCATTGAATTGGACCAGCCTTCGGCCCCGATCAACCAAGGACTTCTGGAGAGAGGTCTTTTGGCCAACGCCCTCGCGGAAACCGCGCTTCGTTTCCTCCCCCCATTTATCGTCGGAAACGAAGAAATCGACGAAGCCCTCTGGATCCTGGACCAATCACTCCAACCTGCATCATGAAAACCTCCACTTGGACCTCCCCCTAAAATGAATCTGGAAGCGATCAAACCCCTCAGCGTCAAGCATCTCATCTCCATTGCAGACCTCTGCTTGGAGGACGTAGAAAAAATTTATGCTGTCACTCATTTCCTCAAGGCCAACCGGTCGACAGCCCCCAAAGGGCTCGCAGACAAACGGCTCGCCATGATGTTTGAAAAAGAGTCCCTCCGCACTCGGGTTACATTCGATGTCGGCATGCAGGACCTGGGAGGAAGCGCGGTCTACCTCGACTACCAAGAGGTTCGCCTTGGAGCACGCGAATCCATCAAGGACGTCGCCCGCAACATGAGCCGTTGGATGCACGGCATCGTTGCCCGCACCTACCGGCATCGCACAGTCCAAGACCTGGCGAAAAACGCGGAGATCCCCGTTGTCAACGGCCTCACAGATTTCCTTCACCCCTGTCAGGGGCTAACCGACTTTTTTACGATGACCGAAGTGCTCGGATCGGTGAAGGGGCGCCGTTTCGCCTACGTCGGAGACGGAAACAATACCTGCCACTCTCTGATTCACGCAGCGGCCCTACAAGGTTGCCACATCAGCGTTGCTTCCCCCGAGGGGTACGAGCCGAACAGCCGGGTAGTGAACCAAGCCATGCGTATGGCTCAAACAAGTGGTTCCGAAATCAGGATCATGGATGACCCAAAGGAAGCTGTGAAAGGCGCAGATTGCGTTTATACAGATGTCTGGGCAAGCATGGGCCAGGAAGACGAAACAGAGGAGCGTGCCGAGATTTTCAGTCCTTTCCGCGTGGACACATCCCTGATGTCACGAGCGGCAAGCGAAGCGATTTTCTTGCACTGCCTTCCTGCGCACCGGGGAGCTGAAGTGACTTCGGAGGTCATCGACGCCCCATCATCCAAGGTCTATCAAAACGCCGAGAATCGCCTGCATATCCAAAAGGCCATCCTCTATCTACTGATGCGGGATTAACTCGCTGCCCTCGTTCGGGATCAAGGAAAACATGGCAGCATCCTGCGTTTCTTCTCGGATCCGTAATCGATTACGGAGGATCCCTTCAAAATGGGCCCCCATTTTTTCCGCTACACGGCGACTGGCCCCATTCGAGACAGCAGTAAGGATTTCCAAGCGAAGCGCCCCCAGTTCTTTTAATGCGAAGTCGGCGAGCAAAAGCCCCGCCTCCGTCGCTAATCCCCTACCCGCTTCCGAGCTACGGACCCAGTAGCCCAGGTTGAGAATGCGGTAAATTGTTGAAACCATATTGAGTCCAACCCCTCCCAAAAGACGACCATCGTTTTGGTCGAAGATGCCAAAATGGTAGCCCGTCCGGCTCTCCCAGCTTCTGGGGACGCTGGCGATGAATTCTCCCGCATCGGACAAGGAATACTCTTTGCATGCCCAAGGCAGAAACGGAGCAAGCTCGGAGAGCGAATCCAAGACTGCCTCACATAGAGCCTCTTCATCTTGTCCTGGCACAAAGGGCCTCATCACAAATCTAGGTCCTTCAAAACGGCAGGTCGAACGACAAACGGACTTGGGAAATGGGTCCATGAACTAATCCCCTTTGGGTTGGAGTAGATAGCTATTGTTCACTTCCGTCCATCTGAATCCATCCTGAAGGGCTTGCAATAAGGATTTCCTCGCAGGGGGGGAACCTTTTTTCGACAGCCACTCAATCGCTTGCTTGGTCAGAAGGATTTTTACAGAATCCCCCTTAGTTTTTCCCAAAACACCCAGGCGTTCCACGAGACTCGGCAAAACGCTTGGAGGAAGAGCGTCGACCCCAAATTCCCGAAGAAACCATATCTGAGATTTGCGAAAGGCATGGATCCCACTCAGGAAAACTGGATCCGTGAGCCAGTCCGCGAGAACCAACAGCTTCCCCTGGCTTTTCTCCAGGTCGGCGAAGGAGTGCGCCTGTTTCTCGAATGGGCGTCGGTCGTGGATCTTCACCCAGGAGATACCACCCACAAAACCGAGAAGGACCAAAAAAGCGGTGGCAGGTTTGGGAAGGCTCTTTCCTGCGAGGTAGGAGGCAGGGATCACAAGGGGGAGAAAATAAGCACCATATTCAACAAAACGGTTCAACATAAGGTAGGCGACGATGGAGAGGATGGCGAGACCTGCCAACAGCCTACAAACAAGGGGCGCGAGGGGTTTTCTACGCCATGCAAAAAGGAAAGCAAGCGACACCGGGAGAGAAGGAAGAATCCACTCTCGGACTGGAGTCAGAAACAAATAGGGGAGATCGGCCCAGGTACGCCCTTTGAGCTGACCGAGAGGCCAGAGGAGAAGAGGACCAATGCGCTCCGCTAAGCCTTTGAGTCCAGAAGAAGGCACAGAAACTTGTGCTTTTAGAGGAGCTTCGGCCAACAACCCCGCGAGGGAAAAACCCATCCGCGTCAGAATGGCCATCCCCCCATAAGCAGCCATAAAGACAATCGCCCGACGCCATCGATATCGAGGGTTTCGCATTCCATTCTGTTTGTCCCTCTCAGCCGCAAAGGCGTCCATCCAAAGGAGATAAAAAGGCAAAAGAACATGCATGGAGGAATGCACAAAGGAGGCAAAGCCACAAAGAAGAGCGGCTAAGGCAAAACGGGGGATTCCTCCTCGCATAGCCGCTAGGGTTAATGCCCAGAGTCCGGCCACGGCAAAGGGCAAAAAGATCCCATGGACTTCGACCACTGTCGCGAAGAAAAAAACATTGGGGGTGCTCCCAACGAGAAGCGCACTGAGCATTGCTCGCCAACGCCCCATCTCCAGGGAATGAAAAAACCGATGGGACAACATCACTGCGATCGCCACCCCACACCCATTCAAAGCCCCCAACACCGCGAAGGGGCGCAACCCCAACGGCGCCAACAAAAGGGACACCCATTGACTGAGGATGTCAGGGAAAGGATGGAGGGCCGAGGCGGGGGAGAAGCGCGAAAGGCGCATCACCATGTTGAAACCATCGTAGAGGTAAAAGGTTTCCTGCCTGAAGCTTAGGAAGATGACTATGAAGAGGGCTCCCAAAACAAGGGTGTCCCCCCATTCCTTAACGCGGTGTTTTTGAGCTGGGAGGGGCATGCGAGGGCTTATCCCAATTGTGGGAAGAGAAGGAGGCAGTTGAGGAGAAGGATCACGAGGGCAACCCGGACCCAGGCGGAAAGCGCATAGCGTTCCAGTTCCTTGGGAGAAGGTGTGGAAGAACGTGCGATATGCCAAGGGACGAGGACCACGGCAAGGGCCGAGCCCAGACATTTAACCAAATTCCAAGTGAGGTCAGCAACTTCGAGGCCGCCTGTGAAAACTGGTGCAAAAGAAGCAAAGTCTCCCCCTCGAACCGACCAGTCTGCAAACCAGGCACCATAGATAGCCGCAACAGAGCTGGCACCGACCAGAATTGGGAGGGCCACAAGGTTGGCCCAAAGCATCGGCGAGAGGAACTCAGCCCGAATGGAGCGCCGAAGACCACGAAATGCGGCAAACTGGCCATCTCGGGACATCGTGGCAATCCTAAGAAGAAGGCCGGAAACTGCGGGAGCGGCAAAAAGGAGGCTCCCCACGAGGGGAAGGAGAACGCTGAGCAAAACCGTTCCCGCACCCTGCTTTAACACTGTATCCAAACTGCCATGGAGAGGGTCCTCACGCTGGACAAAATAAAGAGCTATTGCACCCAGGCCAAAACCTGCAACGGCAAGGAAAGGAGCGAGACGAAGTGTTTGCGCAAGGGCTGCTTTTAGACATAAAAGGAGTCGTTCTGGAACAAGAGCAGACAATAATTCCATCAACGCCACGATCATGCCCCCGACCCAAAGGAGAGGGCGTTGGAAGGGGGGTGGAACCCTAAGCTGGGGGAGGCTTCGGGGGGTCCCCTGTGGGAGCTCTCCGTCCCAATCTTCGGCAAGCACCTTCTGGATTCCCCCGTCTCCTCCAAGGAGAAGAACCTCGTCCACTACCTCCGAACAGGCTTTCAGGTCATGAGAAATCAGCAGGAGGCAGAGATTTCGGCTTTCCCGCTTGAGCCCGGCCAGCAGGTCTAAGATTTTCGCTGTTGCCACTGGATCCAGGCCAGCGGTGGGTTCGTCCAAAACCAGGAGGTCGGGTCGCCCGGCAAGGGCTCGGGCTAGAGCAACCCGCTTGCGCTGGCCCCCGGAAAGCATCGAAACCTGCTCCGGTGGATTTGAAAGCCCAACCTTTTGGAGAAGCTCCTTGGCCAGTCTCTCATCCCCCCCACAGACCTGGGCCACGTTTTGCAGAACTCCCAAATCATCCCACAGGCCCTCGTTCTGATGAACGGTCACAACAACCGGTCTTGCTCCCAAACGCCCAACAATCTTTAGGGAACCTTTGAGAACCCAGCTCGGATCCTGGAGATCCAACTCCCCGCAGAGAACCCTCAGCAAGCTACTCTTCCCCACCCCACTCGGACCAGCAAGAAGATAGAAGCGATCTCGGAGGAGATTCAACTCCAGGTTTTGGAAAATCCACTGAACTCGAGAGCCTTCTCTAAATCCAAAGGACAAGCCATGTGTTTCCACAACCGCTTCCTCGGGACTCCTCATTTCGAAGGCCTGAACACTGCGGGAACTTCGGAAAAGCTTACGACCCGGCGCGACAAGGGCTTGGCCCGGGCAATTCCAATCAGACCAAAAAATCTTGGACCCTCATGAAGAAAGACTCCTCTTTCTTGCTTTGCAAGATCCTTAGGCTCCAGACGATCTTTCTTCGTGAAATCGAGATAGAGTCCTGCTTTCTTGAGATGTACCTTGGTTCCCCCTCCTTGAACCTCCAAAACAGCAAGATCATCCTTCGGGGAAACCCAAACCCGACGCACAGGAAGGATGCGCCCATCCTGGAGTTTAATCCGTATCCGCTCTTCAGCAATCTGGATTCGATCGAAAAAACTCCCCTCAAGAACAAAGCTCCCATCTACGAGGCTTCGGGGGCAAAGCACAAAGAAATCGGATCCTCGCCGATAGAGAATCCCTTTCCCCACCGCTTTGAGCGAATCATCTTGGAAGAGATCCTTCTCTATGGCCCGATACTTCACATCAACGATTGGTTCCAACCATTTCCCAGGCTCCATCTCCTGGCTTTTATTCCCTCCTTTTGGTGGGGGTAGAATCTCAGGCACACCTTTGGGAGGTTCAGCTTCCGCCCGAAACTGATGCCCATCTGCCGCAGGAAGCGAAGCGATCCCCCCTCCACCCACGGCCAGGGCCGGTTGCAAAATTGCCGCAAGATTGTCCACCGTCGCTCCGGTTAAAAGGTTGCCTCGGAGGATAGGCCGGGCAACCCAAACCTTGCTGTCTTCTTTCACCACGGAACGGTAGCTTCTCGCGACCCGAAACTTAGCAATAACAGCTCCTCCCCCAGGTTGGAGTTCCACCGATCGCAGTTCTCCAATGGGCATTCCTCGAAACCGAACTGGCACACCGGGTCGGAGACCAAAAGACTCGGCCAGCACAACCGTTGCGATGAGATCCCCAACCTTGGGGTCCTCGAGTTGGGTCTCCCTAAGAGCTTTTGGAGGCCGTTCCAGGCCCAGTAACTCCGAACCAGGAGGGAGGATCCTCCCTCCCTTGGGGCAGCGAATCCGCAGATAACTCTCCCGAATCAAAGTATCCAAGCCCGAAAGCTCTCCGGCCCACCCTGCCAGGCGCGGTCTTACGATCCAAACCTGGGTCTTCCCCGTCATCAAAACGCGAGCCTCCCGGAGTAAAGACAATGTCACCCGCACCCGATCATCCCCTTCATCCAGGTGCATGCGTTTGACCTTGCCCACGACCACGCCCCGATACTTCACCTGAGACCCGGGCCGAATCCCTTGCGCACTTTTAAACAGGACATGCATGGGAAATCTATTTTTTCCGGCCTCTTCTCCCATGGTAACGAGGATCTGCTGCAATCCGAAGGCAAGAGCCAACAGGAAGGCAAGCCCTAAAAGGTACTGTAACTTTCTGGCGGTTCGGGGATTACTCATTCTTGGCTCCAGGAGAAGGTTGCCAGTTTACGGAAACCTGCCCCAATGATTCAGGAGAAAGATCCCAAGATCTTTCAATTGTCTGCTCCAAAACTTTTTGGTGCGCAAGGGCCAAGAAGATTCAAACAAGTCGAGTCCTGTTTTGGATTGCCCAATCCTGACTCACGGCGAAGGAGTTGTTAGGTTTTCTTCTTTGCAGGACACTCATCCATGGATATCAACAGGCTTTCGCACTTTTCTTGAGGACAGCTCAATGCAGCGCTTTTTCAAATCTATCCTTCCTGGTATGGCCCTCCTCTGGATGTTAAGCCCGATCTCCTGCAAGCAAGAAAAGGTCCAGGTTTTGCCCGCAACGAAGGAAGCATTTCGGGAGTCAGGAAAAAAAGTAACGGATGCTTTCATGAAAGCTTTAGGACAGAGGTTGAAAGCCGCCATTGCCGAAGGTGGACCAAGCTATGCCATAGAAGTCTGTTCCAAAGAGGCACCAAAGATCGCAGAGTCATTCTCAACCCAGAAATTCCGCATTCACCGCATTGGAACGAGAGTCCGCAACATTCATACGGGAACCCCCACATTGGATGAACGCGAATTACTTCAAAAATTATCCCCAAAGAGTCCTGACATTGTGGAACCCGTCAATGGGAAATTGGTGTATCTGCGGGCCATTTATCTTTCGAATGCCCTCTGTTTGAAATGCCATGGGGACCCGAAGTCCATCGATCCAAAAACTCGCAAAGTTCTTGCGAGGCTCTATCCGGAGGACAAAGCAACCGGATACAAGTTGAATGACTTGCGGGGTGCTTTCGTGGTCAGAGAAAGATAGACCAAAAGTGACAACAATTACGACGAGGATACTTCATCCACAGGACAAGCCTTTAGCCTACTCTTGCATTGCCTCGCGCCAAAGGGCCGTCTTCTTACTTCGAGGCATCGCTGCAAAGGCAGGGCTGGTAGAAGGGAGGCACTTCATCGGCAGGGGAGAACCTGGCCAAGAGAGCTTAGGGAGAACCAATCGATGAAAAAGCTCTTGGGCTTTGGTCCCATTAAAGAGAATCCGGCAAAGGTGAGGACAAACTTTAAACAGGTGTCCAAAGTCGTTGGCTTTGACGTCTCTCATGGAAGCATCGCTACTTTTTTTCCGGAGGCAGAGCCTGGCCACATCCCAAAGGGCCACCTGAGCATCTTTTAATTGTTCCACTCGGAGCAAGTAGGGAAGCCTCCCATCGAACCCCAAGATCTCTCCCATCATCTCCCAAAAGTAGTTCCGCTTATGTCCATAATATTCCTCCAACTGAGCGGAACGGATGCTGGGCATCGACCCCAAGATCAGGATGCGTGCATCCTCCCGCCAAATGGGAGGGAAGCCCTCAAAAACTTGAAAACCCTCGGGAACAGACTCAAGCGAGGAGTGCTTTAGCTTTTTGGATGACATGAGCAGGAGTAAACCCAAATTCTTGGAACAGTCGCTCAGCAGGGGCCGAAGCACCAAAATGGTTCAATCCAATCACATCCCCCTTTCCTCCCAGGATTTGATACCAAGGCATAGGGCTGGCGGCTTCTATCGCCAAACGAGGGATGCCGACAGGAAGTATCTCTTCTCGATAGGCTGGATCCTGCTCACAGAACAAATCCAGGGATGGAACACTCACGACTCTTGTCGATACTCCTTCTTTGCGGAGCTGTCTGAAAGCCTCAAGAGCGAGCGCCACTTCGGACCCAGAGGCCATCAACACAAGAGCTGGAGGGGAAGGATGAGAATCCACTAAAACATAAGCCCCACGAGCAAGGCCGCCGGCCTGGGCATAAACACTTCGATCCAAGGTTGGCACCTTTTGCCTGGTGAGGATCAAGGCAACCGGACCATCTTTGCGAAGGAGAGCCTGCCGCCAAGCTTCTCCTGTTTCCGCAGGGTCACAGGGTCGAAAAACCCGCATTCCGGGGATCAAGCGAAGTGCCGCAATGTGTTCAACCGGTTGATGCGTAGGTCCATCCTCACCGAGTCCAATAGAATCATGAGTAAAGACATAGATCGCGGGGAGCTTCATCAGAGCCGCGAGGCGGATGGCCGGCTTCATATAGTCGGAAAACACCAAAAAGGTTCCCCCGTAGGGACGCAAGCCTTTATGGAGCAGCATGCCGTTCATCATGGCCCCCATTCCATGCTCTCGGATCCCAAAGTGAAAGTTTCGCCCATCCAAACTACCGGCCTCGAAGTCAGGCAAGCCTTTCAAATGCGTATTGTTCGAAGGTCCAAGATCAGCGGACCCACCCAAAAGTTCTGGAACTTTGCTTGCTAATGCATTCAATACTTTTCCTGAAGTCGAGCGAGTCGCAAACTTTCCTACCTCACCGGCAAAGTCAGGGATCCCTTTTTCCCAATCATCTGGAAGCCTTCCACTCTCCCAACGCAAAAGTTCCTCCGCCTCAGCAGGATATGCTTTTTGGTATGTTTTGAATTCTTTTTTCCAATCCTCCTCCAAGTTCTTGCCCCGATCCAGGCAATGCCTCCAATGAGCAACCGCCTCCTCCGGCACAAAAAAGGGCTCTTCCCATTTCCACCCCAAACGCTCTCGGACAAGCCGGATTTCTTCCACCCCCAAGGGCGCCCCATGGGCAGCCGCCTTATCCTGCTTATTGGGGCTCCCATACCCGATGTGAGACTTCACTCGAATCAAAGAAGGTCGTAAGAGTTCTGCCCGAGCTGCCTCAATCGCATCATCGAGGGCATTTAGGTCATTCACGTCCTCCACGGAGATCACGTGCCAACCATAGGCCTCAAAGCGTTCTTGTACCAGATCGCTGTCAGCCAAGCTCCTCGCTCCTTCAATCGTGATCTCGTTGTCATCCCAAAACCCAATCAGCTTTCCCAACTTGAGGTGCCCAGCCAACGAAGCAGATTCATGGGAAACCCCCTCCATAAGATCCCCATCAGAAGCAATGAAATACGTATGATGGTCGACAACATAATGCCCCGTTCGGTTGAACTTTGCGGAGAGATGCGCCTCAGCCACCGCCATCCCAACCGCCATCCCAACCCCCTGCCCGAGCGGTCCCGTGGTTGTCTCCACACCGGGAGTTTGCTTGTACTCGGGATGGCCCGGAGTCTTGCTCCCCCACTGGCGAAACTCTTTTAAATCCCCAATATCGAGATCATAACCACTCAGATATAGGGTGCTGTAGAGCAGCATCGAAGCATGGCCACAGGAGAGCACAAACCGGTCCCTGTTCATCCATCCGGGGTTTTTGGGATTATGCCGAAGATGCCTCATGAAGAGAATGTAAGCAAGAGGAGCCAGAGCCATCGCTGTCCCGGGGTGCCCGGAATTCGCTTTCTGCACTCCATCCATAGAAAGGATGCGGATGGCATCAATCGAGAGCTTTTCGACCCCAGAGGGATGAGAGAGAGAGGATTCATGATTGGCAGTTTCGTTCATAGCAGGTTCGGAATCTTACTGAAGTCAGTCTTTCAACTTGGGATCGAGGGCGTCACGCAGGGCGTCCCCCACATAATTGATGGAAAGAGTCAGGAGAAAGAGCATTCCCCCGGCCGCAGCCAACGGCCACCAGATACCGCGCATCAGTTCATTTTTGGCAATGGCGATCATGCTCCCCCAAGAAGGCTCCTTATCCACCCCAACGCCCAAAAAAGTCAAAATCACTTCTGTCTTGATCGCGATCACAAAAGTTAGAGAAAAGCTGATGATCACCAGATGGAAAACGTTGGGTAGGACATGCTTGAAGAGGATACGAAACTTGCCAAAACCCAAGGACCTCGCGGCTTGGACAAAATCCAACTCTCGCACCTTCATAGTCTCTGCTCGAACCAAGCGACAAAGAGAGACCCACGAAGTCATCCCGATCACGAGGATGATATTAAACAAACCCAAACTTAGATAACTGGAAAGAAAGGATTCGCGATAGACCTCCGCAAAATGGCCCTGCTTGAGAATGAATGCGAAGGCCAGCATCAAGAGGAGATAGGGGATCGAAGCTACCGTTGAATAGAGGTACACAATGAGCCCATCTACCCAACCCCCGAAGAAGCCAGCCAAAAGCCCAAGCGTCATCCCTATAAGGACAGAGAGAAGCCCCCCACAAGTTCCCACAAGAAAAGCCACCTTGCAGCCATGATAGACTCGAAGCAAAACGCTTCGCCCGCTCCAATCCAAGCCAAAAAGCGCGAGAGGAAAAGCCTTGGTTGTAGGAGCTGCATGACTATCGGGAAAGTCATACCCCATCTCTCCCAAGCTCTTGGCATAGGACGCTTGGTCCCCTTGCACCAATTCGACAATCTGAGCGGAAAAGGCCAGAAGGAAAAAGGCCCCAAAGATTATCAAGAAGAACATGGCAAAGCGATCCTTCTTAAAGCGTCGCCATGCTTCTTGCCATGGGCCACGGACCTCGAGCCGGAGTTCTTCCGTTTCTTCCAAGGTATCCAACATGGCTCCATCACTACTCATGAGAGTCGAATCCTCGGATCGAAATACGCATAGAGTACGTCACTTAAGATATTGAAAAGGATAAACATAACCGTCCCCAACATGGTGAAAGCCTTGATGATCGGGAAATCGGAGTTTTGAATCGCCGTGTATAGAGTGCTACCAAGACCTGGGATCCCAAAAAAGATCTCCAATAGAAAGGAACCTGTGATCAAAAAGGGAACGGTGATCACTAGCCGGGTAATGATGGGAATCGAGCAGTTGCGTAGAACATGTTTGAAGAGGATGCGATTCTCACTGAGTCCTTTGCTTCGCGCCGTTCGCACATAGTCCCGCCCGATCTCTTCGAGAGCCACCGTTCGAAAATAACGGAGATCTTGGCCCACCGAGAGCAGCACCCAAATCAACATGGGAAGAGCAACAAAGCGAAAAGCCCCCAGACCATATTCATATCCCCAGATGGGAAACAGCTTAAACCGATCGGCAAGAAGCCATTGTAAAACAAGGATGTAAACAAGTGAGCTAATACTGATTCCCGCGATCGCCCCCATGGTCATAAAACGGTCCAACCAACCTCCCCTGTGGAAAGCGACAAGGAGAGCCAAAGCGATGGATAAAAACGCTCCAGCCAAAAAGGCGGGAATAGAGAGGCTCAGGGTAGGACCCACTCCCCGAAAAAAAATCTTGCGGACCGGCGTATTATCATTCCAGGAATCACCAAAGTCGAGAGTCACAGTCTGAACTAAAAAATCTCCATATTGGGCAACCAGAGATTTATCCAACCCCATTTTTTTGGCCAAGGCTTTCCGTTGCCCTTCTTTAGCGATCTTCCCGAGTTTGATGGATACAGGGTCTCCCGCTGCAACGTTAAACAGAAGCATCGTAATCAAGGCCACCCCAAGGAGGACCGGGATGTTATAAAGCAGTCGCTTCACAACAAAACCGATCATTCTTTCCCTCCTCCAAAGACCCTGTTCCAAGCAAGAACCTTCTTCCTTCGGAGTGCAAGGTCAAGATCCAAATAACGCCAAAACTGATAATTAACCTGGGTATATTTCATTCCTTTCAGCCAGGGTTGCCGTAGAACCCGACGGAGCCGGTGGACTCGAGGCACCCACGGAACTTCCTCGGCCACAATCTTGGCCATTTCCTGGTAGACCTTGGTCCGCTCGGGAGAATCCATCATGAGCATGGCCTTCCTATAGAGCCGGTCAAATCTAGCATTGTGGAAGTTTGCAGCCCCAGGACCCGGGGATGCATTTGGACCATAAAGAAGTTGCAAGATGTTCTGGGCATCAGGGTAGTCAAAACCCCATGCTAAACCGGCAATCTGGAATTGTTTTTTCCGCATCTTGCCGATCATCTGGGGAAAGGTATTGACGACCCTCTCGACCCGAATCCCAATCCGCCGGAGATCCTGTGCAAACCTGGAGGCAAACTGCATCTGCGTGGCACTCGCTCCAGCACTCTCATAAGTAAGAGTCAGGCGCTTCCCATCCTTTCGGAGCCCCCCAGGATAACCTGCCTTTTTCAGGTATTCCTTGGCCTTCTCAACCCATGCCGACCCATCACTTTTCATGTAGGGATGGTAATCAATGAATCCAGAAATCATCGGCGGAATCAGGCACTTGGCGAGGAGGGCCTGCCCTGCGTAAAGGTTTTTTATCATCCAACGATGATCCAAAGCCAAGGAAATCGCACGACGGAGGTTCACATTCCGAAGAATCGGATCTTCGGTATTCAAGCAGGTATAAACCGTGCCCGTTTCAACAATCGTCTCCAGGGTAACGCCCCTCTTCACGAACTCCGGACTGAGCTTTCCCGCCGGTATCGCCTCATCCATATTGTCTTTGGGCGGAATCAAGAAGTCGAGATAGCCTGATTTGAAATAGAGCCATCTCGGCTGATCTTCCAAGATGAAACGCATCTCCATCCCATCAACAAGAGGAAGAGGCTTTCCTGCATTCACGAGGATCCCGGCTTTTTCGTCCGCCTCCCAATCCCAACCAGGGAGACGGTCCTCTGGGCGATTCCGAGGGTCAGGGACATGCACCTCTCTGTAGGTAGGATTCTTTTTTAAGATCACTCGATAAACAGGATTAAAACTCTTGACCATAAAAGGCCCTGTCCCCACAGGGTGATTCCGAAATTCATCCCCGTATTTTTCTACCGCCTCATGGGGATAGACCGAGAGGTAAGGCATTGCCAAAACCCAGAAAATTTGTGGGTAGGTTTGCGTTAAACGAATTCGAAGGGTATGGGGTCCAAGGGCCTCCAAACCTTTCACATGATTCTCGATTCCCTGAAGATCCTTTGGGTTCTTTCCCTCCCTGCGCAAATCAGCGATTTCAAGACTACGTGCCTTACGCCAGTCATTGAGCCCCAGGATCTTTCCGTCCAGAACCCACCATCCCTTAGATTGCACCGAGGGGTGTGCAAAACGCTTAAAGCAGTAGACAAAGTCCTGGGCAACAACTTCTCTTCCCTTCCCACCAAGGAAACAGGGATCGTCTTGAAAGTGCACACCTTTTTTCAGTTCAAAAGTTATGGTTTTGCCGTCCTTCGAAACCTTAGGCCAGCTCTTGGCAAGAGCTGGCATCAGCTTGAAAGGCCGTGCGTAGGGATGGTATTGGAATAAACCCTCGTAAACCTGGGATGCAATAATCCCCGAATACATGTCCTCCACCCCTGGAGGATCCAGGCTTTTTGGCAGGGCCAACAAACCCATATGCAGGATCTTCCCTTTCTCCCCAGGATAAGGATTGGGGCTACAGGCCCCCAAGAAGAGAAAAAGGGAGAGAGCCGGAATCGAACAATAAAGGCGCATAGAGAAGGTGATACCGGATGGGTCCTTCCTTGTCAGCAATGGCCTTTGAGAGGCTTTTTGGAAAGGGTACAGAATCGCCAACAAATCCTGCAAAAATTAGTTCTTAAGTGCTTACTAAAAAAACATTTACAATAAAAAGTCCTGCAATCTTTCCGTTGCTCGAGGAGCTTGCTTCCCCCATACTGAAGACTTTCCTTAGTCTTTGCAAAAAGGGCCCTCGAGAACTCGATGAGCGAAACCCCAGACGAAAAATCTACCGGCAAGGTCCTTCCCCGAAACATCGTGGAAGAGATCAAAGAATCTTATCTCAAATATGCCCTCAGCGTCATCCACTCCCGAGCTCTTCCTGATGCCCGGGATGGTCTCAAGCCCTCACAGAGACGCATTCTGGTGGCAATGAACGACCTCAACCTGGGCCCGAGATCCAAGCACCGGAAATGCGCCAAGATTTGCGGAGACACTTCCGGTAACTATCACCCCCATGGGGAGGCTGTTGTTTATCCAACCCTGGTTCGGATGGGACAGGATTTCAACTCACGCTATGTCCTCGTGGATAAGCAGGGGAACTTTGGAACGTTCCGCCCGGACAATCCGGCAGCCATGCGTTATACAGAAGCAAGGATGTCCTACGCAGCGATGTATATGCTTGAGGACCTCGACAAGGATACCGTGGACTTTGTCCCCAACTATGATGAGACCCTGACACAACCCGCGGTGCTCCCCGGGCGCTTTCCAAATCTTCTCTGTAATGGATCAGAAGGGATCGCCGTGGGCATGTCCACATCCATGCCTCCTCACAATTTAGGTGAGATCGCCAACGGGATCCAAGCTCTCCTTGATAACCCAGACATCTCGGTCGAAGAGCTCCACAAAATCATTCCGGGACCGGATTTTCCCACCGGAGGAATCATCCTGGGGCGCGCTGGCTCTCGCAGGGCATACAGCACGGGGAGAGGGCAAGTCATTATCCGAGCCCGCCATCACATTGAAGAAAAGAGGGGCCGCAAATACATCATCATCACTGAGGTCCCCTACCAAGTAACCCTCCATCGAATCATTCAAGGAGTCGTCGACAGCGTTAAGTCCGGGCGCATTGATACAATCTCCGATATCAATGACGAGACCAATGCACGAACCGGAACACGCCTTGTCATTGAATTGAAAAAAGCTGTTGATGATGAGACCGTCACACTCAATCAACTTTGGAAGTTCACTCCTCTCCAAATTAGTTACTCCATCATCAACCTAGCTCTTTTTGAAGGGCAACCCAAGGAGATGAACCTCAAAGAGCTTCTGGAGTGTTACAGAGATCACCGCGTCGAGGTCATTACCCGAAGAACCAAGTTTCTCCTGCGCAAAGCAGAAGCCCGGTTGCACATTATCGAAGGCTTAAGGATCGCCCTGGCCAACATCGATGAAGTCGTCGAGATCATCAAAAAGAGCCAATCCGTCTCCGATGCACGCAATGCCTTGATTGAGAGATTCCAACTCTCAGAGATCCAAGCCAAAGCCATCCTGGATATGCGCCTTGCGCGACTCACAAGCCTGGAAATCGAGAAGCTGGAGCAGGAATATCAAGAACTCATTGAAGAGATCAAAGGGTACAAGGCCATGCTGGCCGATGTCCGCCTCATCCACGATGTCATCCGAGAACAATTGGATGAGATGGTCACAAAGATCGGGGACAAGCGCCGAACAGAAATCAGCCAAGAAGAACTAGACCCCAATATCAACATTGAAGACCTTATCGAAGAAGAAAACATGGTGGTCACGATTAGCCATCAAGGTTACCTGAAGAGAACCAGCCTTGAGGCTTATCGAAGCCAGGGAAGGGGTGGTAAGGGGGTCAACGCAGGAGACATCAAAGAAGGCGACTTCCTTGAACAACTCTTTATCGCTTCCACTCACGACTACCTCCTGCTCTTCACCAACAAGGGACAGGTTTACTGGCTCAAGGTCTACCAACTCCCCGAAATGAACCGGACGGCTCGAGGGCGCGCTCTCCCCAACGTCCTCGAACTTCAAGACAAGAGCGAGAGACTCACGGGGGTCCTTCGTGTGGACCGGTTCGATGATCGCTACCTCCTGGTGGCCACAGCAAAGGGCTTTGTCAAGAAGACGGTCCTGGCCGCATACTCCCGTCCTAAAAAGGGAGGCATCCGTGCCTTGGTTTTGGAGGAAGGCGATAGCCTGGTGGGAGCACGTCTCCTCCGCGACAATCAAGATGTACTCCTTGCAACGTCTGCCGGGCAGATCATCCGCTTCGACGAAGCCGACGCACGTCCCATGGGCCGTGTTGCTCGAGGGGTCCGAGGGATTAAACTCCGCGAAGGCGACAAGGTGGTCTCCCTTGTCATCGCAGATGAGGATGAAGATATCCTGACGGTCTGCCTCCATGGCTACGGCAAGAGAACCCCGATTGAAGAATATCGCAGACAAAACCGTGGCGGCCTAGGAATCATCAACATTAAAACCACCGATAGAAACGGACCTGTTGTTTCGGTCATCCCCACCAAAGATGACGATGACGTGATGCTGATCACCCAAAAGGGAATGATTGTTCGTATCCCCGCTTCAGGTATCTCAAAAATCGGCCGCAACACACAAGGAGTCCGAATCATTCGCCTTAAAGACGGAGACCAGGTGGTCGCTTGCGCCCGCGTGGTGGACGACAGCAATGAGAACCAGGAGAAGGGAGATCAAGAATGAATCAATCAATCCTACAACGACTCAAAGAGGATCAAAAAAAAGCAATGAAGGCGCATGAAAAGGAGCGCCTCATGCTGATCAGGACGCTGATTGCCGATATTCGGAACGAAGAAATCAAATGCAACAAACAAGAGCTCGATGAACCTGAGGTCCTCGCAGTCCTTCGTCGTGGGGCCAAAATGCGGGCAGATGCAATTGTCGAGGCCAAGAAGGTGGGGCGGGAGGAAACCGCAGCCAAAGAAGCACGCGAACTCGAATGGATCGAAACCTATCTTCCCCAACAACTCACAGAAGAAGAGGTCCGGGAGAAGGCAAAGGCCCTTCTTGCTGACCTAGGGATTGAGAACAAAAAGGAGATGGGGAAGTTTATGAAGGCCTGGATGGGGAAATACCGGGACATTTCTGATGGCAAAACGGTGCAAAGAATTCTCGGCGAGTTGTTGCAAGACTAAGCCAAAGCAGGCAAACCCTTAGAAAACCAGGAGATCACATGGCCTGACTCTTATTCCGGAAACAAACGGAGAGCGATCCAAGCAAAAACTGCGCCTGCGATCAAATCCACGGGCCAGTGCAAACGCAGAACCAGGGTTCCCAAAACCAAAAAGAAGCTCACCGGGACAAGCCACCACAACTGTTGTCTTGCATGCTTCCCGGCAAAATGCACTGTAAGCAAGGTCATCATCGTATGCCCTGAAGGAAAGCAGTCTTGCTTGAGCCCCTCGTAATGCTTCAGCAAAGGATCCAAGGTTTGATAGAAAATCCCACCCCGCAATGCCCCCCCAAAATCCACAAACCGGTAGGGAGGCAAAGTCGGCATCATCACATAACCTAAGTAGGAGAACAAAAACCCTCCAGCCATACGCACAGCGAAACTGGGAACCAATCCAGCCTTTCCCCGCCGATAGAGCGCAACGATCAAAAAGAAAGGGAGAAAATAGAAACTCGAATAGCAAAGAGTACAAATCTCTACCAACCAGATGGGCGGTTGCCGCAAAAAACGTCGAATCCCATCCCCCCCCAAGGCCCGATCCCAACCCATCACCAAAACCTCCCCAGGGAAGGGCACCAAATCGGGAAGGATTTTCCCCAGGCTGTTAAAGGCCAAGAGAAGCATTAACAGAGCCATGACAAGCTTGAGAGGGCCAAACCGCAAACGAGCCAAACCTAGAGCTGGGAAAAAAACAAGGAAATGACCGAGGGTCCAAATCCATCGATTCTGCACGCCTTCTCCACCCAGGAAAAGCAGCAGGGCGATCGTCCAGCCATACCACACATAGAGAGATTCCAGCCGACCCATGGTAAGAACAATAGCTCACTGGATTCATGAGATCGAGCTTGATGCCGACCCTCTTTACTCAGGTGCTCACTCCATCTCCATCGAGTGAAAACTCAAAAAGAGGGGTCAATGTCCAAATTCATCTTGGTTACCCTATCCCCATGAACATTGCGCATCGATGGATTGTCCTGGTACCCCTTCTGTTTCCTTGGCTTGCAATGGTTCCCGCAGCTCAACAACCCCACAGCCACCCCAAGAAAGAGAAGACTCAACCCCCCCCGCTCCGCCCATTGGGGACAGGAATGGGCTTTTTAACTCCCCATCGTCTTCTCGCCCTTCGAATGGGAGCTGGAGGCATCCCCGATAAAGGACGCTGGGATTTGAAGGCTCTCATGAAGAGCTTCGCCCTGTTCGGGGGGGACAGTCTTGTCATCGAAATCTCCGAATCCAAAACGGATTGGGAAAACCTGCCCAAGCTTTTGGACCACATGGATCGCCTGAGCAGAGTCAAAGCAAAAGTGTGGATTGCCATTCGCCCCCCAACCTTGGGAGGTAACTCTGAACCTTTTCTCGGCGCTTATGTTCGTTGGGCAAAAGAAATCAGTAAACTCGCAAAAAAACATCCATCCTTAGTGGCCCTTTACATTCCTCAAATCTTTCGAGGGAAGAACCTCTTCATTCTTCATCCCGGCACCCTCGAACGCATGCGATCCTTCCTTCGTCCCGTTGGTGTCAATTTGATCGGCCAGTTCTTCGACCTCATCCCCGAGAACTTGGCTGACTATGGCCCTCTCCTGGACGGAATCGTGTTGCACTATACCAACACACAATCCCCGCTGAATCTGGACAGTTTTCTCTATATGGGAAGAAAGGTGGCCCCCAGGCATTGGAAAGTTTTCGGAGGTTATTCTCTGGGTCCCAATCAATTCTGTCAAAGCACTCCCCCCTCTTGGTTGGTGACTTACTTCATCCGCCATTCCATGCTCCGATGCGATGGGTTCTTTCTCGACACAATCCATGGTTCCCCCAATGGAGACCTCCAGGTTGGAGGGAAATCAAGCTCAAAAAAGCAGAGACAAAAGATCCTATTTGCCATGTTGCAAAGCATAAGAAAGTATTGGAAAACAAACTCTCTACCCTCAACAAAGAAATCCAAGTAATATGTGCGATCCTCTATCTCCATCTCTACACCAGTTTTATTCATGAGACAGTTTCAAGTGCATGCAAAGTCCTAAAGAGACTCAGCATGGACGGCCTGAAGAACGGGTTGATCTCCAAAAATGCATTCTTCAGGGGGAGCTTAGTCATGAATATTGCTAGCCAACTCTCTCACAAGGCCACAACAATCCATCATGCAAATCACATCGGCTCTTTCCAGATCTCCATTTTTTGCAATGGCCTTCTCAGTAGGCCTCCTTTCCCCCTTCCTAGAAGGACAATTCCAAGCAACCCCTCTCTTTCCTCCAAAATCGGGTGTCAGCCAACCGGTTTGCATCGATATTGCTAAAGATGGAAGAATCTTCTTTTCTGAACGCAGTTCGGGACTGATTAAAATCTTCGCTCCCCAAGGGGGCGGACTCCAAAAGCTCCCATTTGCCCAGCTCTTCAATACCGACGCAAGCGGGGAGAAAGGGCTCCTAGGACTCGCGATCGATCCCGACTTCCCAACAAAGCCCTATGTGTATTCCTTCCAACACTACAAAAAAGGAAGCCAAACTTTTGGGCGTATTACTCGATTTACAGCCCAAGGGAACAGAGCCATCGCCTCTCGGATCATCTTCGATAACATCCCGGGCACTCGTATCCACAATGGGGGGTATCTCCGCTTCGGCCCCGACAAAATGCTTTACTTTACCGTAGGCGACAATGCCTCTCCCAGCCGGGCTCAGGATAAATCAGCGACAGTTCTGAGTGGAAAAATGCATCGCATCCAAGCAGACGGGAGAATCCCCAAGGACAACCCGTTTGGCCCCAAGAGCACCTTCTTTGCAATGGGGATCCGGAACTCCTTTGGATTCGCCTTCCATCCGCTGACCAAACAGCTCTTCGAAGGAGAGAATGGTCCCAGCACCAATGATGAACTTCAAGTTCTCCGCCCGGGGGGAAACTATGGCTGGCCTAGGGAGCTGGGCAACCAGAACAAGCCCGGGTATGACAAGCCCATCTATACTTGGACTCCTTGCTTTGCTCCCTGCGGAATGGAATTTTACGTGGGGACTGTCTACCCCAAACGGTGGGTCCACTCGCTTTGGATCTCCGATTACAACAAGGGAGGCTTGCGCATTTTAGAGCTAGGGGGACAAGGCTTCAGAAAGGTTCTTCGAGAAACCCTGCTTCCCATCGGAGTCCATATCACAGATGTTCGCATGGGTCGCGATGGTAAAATGTACGCCGTTGATCTCTACCGAAACCAGATCTATCGGATTGATTGGAAGGGTAGCTCTCCGAGCCTTCCCGAGCTTCAACTCATCGGTCAGCAAAGCATCCCCTCTCAAAATTGGCTGGTCCAAAGAGGACACCCATCCTCGATGATGTTTCTTCTCTTTGGTCCTCGAATCGACCCTCCGACCCAAACCCCCTTTGGAACTGCAGAGGTTTTCCCCCTCCTCACATTTTTTGGGGCCTTGGGAAACCCTGATGGCATAGCCACTTTTGCGCTACCAATCCCATCCACACCTAAGGCACAAGGACTTCGTGCCAGCTTCCAAGCATTGGAATATCACCCGACTCTTGGGACTCGGTTCACGAATCGAGTTGAACTATGGATCCATTGACCCTTTTCCTGTGATAGGATTCTGGGGGTGCAGGTTCGCACGTTCCGTTCAACTCTTAATCCCATCAACATGAAGGTAAAACCTCAATGGATGCACGCTTAGCGATCTCCTCGCTTTTCTTAGCCTGCTCGTTTTTTTCAAACAATCTTCCCGCACAGTGGAAGGCAACTCCCATGCTGAAGACATCGGAGTTGATGGACCGTCCCACAAATGTTGCAAACCTCCCCGATGGGATGATGATCATCACTGAAAGGTTCAAAGGAAGACTCCGTCTCTTCGATCCCAAGACAGGGAAACTCGACTCGCGGCCCTTTGCCACTGTCCCCAACACTTTCCCCAAAGATGAACGAGGTCTCATCGGAGTCGCTGTATCCAGGGATTTCAGTAAAGCCCCTTATGTGTTTGTCTACCAGCACCACAACAATACGAAGGGACAGGTCGTTGGTCGGGTCATCCGCTACACAGCGATCAAAAAAAACGGGATCTACGTTGGAAGCAATCTGAAAGTCCTAAAGGATGATATTTTCTCCTTTTGGTCGCGCGCAGGTGGCCGGATGTCCATCGGGCCGGACAATAAGCTCGATGTTTCTGTTGGAGACAGCGCGCAACCCCAGAGGTCTCAGGATATGAGGGCCTTTGAGTGGTCCGGCAAAGTCAACCGGATCAATCTCGACGGCAGCATCCCAAGTGACAATCCCTTTGGGAAGACAAAGCCTTTTTACAGTGTGGGAATCCGCAATGGCTTTGGCCTGACCTGGCACCCAGTGCTTGGCAAACTTTATGAGAGTGAAAACGGACCAACCTCGAATGATGAACTCCAAATCCTTCGACCCGGAGGAAACTTCGGCTGGCCCAAAGAATTGGGAAACCAAGGTAAGCCCGGCTACGACAAACCCATCCTGACCTGGACACCCACCATTGCACCAACGGGGCTCGCCTTTGCCTACAGCAAAGCATACCCCGCATCCGTCCAGCTCGATCTCTTCCTGTGCGACTACAACAATAACCAAGTCCGCATCCTGAAGATGGCCGGGAACCCGGCTGATAAGGTTATCAGCACATCCACAATCAAGGGGATCTTCGGGCCTACTGACTGCATCCAAGCCAGTGACGGGAAAATCTATGTCATTTCCCACGGCACAGGAAACATCTTCCGCCTGGATTGGACAGGGAAGGCTCCAACGTTTCCGGATCTCACCAACAAGGGGACTCCCAAAATCGGAAACACAAACATCCTGACACAGCGTGGGCGTCCCGGAAGCTTCATGGTTCTCATGATCGGTCTCCCCCTCGCGCCACCTTTATCAACCCTCTGGGGAAAACTTGAAGTGCAAAAAGCTGCCTTCATCCAACCCTTCGGTCCCGCGGATGGAACAGGTATCTTTTCTCTTGTTTATCCCATTCCCAACAACCAGTCCCTTAAGGGGCTTAAGTTCCGTATGCAGACCCTCGAACTCAAGCTGGACCTCTCCGGGGGAATGACCAACCCCATCGACGTCACGATTCAATAGCCTATAGCCAAGCCTACCGAGCTTTTTCCTGAGCCTTCCGAGAGACCCCAGGTGGGATGGAAGGAAATGGCTCAGAGAATCCTCTTGCCTAAACCGGAGAGGAGAAGGTCCACTGCAATCTCTGCCGTTGCATTCCTTTGATCAAGAATGGGATTGATCTCAGTCATTTCAAAGGAAAGGGCTTTGTGAGAATCCGAAACCATTTCCATGAGTAGATGGGCTTCTCGAAAGCTTAGACCTCCTCGGACAGGGGTCCCAACGCCGGGGGCAATGGAGGGATCCAAGCCATCAACATCGAAGGAAACATGGAAACCCTGGGTCCCCTCACAAAGGAGGGACAAGGCCTCCTCCATGACATCAGCCATCCCGCGCACATCGAGGTCTCGCATAGTGAAAGCATGTACTCCGGATTTTTTTACAATCTCCCGCTCAACATCATCGAGATTACGAATACCAAGAAGAACCACGTTGTTCCGATTCACTTTTGGAGCGAATCCTCTAAGGGAGGTCAACTCTTCGGGACCGATCCCCAAGCAACAAGCAAGGGGCATACCATGGACGTTCCCACTGGGAGAGCTCTCGGGGGTATTCATATCCGCATGTGCATCCACCCACAGAAGACCAATGGACTCCCCCTTCTTATGGAAGTGTGAAGAGACCCCCGCCACCGTCCCTATGGCAATTGAGTGGTCACCACCCACCACGATGGGACGCTCACCTGCGTCCATGGATGCCTCCACCCGTAAGCTCAACTCATCGCAAGTTTCGGCGATCTCTGCCAGAAACTTGGCTTCTTGATTGCCCATGGAACGAGCCTCTGGGCTGGGGACAAAGACATCCCCCTCATCTCGGATTTCAAGACCCAAGGGGCCAAGCTTTGCTGCAAATCCTGCAGCACGCACCGCAGAGGGACCCATGTCAACGCCACGCCGGTCCTGCCCTAAGTCCATGGGAACGCCGAAGAATCGGAG
Organism: Planctomycetota bacterium; assembly: GCA_026984035.1. Classification (GTDB taxonomy): domain Bacteria; phylum Planctomycetota; class UBA1135; order UBA1135; genus HyVt-539. The sequence goes on from JALSSW010000116.1 coordinate 43,038, forward strand.
TTTGCCCTCATTTTTCCTAATCCGCTTCGCCCGGATTTCCCCCCAATGGGGCCTTGGCTCATTCATAACAGATTACCTGTGCTCCCTTTTCAGGTTTTCGCAATCAAACTGGAGTCCCAAGAAGATGGATCAAATCCTTTTTCTTCTCCTCCAGTAATTCTTGGCTGTCCGCCTCGAGCACCATCCTCAAATAAGGCTCGGTATTGGAAGGCCGCACATTGACCCACCAATCGGGAAATGTAATCAAAATCCCATCGAGGCGCTCGACCTTCCCTCCTGGGAAGGCCTTAACAACCGCCTCCATTTTCTCTTCTTTGTCCTTAACACGAAAGTTGATTTCGCCGGACTGGTAATAGATCCGTAGTTCATCCGCTGCTTGTTTCAGGGTTTTACCTTCTTTTCCCAATTGGGCGAGGACCCTAAGACCCGCAAGGAGGCCTGAATCTGAGTTGTAGAATTCGGCAAAATAGAAATGCCCGGAGAGTTCCCCACCCCCGATACAGCCTTCCCGCTTCATCGTTGCCTTCATAAAGGCATGCCCCACTCGCTCCTTCACGGGCTTCCCGCCATATTCGAGGATTTTTTCGGGAAGGACCTTGGAGGAACGAAGATCATAGATGATCCCGCGTCCGGGGTGTTTCTCAAGCATGAAACGAGCCAAAATCACCGTGATCAGGTCCGCCCCAACCGTTCGCCCCTCCTCGTCTACAAAGGCACAACGGTCGGCATCCCCATCAAAGGCAAGTCCAAGGGTAGCACCCTGTTCACGGACCGTTTTTTTGAGATCCTCAAGGTTTTCCTCCCGCAAGGGGTTCGCTTCATGGTTGGGAAAGGTCCCGTCCAAGGTGTCGTAGAGCGGAATCACCTCAAGCCCCTTAAACCTGGAAAAGGCCTCGGGCGCATCCCAACTTCCCATACCATTGGCATAATCGACGACGATCTTCTGGGGAGCAATCGCAGTTGGCCCCCCGGTGAGTTCAACCAGTTTGTCAATGTAAATCGGCTTGATATCAAAGGGTTCCCGCTTTCCCGGCTTGGCCGCTGGGGCAGGCTCAGGGCCTTCGCTGAGGGCCTTGATCTCGGGAATGCCCTCATCCCCAGAGAGGGGGACAGGCCCAGCTTTGCACATCTTAATCCCCGTGTACTCCTTGGGATTATGGGAAGCGGTAATCACCGCGCCACCATCACAAGCAATCTCACCTATCGCGCAGTAAACCGCAGGGGTCGAAACCAAGCCAATATCCGTAACGTCGCAGCCCCTCGAAAGAACCCCCTCGATAAAAGCATCCGTCATGGATTCCGCCATCGTGCGCATATCATGACCGACAATCAGTCGACGAGCCTCCAGGTAATCCACCATGGCTTCTCCCACGCGCCGAGCAATCTTCTCGTCGATCTGGGTGGGGTAAATACCCCGAATGTCATAGGCCTTAAAAATACTCATTTTCCTTTTCTCCAAGATCAAGACGGTTCCCAGGTTGCCCCGTCGTCCATGGGGAACTTCCCCGAAATTTGCGCCTTGCCCCTCTGCTTTAGAAAAGGGTCTTTGGCCACCTCGTTTAAGATCTGAATCGCTTGACCCAAAGCTTCATCATCAAGATCACGATGGAGGACAAAACGCAGTCGGTCCTCCCGAACGGCCAAAACAAGGAGACCTCTTTTTCCACAGGCCTCCACAACTGCCGGTCCAGAAATTCCTTCCAGCCCCACATAGACCATGTTCGTCTCAACTTCGGATGGATCGATCACAAAACCTGGCAAATCGGCAAGTACCATGGCAAGTTTTTTAGCCCGAGCATGATCCGCAGCTAGGGCTGCGGGCCCATCCTTGAGGGCGATCAGGCCCGCCGCGGCCAAGATCCCCGCTTGGCGCATACCGCCCCCCAGGGCCTTTCGGACACGCCGAGCTTCCTGAATAAACGCTTCTTCCCCCGCCAGAAGGGAACCGACAGGCGCCCCCAATCCTTTGGAAAGGCAACACATCAGAGAATCCGCTTTGGAAACCAGCTCTGCTGCCGGAATTCCGGATGCTGCCTCGGCATTGAAAAGCCTTGCCCCATCCACATGAAGCTTGACTCCGCGCTCATGCGCAAAATCCCCGACAGCATCCAGTCGCTCCTTGGGAACAACCCGCCCCCCGGCGAGGTTGTGGGTGTTTTCTACAATGAACAACGCAGTCCGAGGTTGATGGGGATCACTCCCATTGCGAATCCGCGAACGGAAATCCTCGACCTCCGGCACCCCATTCTCTCGGACAAAGGTCCACACTTGGATACCCCCCAGGCGAGCGGCTGCCCCCCCTTCATAGCGGAAGCTATGCGTGCCCTCTTCCATCACAGCTTCATCTCCGGGACGACAATGAGTGAGGATCGCACAAACATTGGCCATGGTCCCGGACGGAAGGAACATTGCAGCCTCTTTTCCGACACGTTCCGCGAAAGCTTCTTCAAGGGCCTTCACCGTAGGATCATCCCCTAAGACATCGTCTCCGACCACAGCTTCTGCCATAGCCCTGCGCATCTCGGCGGTGGGGCGAGTCACCGTATCGGAACGAAAGTCCATCCCCTTCACGCCACAGTCTCCTCGAAGTTACTGCCAATCAATGCCCGAAAGCGCCGCAAAGCCTCTTGGATATTCTCAACACTATTCGCATAGCTGAAACGGAGGAAGCCTTCTCCGAAAGCCCCAAAGCTCGTCCCTGTCAGGCTTGCCACACCAGCTTTTTCAAGAAGCAAGTTTTCCAGTTCCTTTGAGGGCTTCCCCAACTCCTTGACATTGGGAAAAACATAAAAAGCCCCCTTGGGCTTCTTGCAGGAAACCCCCGGCAAAGCATTGAGACCCTCCACAATGACATCCCGTCGCCGTTGGAATTCTTGGACCATCTTTTCAACTTCGCCCTGTGGGCCTGTCAGAGCTTCGATCCCTGCCTTCTGCGTAAAGGCAGCGGTGCAGGAAGTGGCATTCGTCTGAAGTTGGGCAATTCGCGCCGCCAGCCCGGGCTCCATGACTCCATATCCGAGCCTCCAACCAGTCATCGCATAAGTTTTGGAAAACCCATCCAAAATCACCACCCGCTTTCGTAGCTCTGGATAAGCCGCGAGAGAATGATGTTCTCCTTCATAAAGTATGCGACTGTAGATCTCATCCGACAGAATCCAAAGTTCTGGATAGGTTTCCAAGACCTGAGCCAAACGATCCAAATCTCCCTTGGAAAGCACTCCTCCGCAAGGGTTGCTGGGAGAGTTCAGAATTAAAAGGCGTGTCCTCTCGTTCAAAAGCCCGGCGAGCTCATCGACATCCAAAGCAAACTCGTTTTCCTCTCTTAGAGGCACAGGGACCGCTTTGGCACCGGTGTATCGAATCATGCTCTCATAAATCGGAAAGCCGGGATTCGGATAAACCGCCTCCGTCCCTTCTTCTAACACAGCGAGCATCAAAAAGAACATGATGGGCTTTCCACCAGGGACAACCACAACCTCGTCTGCGCCCACCGAGATCCCCCGCGTCCGCCCAATCTCCGCGGCAATTGCTTCGCGCAAATCAGGGAGTCCAGCAGAAGGGCCATAATGGGTCCATCCTCCCTGCATGGCTTCGACCCCCGCTCGGATAATGTTGGCGGGTGTATCAAAATCGGGCTCCCCAATCTCCAAGTGCACAACATTCCGCCCTTCGGCCTCCAAAGCCTTGGCCCGAGCTAAAACCTCAAAAGCTGTTTCGGTCCCCAGATTCCCCATTCGTTTTGCTAGCTTCATAACCACGAGTCCTTTTCTTTTTCTTTTCTCTTTTGGATCAGGATCATGCCCCCAAATCCTGCCCTAGAAAAGATCGAACCTCCCCCTTTGGGAAAGACCTGCCTTACTTTTTTTCAGTTTCCCCCTCTCTCAATCGCAACATGTCCCGTCCCTTAGAAAGAAGCCCCAGGCCTGCCGAGCAAAGCCCCAGGCCGATGGGGTTTTGTAAACCTCCCTGCTTCACCAAAAAAATAACGCCCGCGAGTAAAACTGCGAAAAGTCCTAGATAGAGAACAGATCTCACGAGAAACAAATTGGGAACCTTCCTTTCACCAGTATTTCCTGAGGCCAAAGGGGTTTCACATCCCAAAGACTGAAACCCAAAGGCAAAACCAAGCCAAAGAAGCCCAATTCCCAACCTGCCCTGCCGATCATCTGTTGTTTCCCCAAGGAAGCTCAAAGCAAGGAATAGAATCGAAAGGATGAAAAGAGGGTAGGAAAGGTAAGAGATTCGACGAAGTGCCCGCAGCATAAACATCTACTATTCATTCGAAACGCTTAAATCCAAGAGGGTTTTCCCTGCAAGGGAGCTCCAGACTTTGTGAAATCTTCCTGTCAGGCTGGGGCTACAGAGGAAAAAACGAACTTAGGAATGGGAGTCTGCTCCATACGTATCCCGGTACGCCCGGATGCGCTCCAAAATCTCTGGGCCAAGAACGATCCGACCTCCCACAGGGTTCTGGGAGAGATGGGTGACAATTTCGTCAAGAGTAACGATGGCAAAGCAGGGCATCTCGAATTCTTCACTGATTTCAAGAAGAGCTGAGCGATCCCCCTTTCCCTTCTCCATTCGGTCCACTGAAACAAGGAGTCCAGCCAACTCCACCTGCGCTTGGGCTCGAAGGAGAGGCACGGTCTCCTTTATGGAAGTCCCCGCCGTTGTCACATCCTCGATAAAAACAACTCGCTCCCCATCTTTGGGGTGATGCCCCACCAGACGCCCCCCCTCCCCATGGGCCTTGGCCTCTTTGCGATTAAAAGTAAAAGCAAGATCCTTCCCATGCCCTTCTGCGAGTGCAATGGCTGTTGTGACAACCAGGGGAATCCCCTTGTAGGCGGGGCCGAAAAGCACATCGACCTTCTCCCCCTCCATGTTCTCCTGAAAGGCGTCTGCATAAAATCGTCCCAGACGGGCAACCTGGGCGCCTGTTCGGTATTTGCCGGTGTTCACAAAGTAGGGAGTCTTCCGCCCGCTCTTGGTTCTAAAATCTCCAAAAGTCAACACTCCCGCTTCGACCATAAATTCAATAAAGGCCCGCTTGTATTGTTCCATGTCTGGGATCCTAGCCACTTCCTCCCAGAACCTCGAGCTGTCCTCGAAGGTCAGAAGGACCAAAGCATTCCTTCGTTCCTATTCGCCCCTATGATTCTTCAGAGTGAAAGAGGGAATGGAATGATTCTTGTCTTCTGCCAAAGTCTCAGGGCAAGGAGCAAAAAACGATGAGAAGAACTGATCCGAAAAAACCTCATGGGAAGCAAGCCATCCTTGCCCTCATATGTAGCGCAACCTTTTTATTTTCAGCATCTTGCAGCCATAAACCTGATTCCAATGTGGTCCTCTATTGCGCGACGGACCAGCATACTGCGGAGAAAATCGTGCGACTCTTTGAAAAGGAGACGGGGATTCCGGTAAAGGCTCGTTACGACACCGAAGCGAATAAGACAGTTGGCCTTGTGATGGCTCTGATGGAGGAAGCAAAAAACCCTAGGGCAGATGTGTTTTGGAACAACGAGATCATTCACACCATTCGTTTGGGGAAAGCAGGCCTTCTTAAAGGATATGACTGGCCGACCGCAAGGGGGATCGAAGGTCGCTGGAAGGATGAGGAGGGGCGATTTGTGGGATTTGGCGCCCGGGCTAGGGTTCTGATCGTGAACACTGAGAAAATTCCGGATGTGGAGATGCGGCCGAAAAGCATTTGGGATTTGATTGCTCCCCGATTTAAGGGAAAGGGAGCGATGGCAAGGCCTCTAACCGGGACGACGCTGACCCATGTAGCAGGCTTGTTTCAGATGCTGGGGAAAAAGGAGGCACGACGTTTTCTGGATGGACTCAAGAAAAATGAGGTCGCTTTGGCCAAATCCAATGGCGCCGTCATGCGCATGGTTTCGGCGAAAAAGGGACCTGCCTTCGGGCTCACAGATACAGACGATTTCAATGTGGCTCTCAAGAAAGGCTTTCCGGTCATAGCGGTCTATCCCGATCAAATGGGCATGGGAACCTTTGTAATCCCGAATACAGTTGCCCTGATCAAGGGAGGACCCAATCCAGGGAATGCGAAGACCTTGGCCGACTTCCTCTGCTCGGCCCGGGTGGAAGAGATTCTGGCGAAGAGTGGCTCGGCTCAAATCCCCTTGCACAAAGAAGCGAAGGTGCCAGACGGAGTCAAACCTCTTTCTCGGTTCAAAGCCGCAACCTGGGACTTTGCAAAAGCAGCCGAGGTCATGGACGAGATCCTTCCCGAGCTTCGAAAGCGATTTGGGATTTAAGATGAGTATGCCCAAAGGTGCGTCGAAGATGCAGGGTTCCAAAACCTTTTGGATCCTTCTTGGCCTGTTT
>JALSSW010000117.1 GCA_026984035.1 Planctomycetota bacterium
GATCCTCCTTCCTCCCGGCAAGTTTCGGCTCAGAATCCTCCGACAGGACTCTTGCAGCGCAACCCTCTCTTTCTCCTTATCCCCCAAGGAAAAAAAATGGCTGCGTCCTCATTGGGAAAAACCCGCTACCCTCATCCAAGAAAAGGTAGATTCAAGATGTAAAAAGACCCTCCTGCTCCCTCCTCTTTTTGCACCACCTGGAGGAGGGGTTCTCCCTCTCTCCAAAAGGGTTTTGAAGATTCCCAGCCTTCAAGGCTTGATCCTTAAGTCTTGGGTCCAGATGCAACCGGGTTCTTTCCGGGCCCTGGACCTAGGTCCCTTCCAACCCGGAGAGCGGAGCCTATTAGAGATTCCGGCTGAGAAAGGTCGAGAAGTCCTAATCCAGCTCCCCTCCGCTTCTGGAGAAAAGACCCAAAACTTTCAATTGACAATCCTGTGGTGGGACTTGGGAAGACGGGTCCAGAGACATTTGAAAGGAATAAACCCAAGGCAAATCCGGATTCAAGGGATTCCCAAGCCGGGTCCTATTCTTGTGAAGATTGAAGGCCCAAATGGGCAGCTAGGCTACACAGAAGCAAAGGCAGGCCAGGCCCATACTGTTCTAAAGCCCATGCTCCATCCCTCAGCAGGATTAGACCTCAAAGTTTTTTCTCCCGATGGAATGCCTTCTGGAGGAGATCCTGTCCGGATTCAAGCGTTGAAGATTCAAGGCCTCAGCCTCGATGCCTTGAATCTACTGGGTACATGGAAGCTCTGGACCAACCCCCTTGGAAGGTTGCACCTTCGAGGCCTTCCCGAGGGAAAATATAGGATTCACATCCTTCCCGGCCTGCACAATGAAATGCTTCGGGAGGTCCAACTCTTTTCCAAACAAATCCATCGACTCCAACTGCAATTAACCACAGGGTTTCATCTCGAAGGGAGGATCCTTGACCCTAAGGGAAAACCTGTTTCGGGAGTTCTGGTCAAGCTCAGCTCCGAACTTCTCCCTCCGACCACATCCCAAAGAAAGGCCACGACAGATTCAAAGGGGCGATTCCAATTTCTCAGCCTGGGAAAAGGCCCCTTTTCCCTTGAAGCCATCCAGGTTCGAGGGAATAGAACCTTCTTCGCCCGCAAACGAGGAGTCACCCTTGATGAAAAGGAAACGGTTTTGATCCTTCAATCAGAAGACCCTAAAAACCCCTTTAAGAAGAGCCGCCGGGATTGAACCAGGCGGCTCTCATGCTTGATTCGAACAAATGCCTTGAAGGGCTTAGAGGAAGGACAAAGGAGTCCACTTTTTGCCCAAAACCAGGGCGGAATTCACCTTCCAATAATTTTCAAGGAAGGTTGCATACACCGAGCGGAAGTCCGTCGTAGCTTGGAAATTCTGACGGTTCCAACTTGGACCATTCACCTTGCTCCAATCGGGGAAGGCACCATAGAGTCCACCCTTGACGGGGCTCCCGGCCACATAAGCAACCCCGGCCGCTCCATGATCGGTTCCGTTATTCCCATTCTCTCCGACCCGACGACCGAACTCGGAGAAAATGTAGACCACAACTCTTCGAGTGGAGCCCTGAGCCTTTAGGTCATCCAAAAAGGCCTTTGTCCCATCAGCAACTGCCTTGAGAAGGGCAGCGAGATTGCCTTGAGTGGGATCCGACGCCAAGACTTCGTTGGCGTGCGTGTCAAAGCCACCGAGGGAGAACTGATAGATGTGCGTTCGCAGTCCCCCCACAATGTAACGAGCGACGGTCTGAAAACTCGCGGAGACCCGACGTTCGTTTCTGTTCGCACTCGGATAGGTAACCTTCGGTTTATAATTGGCTCCCGTATTTTGGATCAAACCCACGTCCCCAGGAGTCGTCCCGATTGCTGTTGAAACAAATTTGAGGTTTGGATCCGCGCCAACCCTGGGGACTTTGGCATTGGACTCGATAAGAGCCAATTCCAACTTTGAATCAAAGCTTGTCGCGTAATCGGGCCGAAACTTAAAGTTCGCCGCGTTTGTGAAAGTAGGAATCGGCCGTCCCACAAAGAAACGATTCAACTTGCTTTCCAGATCGATGGCAGGAATCTGAAAACCGCCGGTATAGGCTTTGTTCAGGTAGGTTCCTAACCAACCCGCATAAGCGGAGGTCGCTGTGGGATCTGCGGTAGCAATAATATCCAAGGATCTGAAATGAGAGTAATTGGGGTTGGGGTATCCAATCCCGTTGATGATCGCCAAGTCCCCTGCATCAAACAGCTTCTTCAAAGAAGCCAGATTTGGGTTGAGGTAATAGGGGCTGTTGGTCTTCACCTGGAGCCCCTTGGACTTGGGGATCTTCAGGGTTGGCCTTGCCTGCCCATATTTAGTTTCATCCGGAGTAAAGATATTGTGAAGCATGTCGTTCCCTCCTCGAAGTTGGAAGAATACAACGACATCTTCAGTGCCCCCCATTGCCTGGAGTTGCTCGAAAACCAAGCCCTTATCGATTAGGGGAAGGGAAAGGCCGGCTCCGAGACCACCGGCGAGGAATTCACGTCTTGATAGGCTCATTTTCGTCCTCCTCAGTTCATGTGGTACTCGGGAAGATTCATGATCAGGTAGACAAGACCCGAGATCTTGAGCTGCCCATACGTTGTCAAGTTCCAGGTGAACCGTCCGGTATCTCTACGAGTCATGTAGTCGATTAAGTCAGTTCGGACCTTCGCGGGGACTTCGCTATCCAAGAGATCTCTTAGATAGTGGTCCACGATTTGTGTCGGGGTCGTCAGCCCTAAGGACCGCACTTCGGACACCCAATCTTTTCGGGAAAGATAGTAGCCCGAGAAAATGGTGTGAAGGTAGCCCCGAGTCGAATTCGTGTGGAGTTCAGCAGCAAAATTCGATCGATTGATGATATTTTGGGAATTGATCCAATCCACCCCATCAGGGAGTCCGTCAGGTCCCGCAAAGTTCAAAAGAGGCCAGCCCATATTCAAAAAGCGGTTTGCGACCCGCAGATAGCTCACCTGCTTTTCCTGTTTGGTGTTGCGAATGGCTCCGATCACCAATTCAACGGGGTTTTTGACGAGCTTCTTCATCGCCCGGGCAGAATAAAACGCCTTGGATCTAAAGATGGTCTCCATCAAGGTCCGGAAGTTATATCCGTCCGCCATAAAGCGAGCGGCAAGCTTGGAGATGAAAGTCTTGCTTGGCTTCTCATACACAAACCATTCCCAAATCTTTCGGACCATGAACTCGGCCGTAGCTTTTTGCCGAAGGATCTGATCAATCACCTCGATGCCTTCCCGAATCCCCGCAGCACCTGAGCGTCCAACAATGGTCTTTCCCAGAAAGACTTTGTTAGAGGTGTCATGGTAGCTGGAACGGTAATAGAAAGTACCCAAGAAGTTCGTCCAGCCCGTAAAGGCTTTTGCCGAGGCCTTCACATCATTTTCGGAATAGCCCCCGTTGACTCCCATGGAAAAGAGTTCCATGATCTCGCGACCATAGTTTTCATTCACCTTTCCCCTTCGGCTGAGGCGGTTATCCAGCCAATAGAGCATCGCTGGATCAGCCGAAACACCAATAAGCTGATTTCGGAAGGTCCCCAGCGCTGTTTGGCGAAAGAGGTTGATCTGTTTCCCCATGAGCTGGGAATAACGAACTTTGTTGATCCCCGTGGCATAATGGTCATGGAAGAAGAGAGACATCTTCTCTTGAAGCTGCCATGGACTATTGGCCATTAAGTAGAGCCAACCAGCCACCTGCCCCGTGTAGAAATCCAGATTGAGGATTTCCCCCGTGGGAAGAATATGAGTCCCTTGATCAGGAATCGTAAAGTTTGGCACAATCAAGAACAGGTCCACAGCTCGGTCCACGCCGATCTTGACGAGAGTTTTGATCTCATCTGGCCTGCCACCAAAACCTGCCCGACGAAATAGGTGTTTCGCCTTCTTTTCATCCCAAGGATCGGAGACAGTTGGTTGCCAAGGGCTCAGATCCTCAGATGGATCTCCTGTGATTGTTTGCCCACCACCCTTACTTTGGCCTCCCTTCAAGAGAGAGGGGACGGGAACATGCCGGGAAAAACCCAGTTTTCCGCTTTGCATCACCATAATATTCGAGACCTCCGGTCTTATTCCCTCAGTTCCTCTGACAAGCAGAAGAAGATGAGAGGGAGTTGAAAACGGATTGAGAAAGGAAAAGAGGGAAAGGAAAACGGCAGGACCTTCTGTGCTCCCCATAGGGAGTCAAAGCAGGATTCCAAACTCCTTACTCTTTCCAACAATTGATTTTGAGAAGGAGATTCCACCCTCACCAAGAACTGTCGGGGTCAAAATCTCCCAAAGGAATGAACATAGGATTCTAACAGGAGAACACCTGAGGCAAGCAGCTTCAAGAATCTTTCTTGTAACAGGTTTCTGATAATTCCAGGGGACATCAATCCACCTATCACCGATCTCATGGGGTTTTTCAGTGAAATCCCCCATGAAAGCCCTTTTCAATAGAGGATAGCAGCCAATTCACGCCGAATTTCCTCGACGACCTCAGAGTGCTTGGAATAGAGGGTCATCAAGGCAACCAGCGCCTTTTTTGCCAGCTGTTCTTGGAAAGAGGGATCCTCGCGAACAGAAAAAAGAAGATGTCTCATCCCCTTTTCCCACTCGCCCTTTAACCACAATTCCAGGGCCTTATCCATCTCCTCTTTGGCCTCGCCCTTCCCGGGGAAATCCCCTAAAAACCAATTTCTGGCGGAGAGAATACGCTGGGATTCCCCATAGTTTTCTTCATCCTCTGGGATGGACTCCAACTCTTCCAAAGCTTGGAGGATTTCCTCCTTGGAGGGCTGACTCCTCAGCTTGGTGCTTGCCCTCATAAACACTGAGAGCTCCTTTTCCGAATTTTCGGTTGGGGACAGAGGTTTCACCCCCATTCGATCCAAGAAAGACCGAATCTCAGGCTCCGGGAGAGCCCCCATAAAAGCATCCACCGGGGCTCCATCCTTAAACCCAACCACAAAAGGAATGCTCTGGACTTGGAACATAGAAGCCAGACGCTGCTCCTTCTCCGTATCTACTTTCCCAAGAAGGAACCCCCCTCCATAGCTTTCCGCCAGCGATTCAAGGACTGGACCAAGACTTTTGCAGGGACCACACCAGGAAGCCCAGAAATCAACAAGGATGGGAACCCTTTTGCTTGCGTCAACAACGCGCTCTTTGAAGGTCTGTTCCCCAACATCAAAGACAAATTCTTGCTTGCTCATACACCGGCTATAGACCAGAGAGCCCTCGGATGAAAGGGAAGATCCCGATCAATCCATATCCATGATTTCTCTTGCAACCTGCAAGATGCGGCTCGGACTAAAGGGTTTGGTGAGATAGTCATTTGCCCCAACATTCATCCCCTGGGCTCGGTCCGTCTCTTGCCCCTTGGCGGTCAAGAGAACAATGAACACCCCTTCCAAGTCCTTGTTGGAGCGGACCTTCTGAATCACATCGTAACCGTTCATCTTGGGCATCATGACATCCAAAAACACCAAGGAAGGCCGGTGTTGCTCAATCATCGCAACAGCCTCTTCTCCATCCCTTGCTTCAATGACCTCAAAGTCACCTTTTCTCAAAATAAATGTCAATGATTTCAAGATAAAAGGTTCGTCATCCACAACGAGAATTGTTTTCTCATTCCCCATGATCACACTCTCCCCTTGGTCTTTTCTGGCTTTTCGCTTCCGGGTCTTTCAATGGCAGAATTGTCTCCATGCCGTTTTTCTCTGACCTTAAGGGCAACCACAGTGATGTCATCGAAAACCGCACCCTTGGGGCAGTTCTTCTCAAGGGTTTCAAAGGTCTTCTCCACAAGTTCTTGAGAACTCAACTCCCGAGAAGCAAGAACCATTTTTTCCAACCTCTGCTCGCCGAACATTTCACCATTCAGGTCCTGAGATTCCGTGACCCCATCGGTGTAGAGATAGAGCACATCGCCGGGGAAGAGCTTCCCCTGGGTTTCCCCATAATTCATATCCGGAAGAAAGCCAATGACAGGCCCCCCACCCTCCAGCCAAAGGGTCTCTCCATTCCGACGAACAAGGAGAGGGGGGTTATGCCCCGCATTGGTATACCGAAAAGGAACTGCTCCCCCTTGGGAGGGGCCAAAAGTCAAATGGAAGACGGTCAAGAAGAGATCATTGCGCATGAGATCGGAGTAGAGCGAACGCCCAAGAGCTCCCAGGAGTTCTCCAGGCCCCTCCATCGATTCAACCAAAACTTGCAGTTGAGACCGGGCCATGACCATCGCCATGGCCGAGGCCATGTTGTGACCAGACACATCTGCAATCACAACATCTTTCCGCCCATCCTCAGCTTCGAAGAACCCGAAAAAATCCCCCCCTACTGCATTTGCGAGGCGGTTTTTCCCGGCAACTTCCAAATCCTCCCAATCTGGAGCCCTTTCCGGCAGAAGAGTCTCTTGGATCGTCTTTGCGATTTGGAGTTCCTTTTCGGCCGCAGCTCTTTTCTTGGTGCCTAGTAAAAGACCAAGGAGCACCGCAACCGATTGGGCCATTTCCTTTTCTGGATTTCCGAAAGATTGGCTGTCCCCTTCAAAGTGCAAAGAGTCCATCAGAATGAGGGCGCCCAAAGATTCATTGTCCTCCCCAAAGACAATGGGAACAACCAGGAGATTTCTCTCCGCTTCCTCAAGCAAACAACCACTCGGAATTTTGAAAGTGTCTTTTGGGCCATAGATGGCCCGGTTTTCTGCCATGGCCACCCCAAGAGGACTTGTAAGGCGGATCTTGTCCACATGAAAAGTCCTTGCTTGAAAACGTCGGCTTCCTTGTTCCTCTTCAAGAGAGAAGACATGGCTCTTCACGCCTTCATCCTCATGAATCAGGAGTAAGGTTTTCCGAGCGGGGAGCCCCCGGTTCAAAGCACTGAGACAAAATTCGGCCATCTCCGAAAGAGTTCTGCAGGTCGGCAAATGCTCAGCAAGATCATGGACGGTTCTGATTTGTTCAAAACAGCTCAGTAAATGTACTGTCGTGTCATCTGACTCAAAATCCCGCATCCCTTCACGCCTGAGAATGTCAGCGACCCATTGGACAAAACTCCTCAGGATTTTTTGATCTTGCGTGATTTCCGCAGTTAAGAGAACCCAAAGGCGATTCCCTCCGGGGATATCGATTCCTTCTATTAAAGCCCGGCGATCCTCGGGAAGACTGTGGATTTGGAGCCCTCGGCTTCCCAAAACGAATCCCACACCCTCATCCAGATTGGTTGCTCCCCCTTCTGCCAGAAGGACGCCATCCTTGTCAAAAACACGAAGGCCCTCTGCTCCCCCTCCAGAAACAAAATGGGAAGCGCAAAGGGCAAGCCCATCTGCCAGTTCTCTTGCTCCCGATCCGATCAAGTGTCCCCCGATTAGATTCTTGTCGCGACCGGGGAAAGAACCTTGGATAAGATTAAGCAATTCCTATTGTCTTTCCGCTGGTATTCGATCCCATCCATGACCGCTCGAATGATCTGGATCCCATACCCCCCCTCAGGGAGAAACGAAGAGTTCTCGGTATCAGGTCCCATAACCACTTTTGTCGGATCAAAGGGCGGAGCCTCATCTTGGAGTTCAATGAAGAGTTGCCCCCCTTCTTTGCGAACCTCCAGATAGACAGGTGCATTCTCGCCGCCATATCCATGCTTCAGAATATTGGTAACCGCTTCTTGGACCCCCAGGAGAATGTTATACCGAGTCTGCTCTTCATCTTCGGCTATTGAAATCGATTCAAGGACTCCCCCCACTGCTTGCCAAACAAGGCGGAGGTAGTCCACCTCCCCACATAACTTCATGCTGACGTCTACACCCATCGCATTGTTGCTCCGAACAAGCCTAGAACTAAAGCCCTCAAACAAGGGGTTGCCCTTCAGCTTTCGGCATTTTTTGGCATTCCCTGAACCCTTTGAGGTTCCCCTTGGGAAAGCATGCATCCTGAGATTCAAAGGAGGCAGGAAAACCCCCGCCCACTCTTTCTCCCTAAAGAAAAAGATTCAGAGATTCCTTCAAAGAAATGCCGCTGAAGATTCGGTAATATGGAAAACCTGGATGGCGGTGAATCTCGAAAATGGGACATCGCCCGCTTGTTTCTCAAGATCGTATTTCTCTGAGTTTTTTTAAAAAACCTAAATGCTTCGAGTTTTTTTGGGGGTTTTTCCAAGCTTCAAGGCCAAAGGAAGGTCGGGGATTTCGGAATTGGAGGGTCTCAAAATTCAACGGCATCTGGGAAAAGCCCCTTCTTCGAGGAAGACGGTAGCTCAGGAAAAACGATTTCGTGAATCAATCGGAATAAGGAGGAGTCATGAGCCGATTTGCGATCATATGGTATTTGGGATTGCTTGCACTTCTCCCCTCCTGTCACAGCATCAAGGATAACTTCCACCGGACAAGCCTTCCCATGAGCTCGTTTCGGGGTCCTCTTCCACGCCTCCAACTGGCTTCTCTCTTAAAAAACCCTCGATACTCCGCCAACCAGGAGATCCAAGCCCTTAAAAACATACAAAGGTCTGGAGTTTCCCTTGACGGTAGTTTTTTAACTCCTAGGGATCAAGATGCCATAAGCTTACGGCTGGCCGTCCTGGAAAGCCGCCTTGGGTTGATGCAGAAAAGCGAATCGGCACTTTGGAGAATTCGGAAAACGACAAAAAACCCATGGGTCCATTCTTTGGCTCAAGCCCTTCAGGCCTGGTGCTTGCTCGAAGGCGGCAAACTCCAAAAGGCCCACTTTGTTCTTGCCAAGATTCCATCCATCGAAAAAGCCCGCCTCGAGCCTTTGATTTCTCAAATGACGCGCCGATTAAAGCTCAATCTCCCAACCTCGCCCCATTCTCAGGCCAAAGCCATCTCTCCCAATTTCAGGATTCTCCCCCGAGCTGCCTGGAAAAACCGACCAGCGATTCCCGGCAAAATGGTTCCCATGGGATCTCCCACGAGGATTACCATTCACCATACGGCCATGGAAACCCCCAAAACCCCTGAAGAAGCAACGCAACAGATCCGTCTTATTCAAAGAAACCAAATCCAGAAAAAAGGCTGGGGTGACATCGGATACCATTTTCTCATTGACCCCTGGGGACGAATCTTTGAAGGGCGGCAACTCAAATTCCAAGGGGCTCATGCAGGGGACAACAAAACCAATAAACACAATATAGGGATTTGTCTTCAAGGAAACTTCCAAGAAGGACAAGCTGGGGCAAGCCACCCAACTCCAGCCCAAATTCGGGCAATGCAGGCTCTCGTATGGGTCCTCTCAGATACTTTTCGGATCCCTCCCTCCCAAGTATTTTCCCACCAAGAGATCCGTCCCACCGCCACTTTTTGCCCTGGGACTTGGCTGATCCCCGAGATCCAAAAACTCAAACAAAACCTGGCAATTCACCGTGCTATGCAACAAAAAAAGGGTCTAAGCAAATCTCTTTCCTCCTTTGGTGGGCAATCCCTGGGAGGATAATGCCCGAATCGGCTTTGATTCCCAGTTTCATGGGAAGAGCATCCGCATGAATGCAATCAGAGTTTCCTCCCGGCCCTGGAGGACAACCCCTTCAGAAGCATTCAACTCACTTCCCCAGATCGAATCTTTATTGGATTTGGAATTCCGTTTGATTTGTAAACTTCGCTCCCACCATCCCTTGCACCAAGATTTTAACGCCTTTAAGGGAAGGGATCCCAGGGATAGTACCAGGGATCACGACTTCTCCCGTTGACGGAAGAAGCCCTCCCCAAACAAAGATGGGATCTCCAATTCTCCATACCCCGAAAGCTGTCTGGACTTTTACCTTTTTAGAACCGATCATCACGAGAGCTGGAGCCATCTTTGCCGCATGGAGAGTAAGAAAAACTGTTCCCTGAAGATGGATCGCTCCGCCCGCATGCGCAAAGGGGAGAGGGGGAGAAAGCTTAGAAATCGAAACGCTTCGAACTTCTGCCCGAGAAATTTCGACTTGAGAAAAAGTCAGGAGTCCATCAGCATCAGGAATCACGACTCTCTCCTCCAAAACCCTCGTTTTACCCTTAGCACGCACTTGCAACCTGTAAATTTCCCTCGGAACAACCTTGAAGGATTTAAGGCGCCGCATAGTGAGATCCACTCGAGCTAGAGGAAGCTTGGCATAATCCAATCGGCGAGAGTCTGAACGTAAACTTATATCGAATTGCAGAACAGAACTCGATTCAGTGATGGAGGAAGGAATCACCCGGGCATAACCTCCCATGCATCCAATCCCATCCCCGACGATAGGGCTTCCATTCCCCGGGTTGTTGTCAAGACTAAGATTGCTCAAAACCGGGAGAGGACGATCCAGCCGCAATTCCGTCATTTCCCTTAAAAGAGTCTGTTCGAGAGGAGTCCATGCACCTGATGTGGAATGTGTCCGATAGTCCCAATAAAAAGATCCAGGTTGCTTGTTCCGAAGGGCGCTCCTGAAAAAAGCAGGTTTCTCAGTCCATCCATTAGTGACATCCGCCCTCCCCACGAAAAAACGCATGGGAGCCACTCCGGTTTTTCTTCGAACCGCCAACTGAGCAGTGAAATTCAGGAGATCATAGATCTTAGGACCTTGACTTGTGGGAAGATCCTGGGCTTTGCTCCCAAAGAGGGTTTGGATCTCTCGGCCAAAACGAAAGTCCTGATGCTCCACGCCAAAAGCCGGAACAAGCCCCCCCACGGCCGCAAATCGGTCAGGATGACGCAATCCTAAGCCGAGAGCACCTACAGCACCGAAGGAGAGCCCCATGGCATAAACACGATTTGGATCGGCCTTGAATCGTGGATCCGCCAAGACTTCATCCAAGAGCCATAAGAGTCTTCTTTCAGTGAAATCGATCACCTTCCCTTGGGGAGGAGAACTCCCATATTTCTCGTGATAGCCAAACCACAGACTATGGGAAACGGGAGGATTGTCATCATCAGGAAAGACCAAGATGGCATCTTTGGGAGTCCAGCTGGGAATCGCTGTCGATTTAAAAGTTTGGGAGTGGCCGTGAAGCAGAAAAACCACCGGCCGCTTCCCTGTTTTTTTAGGATCGAAGTAAAGCCTATAGTTAAAGGCCCGCCCAAGGGAATTCGCTTGGTCCGGCAATCCTGCGCGCCCTTCGGCTGGAGCAAAATGGACATACCAGTGCTCCTTACCCCCTGTCGTTGTTTTTTGCAGGACCGGTTTAGGAGGCGCGGTTGTTTCAAGAACGGGTCCTTTACTATTTCCATTCGTTCCCAAATTCAGCGATCGGTTTTCTTTGCCTTTCAGCGAACCCAAGACCGCGAAATATCTCTTTCCCGCAACCTTTGGGGTGAGGACCAGAAAGCCTTGATTCGTGCCCAAGGGAGTGCCTCCCTTTTTGAGAAGGAAGGGGCTCCCCAAGCGCTGATTCATGAAACTCCCCTTGGGCACGACTCCCAAGAGTTTCGCCTTGGATAGATCCCCGGCAGTTTTGAT
>JALSSW010000118.1 GCA_026984035.1 Planctomycetota bacterium
ATTAAAACCAGGCATGGTCCCCACCGAAGAGTTGACGGCAGGGGAGGTCGGTTATGTCATCTGCAACATTAAGACCCTAAAGGATGTCGTTGTCGGCGATTCGATTCTCGGAGAAAAAGAGCCACGGGCTGAAGCCCTCCCGGGGTTCCGTATTCCCAAACCTATGGTGTTCTGCGGGCTCTACCCTACGAGCCCCGGAGATTTTGAAGACCTCCGCAAGGCCCTTGACAAACTCGCTCTTAACGATTCGTCCTTCACCTACGAACCTGAGACCTCAGATGCCCTGGGGTTTGGATTTCGTTGCGGGTTTCTTGGACTTCTCCATATGAACATCGTCCAGGAACGCCTCGAACGGGAAGAGGACATGGACCTTGTCCAGACAGCCCCCACTGTGGTCTACCGCATCAAGCTCCTCTCTGGAAAAACCATTGAGATCAACAGCCCATCGGAACTCCCCGACCAAGCTCAGATCGAGACCTTTCTCGAACCCATCGTAAACCTGTCCATCATGGTTCCCACAGATGCCATTGGCTCCATCATGAAACTCATGACGGATCGACGGGGCCGCTATGTAAACACAGAAATCGTCGGGCAAGATCGCCAAATGCTTCACTTCGAAGTCCCCCTTGCAGAGATTATTTATGATTTCCATGATCGTTTAAAATCGGTCACTCGGGGCTACGGAACCATGGACTACGAGTTTCTCGAATACCGCCCTTCCCAGTTGGTGCCCCTACGCATCCTTGTCAATGGAAACGAGGTGGACGCTCTCTACACCATCGTCCATCGAGACGAAGCACAAAGGCGGGGTCGCAAAATTATAGAAAAGCTACGCAAGGAGATTCCCAGGCAGCTTTTCCAGATTCCTCTCCAAGCCGCAGTCGGTGGCAAAATCGTGGCGCGCGAGAACATCCGCGCCCTCTCCAAAAACGTAACCGCCAAATGTTATGGAGGTGATATCTCACGGAAACGTAAGCTTTGGGAGAAGCAAAAAGAGGGCAAGAAGCGCATGAAAATGGTTGGGAATGTAGAAATCCCTCAAAAAGCTTTCCTCTCCGTCCTCCAGTCCGATGACGACAAATAGGCTGCGGAAGGAAGCAGAAGGCCCTATCGGGTTCTTTTCCAAAGTCAGGGTGTGAACATGCAGGAAAAGGAAAACGATTAAAGGTATATCCCCCATTTTGTCGATCACATGGAGGTTCTCAACTGGAAACCCTCTGCATGAACAAGAAAACTCCCAAGACCACCCAAAAAATCGACTTGCCTCCGGATTGCGCCAGCAATCCTTCGATTCTTAAGCTTAATGAACAAATCAAAGAAGCTCTTGCCAAGCAAGTCGAACGGATCGAACTGAATGGTTCCAGGGTCCTGCGCCTTGGAAGTGTTGCTATCGGCACTTTGGCCGTCCTCGCCCGGGAAGCCAAATCCCAAGGCTGTGAACTCATCTTCTACAAGTTTTCCAACCCGGCTCGCCGACCCTTCGAGATCTGCCGCGTAGAACAACACTTCTGCTGGGAAGATTGAAAGCCCGTGAATTCTTCCCGCGGGACCCGCACAATAGGATCCCATGGGAAGGAAAGAAGAAACCGAATCAGGTCACCCTCGAAAAATCCGAGAATTTGTAGAATCCGCTTCGATGGCCATCCTGGTGGCGATCGGACTCAAAGTCTTCCTTGTGGAAGCCTTCCAGATCCCCACACCCTCCATGCAACCGACACTCATGGGTTGCAAGGAAGCCCAGGTCTTTGACAGGATCTTGGTAGACAAGGCTTGCTACCTCGTCAGGGAGCCCAAACGCTGGGATGTTGTGGTCTTCCGCTACCCTCTCAAGCGGAGCCAAAACTACGTTAAGAGGCTCGTCGGCATGCCCGGAGACCACCTACGGGTCGAAGGTGGAGACCTCTATAACATCCAAGAACACGGGAACAAGCCATCAACCTGGGAGATCCTCCGCAAACCCATGGGAGTCCAGGCAGGACTTTGGCGCACTCTATTCAAAAGCAGCGATGAGGACGCAAGCCAAGCGTTCGAAACTAAGGCGGGGGACTGGACCTTCCAAGGGGCCGTCCTCACCGGAACAGATCAAGGATCAGGTGCCAGGGCCGGCTTCCTCCCCCCTTCGGGATTGACAAACGCTTATTGGCATGGTTACCCCTCACCCATTCGGGAAAAGATCATTTCTCAGGTGGGATCGGCGGGGCTTGGAAACCATGCCCCTCAGTATGTAGGCGATCTTGCCTGGTCTCTTCAGGTGGAACTCTCTAAGGATTGCCTTGAATTTTGGCTCCAACAGAAGCAAAAACCCAGGGACCACCGCACCCTCCGTTTCCGCTTCATTGTGCGAAAGACCTCCAAATCCCTCCGAGCCGAGATCAGCAAGGCAGAGGTTTCAGGTCGTCGCGTCATCCTCGGAAGCGAAAAAAAACAGGGCATCGACCTCCCTTCGGACATTCCGTTGAAGATCCGATTTGAGCATCGCGATGGACTCCTGGAAGGGTGGGTCGGCTCTAAAAAAGTTGGCGCCATCTCCACGGTCCTGGGTCGCCCAGCCCCTCTCGACGCCCTTTTCCTCGAATTCGGGTGCAAAGGAGGCAGCGCTCGAATCAGCCAGCTTGAACTCAAGAGAGATCTTTACTACACCACCGATGGGGTCGAAGGGAAGACCATCATCATCCCCAAGGACAAGTTCTTCATGATGGGAGATAACACCCAAGCATCCGAGGATTCTCGACTCTGGAAAAGCCTGACCCTCGGAATCGATAAGAGGGGGAGAATCTGTCCACCGGGGAAGGAAGCCGTTCACACATGGACTGGGAATCTGCGGGGGGGGGCTTTTTATGTCGGCAACCCCATTGACCCCGACGAGAACCCTATTCTGGTGACCCGAAAGCACCGTATCGTCTTCACGGACTTTTTTGGAGAAAACCATATACTCAAAGGAGACCCAGAGGATTTCACAAAAACTCTCGAGGCCTCTCCCCCTCAATGGGCACCTTTTGTTCCGAAAAGTTTTGTGGTTGGAAGGGCCTTTGCCCGGTTTTGGCCTGCAAACCCTTTCGGTATCTTTCGTTTAGGCCTTATCCGATGATGGAGGACGCAGACCAAGACTCTTTTGCACCACTTTTCAACAATTCCCAAAGATGGCACGAGTATCCCATCCAGGACAGCCCAGCCTCGATCATGGAGGGAGGGGGCTGATCGCTACGGGCATGACACAACAACAACCACAAGATCCTTTTGAAAAAAGAGTTACGGTAAAAACTCGCAGAAACCTCGTTTTATGCATGGGAATGCGCAGGCACACCCCGACTTCCAAGAAACACAAGCCTTCCGGGCTGCATCCCCAAGAGTTTTCCACATGATTTCCACAAAAATAGACAGAGAGGAAACAAGCAGGGGTGACTACCTCCTCGAAGCTCGGAATTTAGTCAAAACCTACAAAAAACGCCGAGTCGTTGACCGGGTCTCTCTTGGGGTCCGTCCGGGAGAAATCGTAGGCCTCCTCGGTTCCAATGGAGCCGGCAAGACCACGAGCTTCCGGATGATTGTCGGCATGATTGGAGCGGAAGAAGGGCAAGTCTTTTTCAATGGCAAAGAGATCACCAAGCTCCCCATGTTCAAAAGAGCCCGCCTAGGTTTGGGCTACCTCTCGCAAGAGCCTTCCGTGTTTCGAAAAATGACAGTGGAAGGAAACATCTTGGCAGTCCTCGAAGCCATTGGGGTACCCCGGAAAACCCGCAAAAGTCGTCTCGAGACCCTGCTTGGGGAATTGGATCTGACATCTCTTCGAAAAAATATTGCTGAAACCCTCTCCGGCGGCGAACGCCGGCGCCTTGAAATCACAAGATCTCTTGCAACCAACCCCAAACTAATCCTTTTGGATGAGCCCTTTTCCGGGGTAGATCCCATTGCGGTTCAAGAAATTCAGGGAATCCTCGAAAACCTCTCCGAGAGAGGTATTGGCATTCTGATCACAGACCACAACGTCCATGAGACCCTCAAGATCACCGAACGCTCCTACATCATCCACAAGGGAAAGGTCTTCGAGGAAGGTCCCCCTGAAGACCTGATCGCAAGCGAAAAAGTCAGGAAGGTTTATCTGGGAGACAGTTTCGCCCCACTCCCCGCAAAGACAAAAAAGACGGCCAAAAAGGCGACCAAAAAAGCCAAGGGAATCCAAGAAGGCCTTGGCACCGAGGAAAAGGAAGCCCTCGAAGAGTAAGGAAAAGCACCAAACCTTTCACCTCAATCCTCACCTAGGCAATTCCGAAAAAGGGAGAATGATAAAGGCCAGCACCATGCCCGGCACTGCTGCATCCCAGCCCGAAAAAGGACAAGGGGGCAGTATCTTGATCCTCGAGAAAGACCCAGCTCTCCGGCAAGCCTTCTCCCGTCATTTGACACGCTGGGGCGAACATCCCATCTTGGCCGAGTCCATCGAGGAAGCCATGGAACTCCTGGCGAAAGAGGACAGGATCTTCCTCGTGTTCTTCAGCCTGGCCTCCATCAGCTCCTCCGGCATTGACCTGATGCAAACCATCCAAGAAATCCGGCCCGGAGTGTCCATGATCCTCACCACTGATTATGTGGACCCAGCCACCACCCTCCCCTTTATCGAACGTGGAGCCTTTGATTATCTCAAGAAGCCATTTCTCTTCGAGGAGATTGAAATCCTTATCCGCAGAGTGAGGGAGCACCAAGAACTCCGAGGCCAAGCCACGGCGCTGCGGATTCTCCAGGAAAAAAAGAAGGTGGAGAGGCAGAACCTGATCGACTTTATGATCGGCCTGGCAAACCTGATCGATGCAAAAAGCCCTTACACAAAAGAGCATTCTGATCGAGTCGCCCGCACGACCAAAGTCTTCACACGCTTCCTTGGGCTCTCCAAAAAGGACTATGAGGATATCTCCTTCGGTGCAAAGCTTCACGATATCGGCAAGGTGGGGATCCCCGATTCCATCCTTAACTCGACAGGAAAGCTCTCCAAAGAAGAGCGTCAAATCATGAATGATCACCCCCTGGCTGGGGCAAAGATCCTTAAACCCATCGTGGTCATGAAAAACATCATCCCCATGGTCCTCTACCACCATGAGAATTGGGATGGGACCGGATATCCAGAGAACCTAAAGGGCGAAGAAATCCCTTTCGGAGCACGTATCGTCAAAATCACCGATTACTTCGATGCGATCACAAGCCACCGCCCCTATCGCACTCCCCTGAGCCTGGATGAGGCTGCGCAGGTGCTTCTCTCCGAACGAGGCCGGATTTTGGATCCGAACCTTACCGACGCCTTTATCAAGATGATCCAGCAGGGGGGCCTGGAAAATCCTGCGGTGTCAGGGGTCCTTCCGGCCATTGGCTAGACCTGCCACCTTCCGATCCCCACAATGGACCTGAAGTCACCCTCTTGAAAAAGGAGATTCAACCTCTCCTGATTGTCTCTCTGACAAGATCCCGATGTTCTCCCTGATCCCATGCCAGGGGACATAGCCCACCCGGTAAAACCCCTTGTAAAATAAGGCTTCCAGGCCCTTGGCACAGAGAACCGAGAAGTCTATATTATCCTTCCCGCGTCTCTCTCTCTTCTTCCTTCACCTTCTCATGGTCCTCCCTCAGTGCTCTCGAGGGAAATCTGAGAGGGGGGCTTTCGCCCATTCCCAATCACTTCCTTCCAAATTCGGTCGTCCATCTCCACTGCTTGCTCCTTGCCTCGCATGGGTTGCCCTGGCCGAAAAGGGATTTGCCATATGTCATTTTGCATCCATTTTTTTCGAAAGACTCTGATCCTCTCCATCGCTCTTGGAATCAGCGCAGGTTTAGGACAAGCCCAAAAGGTAAAGACCATTCTGCGTTCCGGGGACACAGCCAACCGTTTTGACATCGTCGTCCTTGGGGACGGTTATCAAGCCTCCGAGGAGGCCAAGTTCAACGCGGATGTCCAAGCCCTCTCAAACTACTTCTTTTCCTTTCAACCCTTCAAACAATACAAATCCTACTTCAACTTGCATTCCGTCTTTCGGGCTTCTAAGGAGAGTGGAGCAAGCCAGCCCGACAAGAACCCTCCTATTGTCCGCAAGACCGCTTATGGGGCGACTTATAACTACAAGGGAAAAAAGGACTGCCTTTTTATCGCGGATGATCGGCTTGCGGCGCGCGATGCGGCCCTTGCTCCCGGCTTTGAGGGAAAGGCTTTCATCCTTGTCAATGACAGCCGTCAAGGGCAATGCAATGATCCCACCTTTGCCGTCATTAACAGGAAAAATCTTCCTTGGGCCATGAAACTCTGGGGATTCACCTACGGGCTCCTGGGGGATGAAAAAGAAGGGAAAACCGGTTTTTACAATGGGAACGATCCGAACAATCCCAATGTGACGACAAGCCCTTTTGGAACCAAATGGCTGCACTGGATTGGGAGCAATGGAATCTCCGTTTTTGCGGGTGCAGGAGGGTTTAAGGCCGGACTCTATCGGCCGGCCCTCGACAGCATGATGCGGACACCGGGCAAACCTTATAACGCTGTCTGCATTGAGCAGCTCATCAAACAACTTTACGTTGTGGTGGACGCCATCGAAAAACCGATCCCCAATGCAACCACCTTTAACCTGTACCGCCCCTCAAAGAAGACCTTCACCTTTACGAACCTCGTCCCTGGGACATCCAAGATCACATGGTTCTTGGATGGTAAACGACAACCAAATAATGGTGGAGCCATTGTCCTCGATTCTACGAAGCTCACCAACGGCACACACAAGCTCCTGGTTTTTGTCCAAGATTTAACCTCCGAGGTAAGGAATGACCCCAAAAAGACTCTTCTCTCGCAGAGGACTTGGACCGTCATCGTCGGAGATCCACCAAAACCGGACCTCAGTCCCATCGGAGTGACCCCTGTCCCCACGACCCCCCGAGCGGGAGCTTCCCTTCGCATTGACACAAACATCCGAAACCTCTCCTCCAAAGTGGATGCTGGAGCCTTTCAGGTCGAGTTCTTCCTGTCCAAAGATCCCTTCTTCACCACGAGTGACATCTATCTGGGTTCAAGGTCCTTCTCCGGCTTGCCCAAATCCGGATCCGTCAACTTGAAGTTCAATGCGGTTCTCCCCTTCTTTGTGGATGGCGGCAGCTGGTATTTGGGAGTCCAAGTCGACCGTCTCAACCGAGTCGTCGAACAAAACGAACAGAACAACCTCAGCTGGAAAAAAATCACGACTCTTAGCCCCCTGGGATGTGTCAGGGTCCTTGAATATGCGGATTCACTCCAGTCTTCCTACCGGCAGGACACAATCTCCGGGGTTGCAGGAGGCTTCGGCAACATGGCAATCACCGCCCCCTGCAACAAGGGGCACTGGTATGTGGTCCTCTGGACGGGCAAGGGGACAAGCCCTGGCATCCAACTCAAACCTGGGATGGTGCTTCCACTCAACTTTGACCCGGTCCTAACCAACTTCGGCTTGCTCAACATGAACCACATCCCCTTCCAACAATTCATTGGGAAGGTGAACAGCAATGGGCATGGCTACCCCTACCTCAGCCTGCCTCCCAAAGTCTTGCAGACCGTCGGACTTAAGACCAACTTTGCAGCGTTGTTTCTTCCTCCCAGTGCGAGTGGAGGATTCACCGGCGTGACCAACGCCGTCGAGCAACTGTTCACGAAGTAGCCTTGACCTTGCGCATTTGGTAGAAAGGGTCCCGTCCTTTCTACTCAATGCCGCCTTCCAAGCACAGCCAACTTGAACCAAGGATCGGGGAAATGCTTCAAAAGCGTTTCCCCGATGGTTTCTACTGCCCTCAAGCCAGCGACCTGGAACAGAAACTCCCTTCCGGGCTAGGCGAACTCTGCTGGCCTCATGAGGGGCTCTTTTTTTTGGGAAAACATTTTGCCGGGGGGAAGGATCGTTTTCTCTGCCCAGACCTGAGGCAGCGCCTCGAGAGGGCTTGGGGAGGCCCGAACTTGCCTGAGCCCATGGAACAAGCGGTGGAACGGGAACAGGAGCGCATTCAAGCATGGCTTCGCCCTCCGCAGATTCGAAGGGAAGGTTGGACCCTCAGCTTGGACCGCCTGCCGGAGGATCTTCGAAAACGGGCTTTGGACCATCCCGAGCAACGTGCGGCGTGGCGGAAGATGGGTTTGCATTCTCCCCAGGGCGTACCTCCCAGAGTTCTGCTCGTTGAAAGCCGGTTTTTTAAAGATGCTTGGGGAGAGGATCCCCTGGGACGAATCCCGGGCCTCAAGGAGCGTCTCGATGGCATCCTCATACATGGAGAAAACGCAGGTGCTCTTCGTCTTCTGCTTCCCGAGTTCGAAAACAAGATCCAATGTGTCTACATGGATCCTCCCTTCAATACTCTTGGGGAGGGCTTCGCGTATCGGGATCGCCTCCCGGTCTCGGCTTGGCTCAGCTTTATGGACGAGCGGGTTGCTTTGCTGAAGCAGTTCATGCGAGAGGACGGCACGCTCTATGCGCACATCGACTATGCCTCCAAGGAGCGACTTCGCCTCTTGCTTGAGCGCCATCTCCGGTACAGGACAGAAATCATCTGGCGGATTGGTTGGATCAGTGGATACAAAAGCAAGGCCAACAAATTTATTCGCAACCATGAGACCATTTACCAATTCGCCAAGAGCGACAAACCCCTTTTTCAAAAACAGTGGATTCCCTATCCAAAAGGGTATCGACGCAGGGACGGGCAGCAACCCAAGGGGAAGGGCTTTCCCCTGGAGGACACTTGGAATTGCCATGAGGGAGACCCGCTCCATTCGATTCAGATTATGAGCTTCTCAAAGGAGAAGCGGGGAGACCGAGGACTCACCCAAAAGAACGAAAACCTACTCGCACGCATGATCAAATCTTCGAGCAAGGAAGGGGATTGGATTTTGGATCCCTTTTTGGGGTCGGGAACAACAACTGCAGCCGCCCACAAGCTTGGGCGACGCTGGATCGGGATTGAGCTGGGGGAGCAGTTTCATGAGCACTGCCTTCCGAGGATGCGGGGGGTCTTGCGAGGAGAATCTTTGGGAATCAGTAAGGACTGCGGGTTTGAGGGAGGGGGGGCCTTTCGCTGGATCGAACTCTAGCCCCAGGTTGAGGCTTATTTTTTTCTTCGAAAAAGGTCATAGAGGAGAAGAAGGTAGAAGGGAGCGTACTCGGCCCCCTTCCAGACCCAGCTTTCTTTCCAAACATGATGCAGCTTCCAATTGGCGAGCATGTGGTAGGCAAAGCCCGCGGAACCCAGGAGGGCGAACAACCCCGGAATGGGAATGATGCAGAGGAAGGGGGCGACCCAAACCAAATACCAGGGATGGAGCGTCGGCGTAAGGACGAAGAGGATCGCGAGAACGAGGACGAAAGCGCGGGAGGGGGCCTTCTCCATCAAGAAGACCGCGAGTGAACCCAAGCCCAAGAAAAACATAAAGGGGATTTTGGAAGCCTTCTGCAGTTCCACCCCTACGGGCCAATGCGTCCAGCCCGATTGTGACAAGAGCTCCTGCAGTTTTTTGGTCCCTTCCGCCAGGAGCCAAAAAAAGGATTCGTTGCCGCGCCAGCGGACCCCGTAGTTTCGGAGGCCTTCGAAGAGCTGGGTCCAATCTCCCGAGGCGGGATAGAAGGGGAGGTAGGAGAGGACAACAACCCCAAGGGCAATGAGGGGAATGCGATAGTCCTTTCGAAACATCCAGGGGAGGAGAATGACGGGGAGGTATTTGGAGGAGATCGCAAGGCCGAGGAAGCCACCGACACAAAGGGCAGATAAGAGGGATCGCTTTGGATTCTTTCCCAGGAAGGCGAGGGAGAGGATGGTAAAGAGAAGGGCGAGGGAATCGTTGTGGCCTTCGGCAACCAATTCCACAAGGACAAGAGGACAGAAGGCTTGGATCCCGATCAGAGCCATGCTGAGTCCCTGTCGACGGAGAAACAGAAGCCCCGCGAGGAGACAGAGAGATTCGAGGAGGGCGAAAGCGTTTTTGAAACCGAGGATGCCGAAATCCAGACGAGCAAGGCCACGAAGGAAAAACTGAGTCACTGGAGGATAAGCCGCTGGGACCTCCTTGTGATTAACCCCCTCCCAAATGGGATCCCCCGGTTTTGCGACCTGGGGATCTTTGGGAGCAAAAACGTAGGGGTTTTGGCCCTCGAGCTGAACGCGGCCTTCCCAAACATAACGGTAGATGTCATCCGAGAGGCTTGGGCTTGCGAAAACAGCGATCAAGCGGAGAAAGAGAGCCAGAGGGATCAGGAGCCGAAGCTTGGGTTTCCAGTCACCGCGTAAAAGCAGCCTCGAGACAAAAAACCATGGCAATGAAGCGAGGAGAAGCAGAACCGCAAAGGCAATGGGGTGAAGGGAGCGGTCAAAAAGATGGAGTGCGGCGGCAAGGAGGAGACCTTCGCCCAAAAGAAGGGGAACAGCGTAAACCGCTAAGGAGGAGGAGCCATGGCTATCAAGGAGGGACTCTCCCGAGGGTTCAGGTTCGATAGGCGCTTCTTCTGACAAGGCTTACTTCCCTTTGGATTTTTGAGAAGCAGGGCCTTGGGATGCTTTTTTCTCCTTTGTGTTTTTGTCCGCGCCGTCCTTGTAGCTCGTCGGTTTCCAAGCAACCCTGGGCACAAGGGGTTTGAGGGAAAAGATTATCTGCACCTTGGTCCCCCGCTCAGGAAGGAGGGTTCTGTTGGGCCACCAATTTTGGTCATTGGCTGCCCGTTTGTGATGGATGGTAATCAGATGGTTGGGAATGAACACGTAATAGGCGGACACAAAGTTTTGCGCATAATCGGTGATGAACACCGGCGGCTCATTGCGATGCAGGGGGGCCATCCGTCCGCCAAGATAGATCCACTCAACATCCTTGATCGGGCCTCCTGCTTGTAAATCCAGGATCAAATCCTCAATGCGATATGTGTGCCTTTGCCCCTTGGCGTCCTTCCAAGAAAGGGAAAGCCAAACCTGCGAGCCCTTGTTGGGTGCCCCCTTGGGTGGGATCAAACGGTTCATGGGTGCACCCTCTCGGAATTCCTTTTCGGTGGGCTTGGGAACAATGGGAACGCTTTTGCAATTGCTTCCGGGCTTCAAACCCAAAGCCAAAAGAGCGGCGTTGATGCTGCTGCCCTTGCTGGGGACGATCACGAGGGTTTCATGCGTTTTGCCCCGAGGACCGGTCAAAACATACTCCAAGAAATCATCCACAATCCGAATGGTTCCATTGACACGAACCTCCTTTTTTTTCATGTCGAGGTAGACCCCATCCTTGGCGAGGATTTTCTGGAGCTGCTCCAGCTGGGCCGGCTTGGTCGTCCGTTTTGGAACCGGCTTTTGGGCGGGCTTGGAGGAAGTCTT
>JALSSW010000119.1 GCA_026984035.1 Planctomycetota bacterium
AAAGCTGTTTCAGGATCCCCTAAAAAGGCCTCCGGCAAGAACACAGACGCTCCGCGCCAAAAATTGGCTGTAGAATTTCAAAAAATTCTGACAGGAAAACATGGATGTCCCCCTTGGAATGCTTGCCCCCGAACGGGATGAGGTCCAAGCTTGACAAGCATGAAAGCACTTCTTCACTTCCTGGGGATCCTGGTTCTAGGATCCTTCTCTACCAAGTTTCTTCCAGCTCAAGTTCATCCCAAAACAATTGCGCTTGAGATGCGCCTGAAGAATCTGGCAAAAAGTTCCAATGGAGTTGGGCGTGTCATCCAGATTGGGGTGTCCCGCTCTGGGGCACCAATCCTTGCGATGGAGATTGCCAGGAATAAGAC
Source organism: Planctomycetota bacterium (assembly GCA_026984035.1). Lineage (GTDB taxonomy): Bacteria > Planctomycetota > UBA1135 > UBA1135 > HyVt-539. The sequence continues at coordinate 372 of JALSSW010000119.1, forward strand.
GGAAAAAAGGGCCCGACCAGCCGCACTTTTGGTTGCAGGGTTGGATGGGAGGCGACATGACGACTTAGATGTGGCTTTAGAAGTCGCGAAGAGCTTTCTTTCTGCAAAGCCAAGCAGTCCCAAAGGGAAAATACTCAAGACATGGACAATCTGGGTGGTCCCTTCTGCAAACCCTGACGGAAGCTTAGCAAATGTTGAGGGAAACTTGGGTCCGGTTGACGAAGACCGAGACGGGCGCATGGACGAAGATGGTCCCGAAGACATTGATGGGGATGGGCAAATCCTCTGGATGCGAAAGAAAGACCCAGAAGGAACTTATATCCAAGATTCGAAAACGGGTCTCATGCGTCCAGCCGACCCCAAAAAAGGTGAAGCAGGCATTTTCAAACTCTGGAGAGAAGGTTTGGACAACGATAGTGATGGAGACTTCAATGAAGATCCCAAAGGAGGAATCATACCAAACCGCAATTTCCCTCAGCTCTTTCCAGAGCACGAGAAAGGGGCAGGCCCCTACGTCCTTTCGGAGCCTGAATCTTTGAGCTTGGTGGATTTCGTAGTAAAGAACCCAAGGATTCGTTTCGTCATAACTTTGGGGGCAATGGATAACTTAAACAACCAACCAAAGAAGAATACTGCTACAAAAAAACAACCAATCAACGGCTACTATCCTGGAGATATCAGGGTCCTTCGCCAGTTCACCAAAGCAATTGGGAGAAAGGGGGGAGGTAGACCGGATGAATGGAAAGGGCGTTTTCACTCATGGGTATATGCCCATGCAGGCCGCATATCCATTGCCATCAATCTTGGGAGAAAAAGGGATCTCCATGTCAAGAACAGAAGTAGAAGCCGACCTTCATCACAACCTTCGAGGAAAAACATCTCCGGAAAAAAAGCTCCTCCGAGGAAGAGTGAGGACCCAGGAAAAGGCAAACCAAAGTTTCCACAATGGAAGCCATTCAACCATCCACAGTTAGGTCCCATCGAAATTGGGGGCAAGGATCCCCTGAAACACTGCAAACTCAGCCCTCAAGAAAAAAAAGAGGGTGTCCCTCTTATAACCAAGCTCCTGTTAACAGGATCTGAGGAAGCTTGCCGACTAAAAATTGTGAAGTTGGAAACGAAGGAGCTGGGAAAAGGAGTTCTCGAAGTTCGAGCCGTGGTAAGAAACCAAGGAACTTTTCCTTCAAGAACTGCAGTAGCAGATCGCTTGGGAAATCCTCGTTTACCCAGGCTAGAGTTTGTACGCCTCTCCGGGGAAAACCCTCAAAATGCAAGGCGATGGGGTAAGCGCGAGGCACAAGCGTCCTTGCTCACTGGAAAGCCCTTTGTCTTCATCCCAAGCCGGTTGATCTCAGGCCAAACTGCTGCGTTCAAGTGGATCATAAAAAAACCAAAACCGGGGACAGTGGGGCTCCGGATCACACAAGAAGGGATCGTTTTTGACATCAAGGAGGTGAAATAATGAGGCAATCTAAACATTTTAAACGATCCCTCCGCACCCTCATCGGAGGCTTCGGACTCTTAAGCTTTATTGCCGTTGGACTCCCCGCCCAAGGTGAGGCCCCAAAATCAACACCAATGGGCCCCATCGACCTAATGGCCTGGGATCGCTTCCATAATTGGAAAGAAATCACGCAAATCTGTCAGGCACTGGAAAAACGATGGCCAAGGTTTGTTCACCTGGAAGTAATCGGGAAATCATTTCAAGGCCGGGAAATGCTTGCCCTTACTGTAACGAACCCCAAAACAGGACCGGCAAGCAGCAAAGCGGGGATGTATATCGATGGCAACATCCACGGAAACGAAGTGCAAGGAGCCGAAGCTTCTCTCTACACCATCTGGTATATGCTGGAGAACAAGGATAAGGCCCCTAGGCTAAAGGAGATTTTCGATCGCCTCACATTCTATGTCGTCCCAAGTGCCAATCCTGATGGGCGGGATTATTGGTTCCAAGCCCCCAATACCCGCCATAGTTCCCGCGGAGGCCAAATCCCAACCGACAATGACCATGACGGACGTTATGACGAAGATGGCCCCAATGACCTCGACGGAGACGGTTTCCTCTGCACGATGCGCAAATATGTCCCCGGCAAAGGGAATTATAAAATCGATCCAGAGGAACCCCGCCTCCTGATCCGCTGCAAACCTGGGGAAAAAGGGGACTGGATCATCCTTGGCACAGAAGGCATCGATGACGACGGAGATGGCCGCATCAACGAAGACGGCCCCGGCGGATATGATCCAAACCGAGACTGGGGAAGCGACTGGCAGCCATCCTACCTTCAATGGGGAGCACGCCCCTATCCATTTCAACTCCCAGAAAGCCGCGCAATCCGGGATTTCATCCTAAAACATCCAAATATTGCTGGAGTGCAAGCCTTTCATAACTTTGGTGGCATGATTCTACGGGGTCCAGGCGCCAAAGCCTTTGCCTATCCCCAATCCGACGCCCGAGTCTATGACGCCCTGGGAAAGGCTGGAGAGAGGATTTTGCCCTTCTATAAATACATGGTCATTTGGAGAGACCTTTATCAAGTCCATGGTGGATTCGTCGACTGGACCTATGCTGGATTAGGGATCATTTCATTCACTAACGAACTTTGGATTCAAAAAAAATGGAAACAGGATGGCGATTATACCGATGGAAAAGAACGTTTAGAGTTCGATCGAAAACTCAGCTTTGATGCCCATTTTGTCCCCTGGCACAAAGTAAAACATCCTCTCTATGGCGAAATTGAAGTTGGAGGAATGACAAAGGACACTGGACGCATCCCCCCCTCCTTCCTCATCCGAGAGATGCTCCATCGCAATGCAGCGTTCGTCCTTGAACATGCTTACCAGACACCGGAGCTTGAAATCGTATCCATCGAATGGAGCCCAGCCGGAAACAACCTCCGCTATCTGGATGTAACAATCCGAAACAAACGGATAATTCCCACAAGAACCGAACAGGCATCTTCCAAAAAGATTGGAAGACCCGACCTCCTCATCGCGCACCCAAAGGATGGTTGCAAAATTTTGAGTGCGGGGATAGCAAACGACCCCTTTCGAAAAAACCAAGTTAACCCCTTCCCCAAGAAGGTGCAGCCCACAAGACTTCCTATAGAAAAGGGTGTCCCTTCCCGAGGAATCCTTCGGATTCGGTATTTAGTTCAAGGAAGTGGTAAAATCTCTTTCGAATTTAAGGCTGAAAAAGCCAAAGATCTGGCCTTTGAAACAAAATAAGAGGGACAAGCCAAATCCAAAAGGCTCAACCCTCATTCAATGGGAGGTTGCGATGGAGACATCAAGGGAGCAAGATTCCGCAGATCTCCCCCTTAACGCTTTTCAAGGAGTTAACCCAAAAGATTCCATTCCTAAGGATCCCCATATCATCGACAGGATCCGAATGGTTGACACTCAAATCAAGGCAAGGGGCATCCAAGATTCAAGAACCCTCCAAGCCATGGTTAAGGTTCCCCGTGAACGGTTTGTCCCTCCCAACCTCCAAAGCCTGGCGTTCGAGGACAGACCGCTTTCCATTGGAAGCGGACAGACGATTTCCCAACCTTATATCGTCGCCTTAATGACCGAACTGCTTCAACTCACAGGAAAAGAAAGGGTTCTCGAAGTAGGTACGGGAAGTGGATACCAATGCGCCATCCTTGCAGAACTGGCCGCCGAGGTCTTCACAGTGGAGATCGTCCCCGACCTTGCAGCTCGTGCCCAAAAAATCCTAAAAAGCTTAGGGTATACAAACATCCACTTTCGTGTCGGAAGTGGTTTTGAACCTTGGCCAAAAGAAGCTCCCTTTGACCGCATTATCCTGACCGCCGCACCAAGAGAACTCCCCCAATCTCTATTGGAGCAATGTCGGATAGGAGGACGCATTGTGGCCCCCGTGGGAAGAGAAACGCAGTGGTTGATGACCTACGACCGACAAAAAAACGGTCATTTCCTGGTCACCAAAATTCTCCCGGTCCGTTTTGTCCCAATGCTACCTTAAGCAAACACTCCTCCCCCCCCACTTGATCAGGAACAAATTGAGTTAAACCCGACCAAAAACATTTGGACCATTGCATGGCAATCTTCCAAGGAAAGGGGGGAGAAAGCAGAAAGGTCACGGAGAAGGTTCTGGAGGATTTCATCCTCCGTAAGGGGTGGATCAGCAAAGAGATACCCTTGAGCCATCGCCCAAGCATCCAAATCCTTCCGGGTCTTGCGCCTAAAACCAGGGAGGTCATCCAGTTCCTTTTGCAGATCGGAAAAGAAAAAACCCGATTCGGGAACCAAAGGCAGAACTTTGGTGAGGTAAGTTGAAGACTTAAGAGGGCTCTCTCGCAGAACTTGGGGAGTCAAGGGCCGGGGCCGATTCTTTCCCCATAAATCCCAGAAGCGGAACCAAAGCGCACCCCGCGCTTTCAAAACAAGGGTGTCCCCTTTGGGGAGAGATGGGATTTGGGCGGCGGTGGTGTAGCCCTTGAGGAGAAGATGGTGGAGTAGGGGAAGGTCATCGAAGAGAAGATAATAAAGATGGAGAGAACCGGGAGGATCGAAGAGCTTTACAGCCGGAATGCCTAAGAGTGCGGCGTAGGCAGATGGAGTCATTCCCTCGGGAGAGGGAATCCGTGGTCTTCTTGGGAGCCGGTAGGCAGGTTCACCTTGGGAGGGGACACCCATATGTTTTTGAAGGTCAATCAGCTGGAAGGCCTCCTGCATCGAATTCTCCCGTGCCCAGTCATTCACACGGCTGACATCGGCTTCGTCAGCGGTTAGAAGAAAGACCTGCCTCCCTTCCTGAACAAGAGCAAAGAGTGCTTCCAAAATCGCCTCGTGCCTTGAATCATCAGCATGACTCAAAGCCTCATCCAAAAAAAGAGGAAGTGAAATCCCTCGCTCCTCCACCGTGGCGAACGCTATCCGGGCAGCCAATAAAAGTTGACTTCGCGTCCCATCCGACAGCTCACTCAAAGAACGGGACACCCCTTCTTCTCGGTCCAGGGCAAAAAAAGCATCCCCCTCAACTCCCCCATCAGCAGGCCTCAGATGAAGTTCAAACCTCCCCCGTGTAAACTTGCAAAAAAGGTCCTGAGCACACCGAAAAACTGGCGTCTCTACCTGGGCCACGCTCTCCTCCAAAACCGAAGCTAGGATTCCCCGCGCCAAGGCCCTGCTCACCTCTTCTTCCCCAGCCTCCACCCATTCCCCCCGAGCAACCTCCCAAGCATCCATGGCCTGCGCCAACTTTTGATCCGCCTTGGTTTTCTCGATCTCCCCTTGCACTCTCCCAATCCTCTCATGCAACTCCCCTGCTTGGCGATTTGCCTCCATCGCCTGCTTCACCCATTGTTTGGCCAGCTCCAAATCCCTTGTTTTCAATCTTGGCTCCTCAGCCAAAGCCTTTTCTATTTCCCCCAGTTCTCCTTCAATCCCATCCAGCTTTTTCTTTTCCCGCCGGTAGTCCTCTAGGAATTCCGCAGCCTTTTCCAGGGCTGCTCGATGATCCACTAACAACCCAGCCCCCGCATACAATTCCTCAATATCCTTTCTCAAACGCTCGCAAGTGTCCTTCGCTTCCCCCCTCCTTGCATCCGCCTGCACCAAATCCCCTTTTGCACGTTTCAAAGCTTCGCTGGTCTCAACAATCCTTTCCACCCAAGCCAAGTACTCTTCCCCTCCCAAAGAGGGCTCCAGCGTTTTCCCTAAAAACTTTTCAATTTGGCGTACCAGAACATCCCGCTCCTCTTCAAAGATCCCGGCACTCGCCTCCATCCGCTCTCTGGCCAACCTAAGCTTCCCCTCACCTTCCCGCATTGCAACCAACCTGCGCCCCCAATCAAACAAACCCAAAACGCCAACCGCCGGTTTTAAACCAATCACCTCCCGTAAAGCTCGGACATCCCCCTCAAGCTTTTCGGCCCGATTCCTCAAAGCCTCTTCTCGAAGTTCAAGATCCTCCAAAACCCTTTGGAGCTCCTCCCATCTCTCCCGCCTCCGTAGCTCCAGTTGTAGTTGATAGAAAGCTTCAAGGGGCTTCTTTGACAGATTTAACCCAAAAGCCCTCCCCTGAAACTTCCTCAGCTTCAATTTCCGGTCCAAAACAAAAAGCAATGCCACCAAGCCCCCAAAGCCGAGCCCGCCCCAAGGTGGATAAAAAAATTGCAAAGCAGCTTGTCCCCCCACAACCAGTAGCAATGTCCAAGGATTTAGCCGGCTCCAGGTAAGCAAGCGTTCTAACTCAGCTAGGCCTCGTCGAATTCTTTCCGCATCCAATGGGATTTTGTTTTCCCGACCCAACAGCTTCTGTTTCTGCTGCTCACATCGACGCATCTGGATGCCAAGGTCCGCGTCCTCCTCACAAATCCTCTGATGAGCAACTAAAATCTCCTCCAGACGACTCGTCTCCCCTTCCAAAACTTTAAGAAGCTCTGCACCGCGTACAACCCAATCATCCCCAACCCCTCCCCAAGCCTCCACCTGATTTCGAAACCAAGCTTCCTGAGCAGTCCATTCCTTTTGGGAATCTCGGAGCTCTCCTTCCAACTCCACAACCCGAATCGCCTTCCCCTTCAAGCTAGGCAAAACCCCATCCACAAGGGCATCCTCAGGCAGAGCGTTCTCCTCCATCCGCCGGCATGCATCCGCCCGATCCTCGTCCCCTTTTTTAAGCCGTTCTTGCGCAGCCCTCAGATCTCGCTCCAACCTCTCCAATCGCTTTAACTCATCCCCCTGCAAAAACCTTGTAGCCTCAGGGATAGCTTCCAAGCGTTTTTGAATCCCATCCCGCAGTTCCAACAGTTCCACTCTGCGACAAGCCTTTTTATAAAGAGAAAGTCTTTCCCCCTCACGCTCCAATCCCGCAAGCTCACGCCGAAGAACAACCAGGCCATCCTCCTTCCGCGCCAAAGCTTGCAGCTCTTTTTCCACATCAAGGCTTTTGCGTCTTAGACTTTCAGCATCCTTTCTTTTCCTAGCCACCAATGTCGGCCGAGCTGAAAACTGCTTCGATCGAAGCAATTTCACTAGGTCCACGCCCCCAGCCATCTGGCGCCTCACCGCGGCTGCAAGTGCCTGATCGTCTCCGCCTCGATCATCCAAAAGCGATCGAATCCCCAAAAAGTAGCAAGCCCCATACTCTGGAGGAGGCAAGGGTGGACACTCAATAGCACGCCCCTGTGACCGCCACTGGACCACCCCCCCATCTAAACGGGCCTCCAGTTTCTCCCCATCCTCTCCTTCAAAAACAACATCCACTCTCCCCCGAGTCTTCTTCGGCCACAACACCGCCTGAAGCGAACGACATAGGCTACTTTTCCCGCTCGCATTTGGGCCATGAATCAAAACAAGCCCCCCCTTCGGCTTCAGCTCAAGAGGCCGCCGAATCCCCTCGAAATCCAAAACCCGAACAAGCCGAAGCTTCACTCGCCATCCTCCACTTCTTGGAGAAGGGCATCCAAAACCCCCCACCCCGCAGCTAAAGCCTCTTCTCGGATGCGCTCCATCCCCCAATCCTGCCCATCCAATCCTCTGATTGACCGAAGATCCTTTTCAAGTTCCTTGATCAAGATTTCAGCCTCCACACCCCCCTCTTGAAGAATACGTAACTTCTCCGCCAAACACCCCAGAGGCCCCCCCCCTTGGACCAAAGCCTCCAGGTCACGAAAGGGTTGCAAATGGTCCACAATTTTCTCGACAAAAGCCTTCGTCCCTCCCACATCCACGTGCAACTCCAGAGCCTTCACCCTTTCTCTTAGAAACTCTCGTATCGCCCCCAAATTTCGAACCCGCCCACGGAGAGTTAAACGAACCCCCAAAACCCTTGCGTTCCATTCCTTGGCAAGGGCCTTCAAGTTTCGAGAGATTTTTTCATGTAAAAAATCGAGCCGGTCTTCAAGCCCCTCTAAACCATCCAGCTCATCCCCTAAATCCAGTTCCGAGCCAACAAACCCCAAGGGCGCCACAACAACCCGTTGAAGAAGCAACTCATTGCTCTCCCCCAGTTCCATGAGCACAGGCCCATGTAAACCGGGCTCTCCCGCATCCAAGCTCTGCAAGGAACCTAAGTAACCAACAAAACGGCCTTCACCCAAACCCTCCGGCTTGTGAATATGCCCAAGAAAACAGGCATCAAGCCGCAAGGCCTCGATCTCCTTCTTGGGAACAGGAGCGTAATTGGAAGAACCTCTGTCCAAATCGCAATGCAGAATGCCAACCCAAGCACCATCCTCAGGCTCATCCTCCTTTGGGAATTCTGCAAGAGGGTTTTCTCGAACGATTTTGCTCCCAAAGGACCACCCGGTAACCCTCAATCGCTTAGAGCCGTTTTTGAGATCCACACTTTCCCAACACCCTCCTCTCCCCAGGATCCGAAAACCTTCCAAGCGTCCCGCCAACCTAGGAAGAGCATCCACATCGTGGTTCCCACAAACCGCGAAAACCTTCACCCCTCCCGCCACCAAACGCCTAACCCCCTCTTCCAGAATGGGAAAAGCGTAAAACCGGTCCTCCATCTTCTCCACAAGGTCACCAGCAAAAAAAACAGCCGACACTTTTTTTCGAAGTGCCAAATCGACCATTGCAGAAAAGGCCGCCTCCGGCAAAAGAAGCAAAGGATCAACGCCCTCTCCCTCGGCAAAATGTTGCACTGAAGAGGGAAGTCTTCGACCAAGATGCATGTCTCCGACCCAGAGCACACGCATAGCAACTACTTGCCTTTCTTTGAGGAACCCGAAATCAAATTGCCCCAACGCACCCGGTGTCGTTCTTTTAGGTCATAGGCAAAACTTGCGGCTTCATAACTACCCAAAAGCTGTTGTAAGACCTGATGCATCCAAGCTCTTTGTTCAGGGGAAGGCCCCTCCGGCTTCATAGAAGTCGAATCGTGGGTACTCGATGCCACCCTTGGCTTTTTCTTCTCATCTACTGGTTTCGGCGTCAGGGCAAGAAGCCTGGAAAGCTCCTTAGCGAGAACAGCATCCTCCCTAGCTTTTTCCCCAGAGAAGGCCCTCTCCGTAACACAAACCGCCATCAACAGGGTCGGATCCACCCCTTTTGCCTTCGCCAAATCCACAACACTCTCATAACGTCGCTCAACCTGGAGGATGGGGCTAACCTTCTTGAGCCAAAACACCCCAAGCACCCCTGCGACAGCGGAAACTGCCAAAAGAGCAAAGATCCAAGAAGACGAAACCCTCTGAGCATCCCCCCCCGGCTGAACCTTTATCGCAGTATCCAAACTCACGCCCTCCACCCAGTTTTTTTCTCAATCAGCGGCCCGTCCCATCTCGACTTTCGGCAAAGGCTCTATACAAGGCAGAGATGGATTGTAGCTTTCCTGCATCCAACCTCCCCTTAAAAGGACCAAAATCCTTACCCGTCAATTCTCTTAACCAAAACAGGGCCATCGATGAAAGGATTTCATCCTGAGAAGTTGTAAGGATTCGGCAAAGCTCCTGGACCATCTCCTTATCCGCTCCGGGAACAAACTGTGTTTCCCGCAGATGAGTCTCCACTTTTCGCGCCGCCAAAGCATCAAGGAACCATCGTGCCGCTCCCTCGGCTCCATGCTTTTCCCACCACTCCTGGTATTTTTGAATACGATCAGGATCCTTACAAAAATCTTTTCCACTGATGCGTGCTAGAATCGAACAGGTTCGACTGGGAAGCAGCCCCGCCGCAAGCATCCGATGGATTTCAGGAAAGGCCAGGGGATCTTGCATTTCTCCCAAGAGGAGCACCAACTCCCGACGGAAGCTCGCGCTCCGCGTCCCTGCGAGCCTTCGACGCACCGCTGCACGCACCTGAGCCCCCCCGCGCCCCCGTAGCCCCTCCAGAGCCTGAAGCCCAAGAGGCCGAGGATATTGCGAAGCCGCGATCAAGAGGAGTCCGTTCACAACCCTAGGATCATGCAAATTTCCCAAAGCACGGACAGCCCAAAGCCGCTCTTGAGGCGTCCTCCCTTTGGCCGTTTGCGCCCAAAGAACGTCATAGCATTTTTTATTTGGGAGTGCACCAAGTGCAAACAGAGCCTCCCGTCGGACCATGCTCTCCGGATCCTTTAGGAGTTCCACCAAAGAGGAAAAGGCCTTCCGAATCCGAAGTCGACCGCAGCTCTCCGCCGCATTCATACGAACCTCGGGGTCTGGATCGTGCAACAAAGAAACAAGGATTTCTTTTACCTTGGGTAAGGGAACTCGACCCGCTTCGGCAGCCGCCGCTGCCCGGACCGTCACGCTTTTATGTCGCAATGCAATCAAGATCTGTTCTGGCCCAGCCGCGGCCAGAAGAGTGCCAAGCTTAGATCCCAAACGCCCCTGAGTCACTTCATCCACAAGAGTCAAAGATTCATTGAGAAGCACAGGATCCCGAAGCCTGGCAACAGGTTCCAAGATCTCAACAATCTCTTCAGGCGCGAGACGATCCTTTGCAGCTTGCAAATTCCTGAGAAGAACCTCGGATAAGGATTTGTTAAAAATTCCCCCCCCTCGCCGACCTTCGCGTCGCAAGCGCTCACGCGCCGCCAATTTTGCATCGGGGGAAAGAGTGGCGTAATTGTGCGCAATCAAGGAAACATCAAAAGCCCGACGCTCAAGTTCGGATTTTAAACCTTCTCTTTTCGTCAAGAGATTCAGCCAACGTGCCTTTGCGGCAGCAGCATCTTTCATCGGAGGGACAAAAGTCTGCCAAACTTCTTGCGCAGCAACCTCCTCAAGCACCGAAGAAAAGCTCTTCCAACGCAGGCTTCGCACACCCGGAAAACTCTCCCGGGCTTTCCCCTCGGGATTGGATGCCCACAAATAAAGTTCTTCAGGGAGGTCCCCAAGATCTTCGAGACGCGCTTGCAGATTCCAAAGACCGCGTTTTTGTAAACGGCCAAACAACTTCTGCATCGCGACCCCACTCAACCGAAATACTTTTGCATCCGCAGGGAGTTCGGATTCCAAGGCTTCCGGT
>JALSSW010000120.1 GCA_026984035.1 Planctomycetota bacterium
CCCTTTACGCTTTCAAGCCATCCCGGAAACCTATGCTCCCCAAGCCCAGGCAATCCCTGCAAGCCCCCAACCACTCCAAAAAACACTCCATTTCCACAAGCTCAAGAGTCTCCGTGGCATTCTCACAGACAATGCTGGCTTCCCCCTCCCGGACTGGAGAATCGTGAACGAATCCTATTTCACCGGTCCTGGGATTTCGAAGCAATGGATCAGACGGAGCGATTCCCGGGGTTTCTTTCAGATTCCTTATGCTCCCACCAACTTTCTGATTCTTAACCTTTTCGAACCAGGTTCGCAGCAAGGCATTCGGCTGAGAATGCACCCCGGATCATCAAAGGGAATTCATAAGATTTTGGTTCCTGCTCGCTTCCGGGCCATTCTCAAGGGCCCTGTTGGAAAGCGACCTAAACCTAAACCTCAATTGATACACGCCCTTCTTCTTCTCCAACTCCCTCCCGGCCAAAAACTCCCCCATTCGGCCAGCACTCGTCTTGTTTTGGAAATGCTCGGGGGAGGGGGAAGGGAGGAGACCTGGATCCACCTGCTCACAAATGCACCGACAAGAATCCCTGTAAGGGTCAAAGGACTTGGTCCCTTCCGTTTGCTTCTTTTCCTGGAATCCGGACAGCGATTCGAGGGGAAATTCACCCTTAACCAGAGAAAGGTAAACCCTCTGGAGGGTGTTCCGGTTTCCTTGGAAGTAGCGAAATAGCCAGGCTCCTTAAAGATCTCCTTGCAAGCTTGATTTCACACAACTGAGCCGAAATCCCTCCCCGATCCCCAAGCTACGAGATGAGATGGAAGACAGGGAAGGAGAACTGGATTTCAGATTCTAGAACGAAACGCCGAGGCCCAGGATGAAGCGGTGATCCAAGCGATCCTTGCCATTTCCGGGGGTGTTGTCGTAGTCGAACTCATAGCGGAAAGATCCCTTGACTCCGCGCCCCAGATTCATTTCGAGAAGGTTTTTCCCATAGAGCAGTTGGTCGCTCATATCTTCCACACTGGGGAGCCATTCCAGCTCCAGGCGGTAAGTAAAGTCAGAGCTTATTTTGCGCATGTATTTTGTTGCAATGCGTGCGGAGATGTAATCATCTGACGGCTTTCCCTTAAAATCTTCCAAGGTGTGCGCAAGACCGGCTTCAACGGACCACTCCATTTTTTCGGTTTTGTCGACCTGGAGACCAGCACCAACGCCGGAGATCAGACGCAAGGTCAAGTTTTGCTTTGCATCCCCTGAGGCGTCTACCCTGGCATAACCATAGGCCTTTTTGCTGAAGAAGTGGTCATACTGGGCCGCTCCCCGGACACGACGTTGGTTGAGAGTTGTCAGTCCCGTTGTCTTGTTTTTTTCCTGAGAGTAATACCAGTCAAACAGGCCTGAAAGGCGATCGGTTTCGGAAAAACGATAATTCCCCTCCGCCGCTAGCGAGATTGTTGAAAGCTCCGTGTTGCCGTAGGACTGCGAAGCGCCTAGGGCCACTGAAGCATCCCAACTCTTCTTCGCTCCTTTTTTCTCCTGAAGAGCCGAGGGGCGATGCGTCATGGTGACGACTTCGCTGGATCCGTCGGCAAAACGCAACACGACATCAGTCGCCTCGGAAGCCAGCTTGGAAGGAGAAACTGCCTTTGTAGCAGAGTTCTTGGTCAAGAGAGGTAGGCCAGAAAAAAGAGCCGAGAGCAAACAAACACTTGCTCCAATCATAGTGCAAATCCTCCAAATATAAATGAACCCCAATCCTCCGCAGGACGAAGGTCTAGGGAGTCAATGGGGAGAGAAAGGCGGAAAAGTATACAAAGAGAAATCTCCCTGTCATCCCCCCTTTGGAGCTTCGGGGGAAACATTGCATCCCCAAATTTTTGTTCTTCGGATTTGCAAGAGTATGGGCAACCCGAGACCTCCCTTTTCGCTCCTGAGGCGGCGAAACAGAGTCTGGCTTTGCCGATACAAGCCATCTTCGATCACATGACTAACCCCCCGCCTCCGCAACTCATTGACCCACTCCCCATCCGGGCGAAACGCAGGAAGCGAAACACAGGGGATACCCGAAAGCCAAGCCACCAGCCTCGGTTTGCGGGCTGCAAGCAAGCTGGGTTGGGGCATGAGCTTTTTCCGCCGCAGGGCTTGGAGAGCCAAGAGGAAATCCCCATAGGCTTCTCGGACCGCTGCCGCACGAGGACCTCGCAGGAGGAGACCTTCCTCCCAGTGATTCATTTTCACCTTCTCCAATCCCAAAATTGCAGCTTGGTTGGGAAGGACATCTCGTTCCTTCCATCGATCCTGGAACAGATCCGTGGACGCATAAAAATGGAACAGTGCCAATCCCAGAGAGCAATACCCCACCCCCTTTTCCCTGAGGAGAGGATCTCGAAAAAAAGGAAAGATCGAAAGAATGGAGGAAAGGCCTTTTAAAAAATGTGCGGCTAAAAGGGGGAAAATGGGGATGAGATAGCGGAGGGATCGCATCGGAGCCAAAATCGCGAGGAGTAAACTAAAAACCAGAACGGAGTCCATGAGTCTCCAGCCCGTAGCTCGGACCCCCATCCCCCAACCGAAAAACACCACGAGAGAGAAACCCAGCATCAGACTTGGATGGGCGGCAACCCAGGGACTCCCTCCTATGCTCGCCCCAATGGCTTGAAGATAAAAGATTCCCGAATGGATCAACTCCGAGATCCGGCCCCCATGTAATGCAGCCCATTCTTTTCCATAACTCCAGGTGCCTCCTCCAGAAGTTTCAGCGATCAGGATCCAGGTGAAGACGGGAATCGCTCCAGCCAAACCCCAAGCCAGAGCTTGCTTTCGTCCCGTCCTGCGCCAGGCCCGAATCCCTTGGAACCCCAAGGCTAAGAAGAGAACGACTCCGCCCATGCGCATCAAAAAGCCCAGGAAGGCTACGCAAAAGAGAGCCATCCATGGGACTCGGTCAAAGCCCTTCTTTTCTTCCTCTTTCTTCCCAAGAACCAAGAACAGAGCAAGGAAGAATAAATAGGGCCCCTCGGATTGGATGCGAACGGACTGGAGGAGGAAGGGAGTCAGGCCAAGAACCATCCCAAGAGCCCCAAGGGAAAGACCCCTACCAAATCGATCCAGGAGGGCCAAGCCCATCGCATAGAGCCCCAGAGAGCTCATCAAAAGGACGAGAAGCTTGAAGGGCAGATAGCTTCCCCCCCCGAAAAGGAGCCACTCTCCCGCGAGAAGAAGAGGAAAACCAGGAGGATAGTGCACATGCAGGGGTGTCCCGGGAAGATGGGTGTCCCGATATCCCATTCCTTCCGCCAGGGCACGGCCGAGGCTCAAATACTGGGCGCTGTCCCCCCCCATATCCCCTAGGGACGGGGAAATAAGGAGCAAGCCCAAAAAGAAGGCCAAGAAGGCTAGGCCCAAGCTGGGAAGGTCCCATCGGAGGAAGCATTTTCGAATTGGGAGCATCTACTCTAGATCGGGCATAGAGCGTCAAGACTGGAATGGCTATAATCCTTCCCCTTTTCTACGAGGAACTTACGACGAAACAAAAAACAGCGAAATCATCCTCCACATCCCATAAAGGGCGCTTGGGAATTTGGTTGATCGGAGCACGAGGAGGGCTCGGAACGACAACGATGCTGGGTGCTCTTGCCATTTCCAGAGGACTCACCTCTTCCACAGGGCTTCTGACGGAAACTCCACTCTTCGCTCCCTTACTTCTCCGGCCCTTCGCAGACTTTGTATTCGGGGGATATGACATCCGAAACACCTCCACTATGGAGGCCGTCAAAGAGACCTACCAGGAGAGCCAAACGAACCTTCCTCCATGGCTTGAAACTCTCAAAAAAGAGTTCGCTCGCATTGATCGTGAAATCCTCCTTGGGACCTTGCGCAACAGCGGAAAGGCCATCCGCGAACTCGAAACAGACCAAAGCCTTCTCAAGGATAAAAGGCGCTTGGCGGAAATTGTGGAAGACATCCGACGGGACCTCCAATCCTTCCGGAAAAGAAACAAACTCAATCGTGTGTTGGTCGTAAATCTCGGTTCAACAGAACCTCCACTTGATTTGGATGATACGCACCGGAATCTCAAGAAACTCGAGGCCGCCATCCGTCGCAACGCGGTACGCAAGATCCGTCCATCGCTCCTCTATAGCTATGCCGCAGCACTCGAAGGCTGCCCCCTTCTCCACTTTACTCCGAGTAACGCAACCCTCATCCCAGCCCTTCAAGAACTCTACTGTGAACAGGGACTTCCCTTCGCAGGAAAGGACGGGAAAACAGGAGAGACCCTCGTCAAGAGTGCCCTTGCCCCCATGTTCAAGTACCGGAATCTCCGCGTTCTCTCCTGGCAGGGTTACAACATTTTGGGTGATCGCGATGGCCGGATCCTCCATAACGAGGAAAACCTCAAATCCAAAATCCGAACCAAGGACTCCGTTCTCTCCAGCATCCTGGGTTACCCCCTCCATACTCACGTAGGAATCGATTTCGTGCCTTCGATTGGGGATCGCAAAACCGCCTGGGATTTTATTCATTTTGAAGGATTCCTAGGACAAAAGATGCGGATGCAATTCACCTGGGAAGGGATCGACTCCATCTTGGCTGCCCCCCTTGTTCTTGATATGTGTCGGCTCTTGGACCACGCTGCGGAAAAAGGAGAAAAGGGTTCCCTCCCCTACCTGGCTTGCTTCTTTAAAGCCCCCATTGGGGGAGGGACCAATGATCTCCATACCCAATGGCATAATTTGGAGCGCTACGTAAAAGCACAGAAAACCTGACAAGCCTATTTCAGCAAAGCCTTCAAAGCGGGAAGCAGCCCTGCCGCCGAAGCTTGGCGCTGGATTTGGTCCAGGATCTTTTCGGCTTCTCTCCTTCTCCCTGTTTTCACTTCCAAAGCAAAAAGATCCAGGAGACGTCCTGCTTGCAAAGCCTTCCCCTTCAACCATTTTTTATGTAGGGCCAAGGAGCGTTCGGGATCGCGGACCAATCCCACCAAGTCCCTTTCCCCCCGATTCAGGGCCGGATACCACTTCGGCAGAAGCAAACGAACGCCGCTAAGGGATTGGAGGGCCTCCAAGCACTCCGTCAAAGAAGGGAGAACCTTTCCCCTTGCCACCACCTGGTGAAGCCGAGAACCTACTTGTACCCGCAAAAGGATTGCTTCACCTTTCCCTGCGTCCGACACCTCTAACACTGGGGGTAAGGAAAAAAAATCCAGGAGGTCCAAGCGCCTTAAAAACCTCTCCACCTTTTTTTGCGAAAGAGAGGCAAGATAAGCAGCGTCCCAAACAGGAAGCCAAGGTTTTTTGCCCGGTGAGGAGCGATAGAAAACCTGGGAAACCCCTTGCCCCGAAGGCTGAACCCAGAGTTCCACACGCTCACCTGGCCCCTCCTCCGGGCCTGAGGAATAGAGAACATGCAAATTGACTCGTTCCGGAGGCTCGGGAGAAATCTGTGGACGACTCAGAAAGCATGAAGTGTGGAAGAACAAAACCGCCAGAAACAAGCAAACCGAAAAAAACCTTGTCATGGGAAGGATCGTCCCATTCCCCGGGAAACCACCTGGGAAGTGAACAGGGTTCCGATTCTGAATTTTGGCAATTGTTCTCATTTTGGGATATGCTTGGATCAAATGCTTTACCCGATCCATGAAAAAATCCAACATTTACTAAAGAAGGGGAAGATCCGTAAGAAGGCTCTCGCAGCACATCTCGGTATCGCCCCCCAAACCATGACGGACATTTGTCAAGGCCGCTCATCGGTTACCTTGAAACACCTCCGTGGCCTGGTTTCCTTCTTCGGAATTCGTGCAGATTACTGGATCGACGATTCGCGGTTGGAACCGGAGCTGAGGGACCATTTTAAATCCCTTCCCGACGAAGACCTCCGACAGATGGAAACCCTAGGGATCATCGGCTCACCGAATTGGAAGGCCACACTCTCTCGCGTCCAATATTTTATCGGCATTAACAGAGATCTTTGGGAAAGCCATTTTGGTAAAGTTTCCATAGAAGAGTCCAAAATCCTCGGGCTTCCCCTTGTGGAAAAAAAGGGGGAGATCCTCTCCCCGGAAGATACAGAAGTCGATCCGTTTCATTTTCTTGAAGAAGACGCAGGGAGTTAATCCGTTTTTTCCTGGGATCGAGAGGAGAAAGGAATCAACCCCCTTCCCAGTCTTCCCCTCATGAATTGAAAGATTCCTCCCGGGAGGGTGATGGTTTTTTTTTGACCTGGGGCATAGATTGCCCCAATGATCCAAAACAAAGCTATCTCTCTTTCCTCCGCCCTGGTGACCGCAGCCCTCCTTTTTGCATCCTGCTCGGAAAAGGACAGCAGTTCCCTTTCGGCTCCTGAGCAATCAACTTCGCAACCCTCTTCTACCCATGCCCAAGAGCATTCGGAAGCTCCGAAAGGCTGGAAACCTGCGCCCCTGGTAGATCCCAGGGAAAAGCACCTCACAAAGATCCGGCAACTCACCTTTGGGGGAGAAAATGCTGAGGCATACTTCAACGAGGATGGAAGCAAGTTTACCTACCAAAAGCGAAAGGGAGGAACGGGCTTTAATTGCGATCAAATCTTTGAATTTGACCTAAAAACGGGAAAGAGTCGGCTCGTAAGCACAGGCAAAGGAAGAACAACCTGCGCATATTACACCAAGGGGGGGCGGCGTATCCTATATGCAAGTACGCATCTTTCTGGACCCAACTGTCCTCCCGAGCCTGATCGCTCCCATGGTTATGTTTGGCCTCTTTATCCTAGTTATGAGATCTTTTCAGTTGCGGTGGATAACCCAAAGGACCTGGTTCAGATCACCCATAATCCCGGCTACGACGCCGAAGCAACAGTCTGCTATAAAACGGGAAAGGTTTTGTTTACTTCTCTACGGAATGGAGATTTAGACCTCTATGTGATGAACCCCGATGGGAGTGGTGTGAAAAGGATCACACATTCCCTCGGCTACGACGGAGGAGGGTTCTTTTCAGCCAGTGGCAAAGCCATTGTCTGGCGGGGCAATCACCCCACCAAGGAGAAAGACAAGCAAGACTACCTAGCGCTTCTCAAAAAGAACTTAGTCCGCCCCACCCGAATGGATCTTTTTGTTGCAGATGCAAACGGAAACAACATCCAACAACTCACCGACAATGGCAAGGCCAACTTTGCTCCCTTCTTTTACCCTGATGAAAAACGTGTCATCTTTGCTTCCAACATCGATTCACCAAGGGTGTTCCATATTTATTCGGTGGATATTGCCACCAAAAAGATAGAAAGAATCACCTACAGCTCTCGCTTCAATTCCTTCCCAATGTTTTCTCCCGATGGAAAATACTTAATTTTTTCAAGTAATCGGAACAATGCGAAAAAAGGAGAGACCAATCTCTTTCTCGCTGAATGGAAAGATTAAAGAGAAGGAAAGATCTGAAACAAAAGCAGAGAAATTAGGGGCTTGGTTAGGGCAAACGGGTTAAGAAACCGCGGCCTTTGGCCCTAAATGCTTTCGGATAAGCTCCATCAAACGGAAGGATCCGATGGGTTTCGTTTCGTAATCATTACAACCCACCCCCAAGCACTTTGCTCGATCCCCTTCCATCGCGTGGGCGGTAAGGGCCACAATTATCCCATCGTACCCCCCCTCCCGGAGTTTCCTTGTTGCTTCAAAGCCATCCATCTCGGGCATTTGGATATCCATTAAGACTAAATCGAAGGGCTCATTCTCCTCCAAGGCAGCATGAATCTTCTCCATGCCCTGCTTGCCGTTGTTGGCAGTTGCCACCTCGATCCCACATTTCCGCAAGAAAAAGGTAAAGAGTCTTTGATTATCCAAACAGTCATCAACAATCAGAATGCGACCCTTCAATTGGGGTTTCGCACTGCGTTTTCTCCGGGTGGATTCTTTCGGCTCCTGGGAAACAGGTTTCTCTGCATCGGGTTCCAATACAGGGCGCCTTGCTGACTCATGATCATTCTTCTTTGTTAGGTCAGCCCCGGACAGGCCCTCCTCCTTCAGCGGAAGGTCAAAAACAAAGCAGGATCCAATCCCGTCCTCCCCAGGCCCCCCATAAGACAACCGACCCTCTATGGTCTCGGCAATGCCCTGGGCCAAGCTCAAACCGATTCCATTTCCTCCTTTTTTTCTCCGAAGATGATTCTCTGCCTGGAAAAAGGGTAAGAAGATCTTGTTTCGGATTTCAGGAGGCACCCCGCAACCAGTATCCAAAATTTCCATCCGCAAGCCATGGCTCTCCCCAGGGAGGGGAAAGACCCGGAGTTGAACACCTCCCTCCTCCGTGAACTTCATCGCGTTTTCCAGCAAGAATCCGAGGATTTGACGAATCCTGTGATAATCCGAATACAACTCAAAGCTTGGGTCCAGCAAGCATTCGACCCTGAATGCCAAGCCTTTCCCTTGAACCCTGGTCTGGAATACATCCTTAATGTCTCCCAAGAGACGCTCCAAGGGAAAACGATGCTTTGCAACCCGGATTTTACCTGAGGCCAAACGAGCGAAATCCAATAACCCCTGAAACACCTCTTCAAGCGCTTTTCCTGCATCCTCCAGTTTTTGGACTGATTCCTGCGCCTTTTGAGAAAGCTCCTCTTCGCACAGAATCTCAAGTTCACCTAAAAGGTGATTTAGGGGTGTCCTGACTTCGTGGCAAAGATTGGAAAAGAACACGGTTTTGGCATGATCTGCGGTCTCCGCCTTTTCTTTTTCTTCTTCGATAACCGCCTGTGCTCGGCAGAGTTCCTCTACTTGCGCCCGGGCCTGCTCCTTCATGATTTCATAATCTTCGAAAGCTAAAAGGATGGGGCCAAAATCTTTAAAGCGAAGAAGGAAGCCCTCTTTCCGTCGGTTACCCTCTGCATCGATGCTCTCTTGAGGGAAGGCCTCGATCCGCCAGCGATTCGTAGACCCGCAAGCGAAACTGGGCGGGAAAACCGCAGGACTAAGAAAAGGAGAATAGACTGCTGGCATTCCCAACCGAGCCGAACGTTCCAAGGCTCCCTTCACTTCACTTCGGTGCAGCCAATGAAACCAGTTTCGTGTTTCATCTTCTGTGGCTTCCTCAAAGCTCAGGCCCGTCCATTCATGAAGTTTTGGATTCCAGCCTAGAATTTTTTGGTCCGAACTCAGTCGCAACCATCCATCCTCTGAAAAGGGGAAGACTGATTCTGTACTGACACCCCAATCCCGAGGGTAGTAGAGGGGATCCTCTTCTTCCCGACCTCCCATGGCAATCGAGAACAAGATGGGCACCTTTATATCCCCGAAATCCTTGGTATTGGAATATTGGAGGCCCTCACCAAAATCCACACATGGGGAACGAGGCCCTAACTCCACAGCTTGCATAGAAGCAAACTCAGCGACACCCAGATCAAAGGAGCCGCAGTGTTCCAGGAGTTTCCCCAACAAGAAGTTGCAAAGTTCCAAAAGCCCTAAAGACTCCAAGGGGCTGAAGACAGGAGAATCCTTCACACAGTCCAACTCAAAGCGGAGGAATTCCAAGACCTTCGCCCGGTCCAGCAAAAGGGAGATTCTCCCCTCTCCTTCCGGAATACGAAAGGGGAGACGATAGCCCTTCCAGAGCGGCACTCCCAGCGAGGGAACCTTGCCAAGGGGCTCTATTTCAAAAGCTGGAGAACTGCGGTTCCACTTCTCTCCTAATAAACTTCCGATTTCTCTAAGGCCAATGGAAAGACCAGAATCTAGGGTTTTTCCATCCACCTCTAAGAGATCTAAACACTTCTTCATGGGTCACCTCTAGCCAACCCTTTCGGTCTTGCCGCAACAAAGGCTTGAGCAAGATAAAAAGATTACATTTTCGCCGGGAAGGAAAGAGATGAGAAAAAAGCGGGTTACCACATAGCAGAACCCCCGGACAAGTTGATCGCTTGCCCCGTCATCCCCGAAGCTTCCTCGGAGGCCAACCAGGCAAGAAGCCCTGCAACCTCTTCGGGTGCCAAGATGCGGCCAAGAGGAACTTGCGCAAGAGCCTGCTCCCTTGCCGTCGCAAACTCCTCACCCATCGCATCAGCGATCCCCTCCATCCCCTCCCGGGCCATTGCTGTTTCGACCCAACCGGGACAGACCGCATTGACGGTGATTTTTTGGGGGGCACATTCCAAAGCCAGAGCTTTGGTAAATCCGATCACACCATGCTTACTCGCGCAGTAGGCGGTGTAACCAGGGACCCCAAACTTCCCTAAGACCGAGGAAATGTTGAGAATGCGTCCCCCTTCCCCCATTGCATTCCCTCCAACCCCCCGGAGGACCGCCCGGGAAAGAAGGAAGACTCCATCCAAGTTCACAGCAAGAATCTCCCGCCAACGATCCTCCCCTTCCCCGGAACAAGCGTTCGGCCCACCAATACCGGCGTTATTGACCAGAATATCGATCCCGCCAAAGGCCGAATAAACACGGGCCATTCCTTCCTCGACCGATGTGAGCAAAGAAACATCCATGACCACAGGCAGAATGTTCCCCTTTCCCAGAGCTACCGTTTGGTCAAGAGCCTCCGCCCGGCGACCACAGATAGCGACCTTAGCTCCCTCCTCTTCGAAACGAAGAGCAACGGCCCGCCCAATCCCCGACCCCCCACCGGACACAAGAACTCGTTTGCCATCAAAGCGATGCATCACCGGCGTAAGCTTGTCCATGGGGTTTAACGCCTCCCTACCGTCAATTTTAGGGGGACTCTTTTTCCCTTCCGAAGAACAACCATGATCATTTTTTGACCAGGCCGCAGATCCTGCAGGGCATAGGAAAAATCATAGATATTATCAATGTCTTTGTCCCCAAGCTTGACAAGGATATCGCCTTTTTGGATCCCCGCCTTTTCAGCCGGGCTACCCGGTGTAGCACCCGTCAGCTTCACTCCCCCTTTCCCTTCAGCGTAGTCAGGAATGGTCCCCAGGTAAGGTCTTGCCCCCTGGTTACGAGTCTTCTTGGGAGGAGTTTTGGAAATCGGTTTTTTAAAAACAGGGCGCCCTTCGTGCCGACTCAAGAAAACCATGAGATCCGCCACTGTTCCGGCAATCCAAGACATAGGGGAGCTTGTAATCTTCTCCCAATCATCCCCGGGCCGGTGATAATCCGAATGGGTCCCAGTGAAGAAATGCACTGCCGGGATCCCAACTTGGTGGAAGCTCTGGTGATCGCTTCCTCCAAAGCTTGAATCATTGAGGCGAACCGAGGCTCCCCCCTTCGCTCGCTCCCGGAAAAAGAGAGGGAAGGCTGGAGAGGTACCAGCCCCGATCACAGCGCAATACCCTTCATGGCTTCGACCAACCATATCCAAGTTGACCATGGC
>JALSSW010000121.1 GCA_026984035.1 Planctomycetota bacterium
TCGGTCGTGCATGCAACCGGTGGAGGGGCGGGGGATCCGGAAGGCAAGTATCGGGATCTCGTGGGCAAGCGAAAAGAGGAGGTGCGGCGCGCCTTGGAGATCTTGGGGATTGGGGCTCCGAAGAGCTTGGGGTTTCAGGATGGGTGCCTTTTGGATGAGGGGCAGGCCCTGGAAGATAGCTTGAAGCAATTGTTTGCGCGGGAACAGCCGGAACTGCTCTATACCTTTCATGGGGGAGAGTTCCATGGGGACCATCGGACCTTGGCCGAGCGGGCCTGTGCGGCGCGCTTTGCCTTGCCCTCCAGTTGCAGGGTGCTGCTCTTTGGAGTGAACCAGGTCGTTTGCTTCGGCGCTCTCTTTGACTTCAGTTCTCTTTTGGCAAAGAAGAAAAAAGCGCTGTCCCAGTTTGATTCTCAGTTGGCCTATCTCGATTTTGCGACCAAGGTTTTGCAACGAGACCAGGCGGCCACCGTCAATGTCGAGGATCCTGCAGTCACCCACGCCGAAATTCTTCTCGAAGTGGATCTCGCTTCCTGGCCTCGACACCTGCAACATATGCGGCTCATCATGGATGATGCCTTCCCGGCGGAGGCACAGGACGAGCGGAGACAAGAGGATTGAAAGGGAGCAAAGACGTCAAGAGCGGCAAGGACTCACAGGGTGCTTCGCCGTCTGGGGTCTCACTGGTAATCTCGGTTTGGAATCGCAGGGAGGACCTTCGCGAAAACTTGGCTGCCATTCGCATGCAGACTGTAGCTCCGCTTGAGGTCATCGTCGTTGATAACGACTCCAAAGATGGAACGCCTGAGATGGTGCTTGAGGAGTTTCCCGAGGTGCGCTTGATCCGTATGCCCCACTCGCGTTTCGGGGCCTGCACCACCTTTAATATTGGTTTTGCTTCTGCGCGTGGTGCATGGATCGGAATCCTGGATGATGACATCATTCTTCCCGAGAATTGGATCGAGGGTATGTTGGACAAGGCCGAAGAAGCTGGGCCGGAGGTGGCGGTCTTGAGTTCGCGGGTGGAAGAGCCCGAGATGCCCGAATGGTTTCTTAAAAGCAAAGGGCATTTGACTCCACGCTACATGGCGACCTTTCGAGGCTGTGCCAGTCTTGCTCGGAGCGATGTGTTGCGGGCCTGTGGGTTTTACGATGAAGAGCTGTTTATCTTCGGCAATGAGCGCGATCTCACCGCCCGCATCCTCAACATGGGAAGGCGGGTTCTCTATGTTCCGGAGCTTCGCGTTTGGCACAAGGCCCCTTTCGGGATGCGCAAGGGCAAACGCAGCCTGTACTACCATGTGCGCAATTTCTGGATCTATGCATTCAAATACCTGCCCTTCTCCAAGATCCTCGCCTTCCCCTTCCGTTTTTTATGGAAGGCAGTCAGAGGTGGAAAAAAAAAGGAAGTTGCAGAAGCCACGGGGACGATAGGCTTTTTCGAATCCATTGGAGGACTTCCGGGGGTGTGGATCCTGATCAAGGCGACCTGTGCTGGTTTCCTTAGGCTTCCCTATTGCCTACGCAACCGAAAGGTCTGCAAGCATGAAGATTTTGATCTTCCTCTGAAGTGAAGGTTCTGTGAAGACCACGACGCGTAACTCTGTCCCCATTGAGAGACCCAGAGTGCTGGCCGTCCTTCCCCATTTTGGAGAAGTGGCTGAGACTTTGGCGACACTGGCGAGTCTTCCTCTCGGAGAGGGACTGCGGGTTCTTGTGTTTGACAACGATGGGGGACTCAAGGACTGCGCACTCCCCGAGGGGGCCGAACGGGTGGGGGAGGGGAACAATCTTGGATTTTGCAAGGTGGTCAACGAGGGCCTGGCCAAAGCCCAACGGGGAGATTGGCCTTATTTGTTACTCCTGAACAATGACACTCGTCTTGCACCGGGTTGTTTAGAACTCTTGGTGGATACCCTGGAATCCTCCCGGGAGCTGGGGGGCTGCGGTCCGGTTCTCCTCTCCTCCGATGGGGAGAAGGTCTGGGCAGCAGGCTCGGTGATTCGCTATGGACCCAACCTTGTCCGGCATTTGCACGGAGGGGAGAAGGCGGAGGATTTGGCCAAGGATCCCTTTCTCGTCGATTTTTTGGCGGGTGCCTGTGCCCTCTACCGCGTTTCGGCCCTGGTGCGTGTGGGGGGGCTGGATGAGGACTATTTTATGTATTTCGAAGACGCGGATTTGGGTCTCAGTTTTCGGCGGAAGGGACTCCCCCTTGTCTGCATTCCATCGGCTAGGGCGAGGCACGGAGGGTCTCTCGCATCAGGTGGGGGGGCCAGTCCTCTGCGGAAGTATCTGATGGGGCTCAACAGCGTTCGCTTCGTCCGGCGCAACGGGGGGATCGGACTTTACATGACGTTCTTTGTGGTCGAAATCCTTGCTTGGCCGCTTGGGCTTGTGGTTCATGCCTTGGGCAAGCCGGGCCGGTTGCGCGCCCATCTCTCCAAGGGGAAGGGGCTCCTTCATGGTCTCCTCGGCAGAAAGGCCAATGCTGCGGTCATCCGACAGGAGATGGGCCGGTGAAGGTTTGCTTGGTCACCCACCAGTTTTTGCCGGATCATCGCTCGGGGGTTGAAATCTATACACATCGGCTCGCCGGGGCTCTCAAGGCCTTGGGAGTGGAGGTCATGGTCTATACCACTCGCAAAGACCTGAGCCGCCGCGAAGGGAGCTTGATTGAGGAAGAATGGGAGGGTGTCCCAGTTCGGCGGGTTGTCCGCAACCTCTTCCACGAGGACTTTACCAAGACCTTCGATGACCCTCTTGCTGAGCACTTATTCGAGACCCATGTCCTCGAGGATTTTCGACCGGATTTGGTCCATGTGCATCACCTACTCCATCACAGCCTTGGTTTGCCCGAGCGGGCGCAAAAAAAGGCTGTCCCCGTTCTGTTCACCTTGCATGACTATTGGCTCGAATGTCCCCGCTTCGGTCAGTTTCTACGCGTGGATGGGCAGCTCTGCTCTTCCGCCGATCCCGGGAACTGTGCCCCTTGCCTCAGTGCCTCTCCCTGGCGCAACCCGCCCAAGCTCGCCCGGGTCTCCACCGCTCTCCGCCTCCTCCGGCAAGCCACCAGCCTCGACCTCCAAGCCCCCCTCCAACACCTCTGGCGCAAACGAAAAGGCAAAAGGGGACACCCATTCTTCGCCGACATCCCCGCCGCTCCGGGCCTGGAGGCGGCCTTGGTCACCAGGAAGCGCCAAGTCCTTGAACGCCTCGTTCCCGCGGTCGATCGCTTTCTTTCACCCAGTGAATTTTTGATCCAAAAAATGGTCGCTTTTGGCTTGCCCCGAGATCGGATGCAAAAGCAGCCTTTGGGCATCCCAAGAACCAGGGATGCGGTGTCCCAAATTCGGGACTTACCCGCTGGGCCACTTCGCTTCGGTTATCTAGGCTCGGTGCTTCCCCCCAAGGGAGTCCATGTTCTCCTGGATGCCTGGGAGAAATTTGGAAAAGAGGCCCCCCCAGGTTCCAGCCTGTCGATCCACGGAGGCTCTGGGTCTGACCCCGCTTACGGCGAAAAGATCCGAAGCCGCGGGCAAAGAATGGGTGTCCCCGTTTGTGGGGGGTATGGGCCGGGGGAGATTGGGGGCTTGCTTCAAGGGCTGGATGTGTTGGTGGTGCCGAGTCTGTGGTATGAGAACAGCCCGGTGACGATTTTGGATGCGAGGGTGCGGGGCATCCCATGCCTGGTCAGTGACCTGGGGGGGATGAAAGAGCTGGTGCCCGAGCCGCGGCTTCGATTTGCCATGGGGGACGCGGGGGCGCTTTCGGATAGGATGCGGAGCTTGGTGGAGGAAGGGCTGAGGAGCCCCATGTCTTCACCCCTTCCGCCGAGTCTCGAGGACGACGCAAAAAAGACCCTTAGTGTATACCGTTCGATGTGCCGATAGGTGCCTTGTCATGGCCAAGATCTCAAAATTCGCGTTCCTTCTCCCGCTCTTCTTCCTTGTTCCGGCTTGCAAGAGTCCCGGCAACGATCTCGAACACAATGAGGGCCTTTTTCCCCCTCTCGCCTACAAGGTGCAGCACAAGCAGGCTCGCAGTCTTTGGATCGCTCCGATTCAGGACCGTCGAGCCCCACCTAAGAGGATTGAGAAGGGCATGTTCCCCGTGACCTACACCATGGATCAATCCTGGAAGCGTCCCGTACCCGCGATGTTGGATGGCCTTCTCCGTAGAGAAATTAAGGATTCCGGCATTTTTCAGAGCCTTGCCAAGACGGAGGGGGAGGCCGACTGGGTCCTGGATGTGGATTTGTTGGCCTTCTATGGGGCCGTTGAGGAGAGGATTGTAGGCAGGGCTGTTAAGTCCAACGCGATCTTGCATGCTCGTGTGTACGGACCCAAGGGAGCTGATGGGAAACGCCCACTCCTTAGGGAGCGGGAATACCGGGCGCCTTTGGAGACGGGAGCCTCCTTGGTGCTTAGCAGGGATCCCTTTGCCATGGCCGCGCAGTCTTTCCGTCTTTCCCTGGCCATGTTGCTGACAGATCTCGACCAGGGAGGGCGTCTTGTGGATGGTGTCAAAGAAAGGGTTCGCCTCCCCGGAAAAACGAAGGAAACCCCTTGGCGCGCCCAGCCAGCCTCCGCCGGGAAATGAATCCTTTGAATAAGCTCCCCTTTTGAAAAAAACCCAAAGGTTTTCTCCCTCCTTTGCCTAACTGAGTTCTTGGAAGGCAGATCCTCCCTGGCTATCCTCCTTCGCCGGAATTCGAAGCTCCTTCCGCGCCTTGCTAGACGCTCCAGGTCCTTCGAAGATTTCTTCGAATTGGAAGTTGCCCAAAGGATGGCCGATGAAAATCCACGAATACCAGGCGAAGGAAGTGCTTGCGCGCTTCGGAGTCCCCGTTCCCTCGGGAAAAATCGCCGAGACTCCTGAGGAGGCGAAGGCCGCCTTCGAAGCACTCGGAAAACCTCTTGCAGTTGTCAAAGCACAGATCCATGCCGGAGGGCGTGGCAAGGCCGGAGGCGTAAAGTTGGTGCGCTCCGCAGACGAGGCTTATGAGGCTGCCAAGGAAATCTTAGGCAAGGTTCTAGTCACCCATCAAACCGGCCCGGGGGGCAAGAAAGTCGAGAAGGTTTGGGTTGAAGAAGGCTCCGACATTGCTCGCGAACTCTATGTCGCAGTTACCGTAGACCGCAAGCGTCAGTGCGCCGTCATGATGGCCAGTCAAGAGGGGGGCATGGAGATCGAAGAGGTCGCCGCAAAGACCCCTGAAAAGATCTACTACGAACCCATCCTCCCCGGTTTCGGACTCCAGCCTTACCAAGCAAGGGAGCTGGCATTCAAGCTGGGGCTTTCGGGCGCTGCTTTTAAAAACGGGATTAAGGTGCTGACCAAGCTGTCTCAGTGTTTTACCGCCCTCGACTGTTCGATCGCTGAGATCAATCCCCTGGTTGTGACCGGGGATGAGCA
This sequence comes from Planctomycetota bacterium, assembly GCA_026984035.1. Classification (GTDB taxonomy): domain Bacteria; phylum Planctomycetota; class UBA1135; order UBA1135; genus HyVt-539. The sequence goes on from JALSSW010000121.1 coordinate 5,419, forward strand.
GGTGATTGCTTTGGACGGCAAGATGAACTTTGACGGCAATGGTCTCTTTCGCCACCCGGAGTTGATGGAGTATCGGGACCTCTCCGAAGAGGATCCCAAAGAAGTGGAGGCTAGTAAATATGGTCTCAACTACATTGCCCTGGACGGCAACATAGGCTGCATGGTCAACGGGGCCGGCCTTGCCATGGCCACCATGGATATCATCAAGGCCCACGGCGGCATGCCGGCCAACTTTCTCGATGTCGGCGGGAGCGCGACCAAAGAACAGGTTGCAGGAGCCTTCAAAATCCTGATCTCCGATCCACATGTCCAGGCCATCCTGGTCAATATTTTCGGTGGAATCGCCAAGTGCGATGTGATTGCTCAAGGGGTGGTCGATGCCGCCAAGGAGGTCTCATTGGACCGTCCCCTTGTTGTTCGTCTCGAGGGGACCAATGTCGAGAAGGGCCGGGCCATCCTCGAGGAGTCCGGGCTCGCTCTCGCGACCGCAAAATCCCTCGATGAAGCCGCAGAAAAAGCCGTGGCCGCGGCCAAGGGAGGTGCAGCATGAGTGTTCTTGTCGATGCAAACACGAAGGTTCTCGTCCAGGGGATCACAGGGAAACATGGACAGTTCCATACGGAGCAGATGCTCGCCTATGGCACCCAAGTGGTCGCCGGCGTGACGCCCGGCAAGGGTGGTCAGAAGGCTGTTGGAGTCCCCGTATTCAACACCGTGGCCGATGCAGTTGAGGCGACCGGGGCGGAAGTTTCCGTGATCTACGTGCCCGCTGCCTTCTGCGCGGATGCGATTCTCGAATCCGCGGACGGTGGCGTGCGCTTGATTGTGGCCATCACCGAGCACATTCCAGTCCTGGACATGGCCAAGGTCCAGGCCATCCTGAAGGATAAGGATGTCCGCCTGATCGGCCCCAACTGTCCCGGCATCATTACCCCCACCGGCGACAACAAGGGTTGCAAGATCGGGATCATGCCCGGTTACATCCATAAGCCCGGCCGGGTGGGTGTGGTCTCCCGTTCGGGGACCTTGACCTACGAAGCGGTTTGGCAGCTCACCTGCGAGGGGCTGGGCCAGTCCACGTGCATTGGGATTGGTGGGGACCCGATCAACGGCACGAACTTTGTCGACTGCCTGGAGCTCTTCGAGCAGGATGAAGCCACCGAAGGCGTCATCATGATTGGGGAGATCGGCGGCACAGCCGAAGAGGAGGCTGCGGCCTTCATCAAGGCCAAGATGAGCAAACCCGTCGTGGGCTTCATTGCAGGTCTTACCGCGCCCCCTGGCAAGCGCATGGGACATGCGGGCGCCATCATCTCCGGGGGCAAGGGGACGGCTACCGAAAAAATCGCTGCTCTCAAGGAAGCCGGTGTCCATGTCAGCGAGAGTCCTTCTCTTCTGGGCGCGACTATGAAGAAGGTCCTCGGCTAGCCCTGGGTTTCTCGATGGATCCCAATACCCGCAAAGAAATCCTCTCCCGAATGGACCAGGAGCAGCGGCCACGCACGCCGCTGGCCCTGATCACCATGGGAATCATTCTGCTGATCTCCCCCTTTCTTCCTGACTCCTGGGTGGCGGGGGTCGGGGGATGGAACGGCATCGCGAGGATCTTTGTGGCCTTCCTTTTCTTCTATGTTGCCGCCAATGTGTTTGAGCGCATGCGACTATCGCGAGCCTTCCGGGAATTGGTCGAGAGCTTCGAAGCTTTCAACCGAGGAATCTATGGAAGGAATTACAAGGAGCAACGGGCGGCCATCAATCTAATGATCAAAACGATAGCCACCGAGGATGAGGGGGTGAGGGCCAAGGTCCTGGAGCGCCTGAGACTCTGGACGGGGCAGGATTTTGGAGAAGATCGGGATGCCTGGATGGCCTGGTGGGAAGAAAACCGGCAAGGGTTTCAATTGGTTGCCCATCCTCAGGATTCGGCGAAAGAGTCAGATAATAAGGCATAAAAGAACCCGGAAACTTTGAGTTTGGGCACGAAGGCCCCACGAAAGGGACGGAAGAGTGACATGCTGTCCTACTTTTTCTCCACAAGCCGGACGTTTTATTGGGTATCCTATTCACAGTCAATCGCTTCGAGGTGAAGAAATGGTGTTGGAACAAACGATGACCTTGGCCTTTTTGGGGGTCCCGGAGTTATGGATCATAGTGGGGCTGGTCGTACTATTATTCGGCGGGTCCCGGATTCCCAAATTGGCTCGCTCCATGGGCTTGGGAATCACTGAGTTCAAAAAAGGCCTCAAGGGCGAGGGGGCTCCCGACGAGCAGAAAAGGCTTGATGGGGAGACCCAGAAAGAAGAAGAAGCTAGCAAGGAATAGGGCTTACGCTAAGCTCTCCTGACACTGGTCCCTGAGTCTTCATTCGAAATCCGCTTGGAGCTCCAGGGTTCTTTCCCTTTCCGCCGTTGTTTAAGAGGAGTTCCGTGGCTGGAACGACTGTCAAGGACGTCACTGCCCTCGTGCAAGAGGAGCTTGCAGAGGTCAACCGATGCGTAGAAGAGGCCCTTTTGCCCGACAGGCCCGAGCTTCGTGCCCTCCTTGGGCATGTCTCGGGCTTTCGTGGGAAACAGCTTCGGCCCGCTCTCAACCTCCTGGTTGCCAAGGCCCTGGGGGGGCTTTGCTCTCATCATATCAAGGTGGGGGCCATCCTCGAGATGATCCATACGGCGACCCTGGTGCATGACGATATTTTGGATGGGGCCTTGATCCGGCGCAAGTTGGCCAGCTTGCATTCGGTCTATGGGCATGAAGTCTCTGTCCTGGTCGGTGACTATATTTACGCCCGGGCTTTTCAGATGTCCGTTGATTTGCCGGATCCGCGATGCAGCCGGCTTCTCTCGGAAGTCACTCGGGTGATTTGCCAAGGTGAAGTCACTCAGATGCTCCATCGCTTTGATTTGGGCTTTGGAGAAGAGCAGTATTTCCAGGTCATTTATGAGAAGACGGCCATTCTTTATGGTGCTGCCGCCGAGCTTGGGGCCTATTACGCCGGGGCCAACGAGAATCGGGTCAAGGAGTTTCGCGCCTTTGGGGACGCGCTGGGGATGGCTTTTCAAATCATCGATGACATCCTGGATGTCGCCGGCGAAGAGGACGTTGTGGGCAAGTCTCTAGGGACCGACCTCAACAAAGGGAAGCTCACCCTTCCTTTGATCCATCTCTATGGGAGTTTGAACACCCAAGCACGCCGGGAGTTTGAGGATATGTTCCGGGATGGAAGCCGTGAGGGTCGCCAAGCGATGATTATGGATCGCTTTGACCTCCAGCCAGGGATTGACTATGCCCAGGCCAAGGCTGATTTCTACCTGGAGAGAGCTTTGGAAGTTTTAAGCAAGGTTTCTGGGGAGTCGGCTATAGAGGGGAGGGCTGCCCGCAGTGCCAATGAAGAGTCAACCCCAAGGGCTTGTGAAGCTCTCGAAGGACTCCGGATTCTCGCCGATTTCGTCCTGAAACGAAGCTCCTAAATCCCTTTTCTTTGTTGGTTGGAGCTCCTTCATTTATTTCCTCTGTAAGGGGTTTAGAGGCTTTTTTCTGGCTATCTAGGATTGGGTCCTGCGACAAAGAAGCCCATTCTTTTCCAGCCCGGCCCTATTCCTCCGAAGTTCCGTAGTTAAGATGATTTCCTTTTCAGGATGATCCATCGACTTAGTCCGGATGCAGGGCGAAACCCTTGGAGTTCTTGGGGTTCACTCATCATAAAAAGAGGTCTTAGATCATGAGCGAAGGCTCTATGGAAGGCACAACACTGGCTCCGAAGGAAGCGAAGCAGGTCAAACCGAAGGCAAAGCGAAGGCCGACACGTTTCAAGCCGGGGTTTTTACTTTGTTTCACAGTTGCCCTTTCTCTGGTAGTGATAGGAGGGTTTCTCAATCTTCGCGACTTAATCGTGGATCCCACCCGCCTCACAGGTTGGGACAAGCTTGCGATTGGAGGAACCGGTTTTGTTTTGACCTTCCTCGCGATCTTTTTCTCTTATTATTCATGGGGCATCCTAAGGTCCATGCGTTTTGCAGTCTCCTTGATCGTTCTCCTGACCTTATCCAGCGTGGCGGGGATCTTGATCAAGCAGCATGACTTTGGGGGACCCGATCGGATTCATCCTGACTACCAAGGAAGGATCGCCCCAGAAGCAGACCAACGTTTTGCCCGGGAAAAATACAAGTTGGCAGCGATCCCTGACGCTACCAAGAGAAAAGAGGCTTCCTTTGCACTTCGCAAAAAGCTGTTCCACCAAGTCGAAGACAAATATCGGTCCATTTCCTTTTTCGATAACTTCCTCCACGCGGAAACCTTCTTTCTTTGGAATCTTTGGCACAAGGGTTTCAACATCCTTGGAAATAAAATCCAGATGGATCCGGCGGATAAGGAGATGTACGAAAGGAAGGCTTCTGCCTTTGGGCCCCGAGCCGCGAGTGACTGGTGGGATATGCGAAAGATCCAGAAAAATGCGCGTATCACGGAGGCCGGAGTCAACGAGCTAGTACATAAGTTGCGGGCTCCCATGAAGAAGTTTTACAACTTTTGCGAAGCCCTGGATCTCACTCGGGTCTGGAAGAGTAACTGGTTTTCCATGCTCTTCTTTTTGATCTTTTTGGTGGTCAGCATCAACACGTTCAGACGGTCAGTTTGGCATTGGAAACGCTTGGGTTTCTTGGTTTCGCATCTCAGCATAGTGGTCCTGCTGATTGGCACCACCATCAGTCGACGGACGGATGTGAGAGGAAGTGCGGAGCTTGATTTGACCAAACAGGCTTCTACTCCTGTATTTGTTCGGTTTCCGAAAGATGGGTCCATCCGATCCAAAAATGATCGTTTTTACGAATCTGTTTCTTTCGGGGATGGAATGGTTTTGCGGGCAACCGACTTTAAAGCCAACTATCATAAGAAGCTCTTTGTGAGTGCGACTGACGATATAGGGCCTCTTCACAAGCGCTACAAGGTCGCAACCGGTGCGGAGCTTGGCTTTTTCTATAAAGACGGGAAACCTAGGTACAAGGTCCGGGTCAAAGATTACCAGCCCCGGGTTCGTCCAAGTTGGAAGAGAGTTCCGGATCCCAAGGCTCCGTTCGACCCTCTGTTGAGCTACCGATTTACCCTGCAGCGCGGAGAGAACAAAACCGATTTGGGAGAGAGGTCTCTACGGCCACGTTCTTCGAAAAGTCTCGGAGTCTATTATCCTCTGATGTCAAGCGATGAACTCAAGCTGGCCTTTGTGTGGCCCCAGAATGAAGAAGAGCGAAGGTTTTATTTGCATGGGCTTGCCGTCGAATCCTTGGGTGAACTGGTCCTCGCGAAACATCCTGATGGAAAGGGCTTGAGAATACCCCTAGCGCCTCAAAAGGCCCTTGCAGACCTGGAATATAGAGGGCAGCATTACCGGGTTGCGATCTTGGACGCCACTCCGGATTTCAAAGCAGAATCCTTCGGAAAAATGAGGGATCGAGCCAAGTTGAGAGATTCTTGGAGATTTCCCAAAGATTTTGATGCTTCCTACCGCATGGCAGACGCTTTCCGCGAAGGGGGGTTACCTAAAAATCCAGCCCTCTTTGCGCGAATCGACCGTTTGGATCTCGCGGGACAGGTTGCAGAGAGCGAATACCGGCTCATCTTTGCCGATCCCAGGAGTAACGATCATGGCCGAGGTGTTCCAATGGCTTCGGGATCGAAAAATCCTCATTCCGGTGCTCTCAATCCCCACGAAAATCAGGGTCTTTCAACATTAGCCTCGCTCCCGCTTTCTTTTGACTTTGACTATGTCAGGGCTCCTTCCAAACACACTGTCTTAGTGGTGGGCGGTAAAGGCCATCCACCTGCCATTGTCAACATCCATACAGGGAGGGCGTCGCCGCCCCAGACTTGGCATCCAAACAAACCCATTCCGATTCCCCTGAGTCAGAGGGATGTGGAATCTATGAATGAATTCACTCTTTTCTTGGACCGTTGCGAAGTCTTGGAAAGGGGGCGTTTGATTGCAAGTTATGAGCCACTTCCCAACGATAACTTCTTTCACCATGACCCTGCTGGGATCAAGTTGGAGATAGATGGACCCAAGGGAAGGAAAGAATATACGGTGATCCTGTCCTCCCTTTATTCTGAGATTGGTGTTGCTCCTCGAATTCCTGAAGAGCTTCAGTTTGCTACGTACGATAAGCACCTTCGGCTCAAATTTGCTGAAGACCGGATGATGCTTCCGATGGATTGGAAGACAAAACTCGAAGTTCACAAGGTGGAAGAACCCCTCTTCCGCTGTTCGGATGGGAAATTTTTGGTAGTTCCCATGGTGGATGATTCAGACTTTGAAGCGGTAAAAACCGCCTGGAATCAACTCAAGAAACGAATGCCTTTTTTCGTGGATTTTCCAGCAAACGGAAAACTCTTTGCCAGCAAGGAGAGCCGGAGGACCCATCTCAAAGAACTGAAAAACCTCTTTAAAGAATGGTTCCATCAGATTCCCTCCGCGAACTGGTTGAGTGCCCTCCGCAACTCAAGGACCATGCTTTTGGATGCTTATTTGGCCTTGCCCGAATCCAAGCCCGTCGAAGCCAGGACCATTCGGGTGAATGAACCCTTGGTCTATGGGAGTTTCTTTGATTCCTGGCGCTTTACGCAATCCAATGCGGATGACAAAAGACCCTTCTATACAGGGATTGGGGTCCAGCGAGATGGAGGAGTCTTATTGGTGCTCGTCTCTATGTATTCCCTGGGAATCGGAACCATTTTGATGTTTATCATCCTGCCTTTGCTGAAACGAAGGCGGCGTGGGGGCATTGGGTCTGTGGATGAAGAGCTAGGTTTCGAGACCGTTAAGGAGGCTTAGAATAATGCTTGGGATTTTGAACTTTTCTGCGATCGATTCCCTTTTTTGGCACGACCTCTTCATGATCGTCTCGGGAGTCGCCCTTGTTCTCTTTTTGATCTCGGCCTTTTTTTCCTTCTTTTCGAAGTCTGAGGCGAGTGGGTGGGGGAATCTTTTTTCCAAGGCTGGATGGGTCAGCTTTTGGTTGGGGATGGGGCTTGGGATCTTTTATTTGGTGTGGCGAGGACTCGAAACCGGCCATCCGCCTTGGCAGACCCTCTTTGAGGTCTTGTCGTTTTGTGCTGTTCTGGTGTATTTGAGCTACTTCGTCATTGTCCTTGTGACCGGCATGCGGGATTACAAGGGCGCTTGGAGAGGGATTGCCAACTTGATGACGGCTTTTGCCTTATCTGCGGCGGTCATCCTTCTCTATATCGCTCTAAAAAAAGACAAGGCTTCGAATGATCTTCCACCGGCTCTCCAATCCTATTGGATGTGGCCTCATGTGATGGCATTTATCTTCAGCTACGCGACCTTTGCGGTGGGGCTTGTGGCGGTTCTTTGTTATTACGTGATTAAACTGTTTAACCGACAAGCCGCCATCAAGACATGGCTGAATGGTTTTGACGATTTTTCCTTCCGCATTGTCGCCGTGGGTTTTCCTTTTATGACGGCAGCCTTGATGATGGGCTCTCTCTGGGGACAGGATGCCTGGGGCAACTACTGGGGGTGGGATGCCAAGGAGGTCTCTGCCCTTGTCTCCTGGCTCGTCTACCTGATTTATATTCACCTGCGCTTGGTGGGAGGCTGGAGAGGGGAGAAGCTTTTTTTACTGCTGATTCTTGGAGCTTTGGCCATCATTACCTGCTTCCTGGTGTTTTCCTATCTTCCAGAATCCCAAAGTTCGATGCACAAATACGCCGAATAAGGAGTAGGCTGAGCAGCGGTTTTCCTAGAGGAGGCGGATGAGCATGTATCGGGATCCTTCCCAGGGCGGGGGGGGAATGCATATTTCTTTACCCAAACCCACTCCCGCGGTGCGGGTCCTCTTGATGGTGAACTTTGTCGTTTATCTGGTGCAATTTGTTCTCTATTTAGGGGCCTCTGTCCATTTGTCCCAATATTTTGGACTCAGTTTGGCGGATATCAGCGGTAATCCCCTCAATACCTACCGCTTTGTTACCTACCAATTCCTTCATTCTGAGACCGATCTTTGGCACATTTTGATGAACATGCTGGTCCTCTATTTTTTTGGGACCATGGTCGAACCTAGCATGGGTGCAAGGCCCTTCACCCGGTTTTATTTGCTCTCTGGGGTGTTGGGGGGATTGTTTTGGGTGGTGGTCAGCGGTTTGGCCGGAGCGGGGGATATTCCTGTGGTGGGGGCCAGCGGAGCCGTCTATGGGGTCCTTGCCTATGCGGCTCTGATTCGTCCCAAAGCCCAGGTTTTCTTCGTGATCGTTCTCTTGCCCCTCTGGATCATCGGAGCTGCCTTTGGGCTCTTTGCCTTTTTTAACACCCTCCTTGCTCTTCGGGGGAAGCTTTCTGGAGTGGCAGACGCAGCCCATCTAGGTGGGATGGCCTTTGGGGTGTTCTGGTGGAAATTCGGTCCGCTTCTCTCTCAATGGAGGGCCGAGGGCGAAGCTCGTGCTCGTGCCCGGGAAATGGAGGCTGAACGAGTCCGTAGGCGGGAATTGGACCGGATCTTGCAAAAGATTCAAGAGCAGGGAATGAATCGTCTGAGCGGAAAAGAAAGGCGTTTTCTTGAGCGTTACTCCAAAGACTCTCGGAAATAGTTCCGCCTGTGACCATTCCCCTCTCGGATCCGAGACTTTCGGGGGTATCTTGGAGTCTCTCTTTTTCGAGGAATCTCAACAGATATGACACGCTCAGAAATTGATCGAAATCGTCCCCTTTCTCCCGAAGCCTTTCCCAGAAAGCATTCTCCTGGGTTACTCTGGCTCAGTTTGTTCTTTGTGCTTCTCTTTCTCTTACCCCAAGGGCTTTCTGGGCAGAACAATTACAACCTCTTTGTCAAGCAGTGGAATGCCGCGATCCAAACTCGGGACAAAAAGAAGCAAGCTCGTCTCCTGAAGACCTACTCTGCCGAAGCCATCGATCACTTCAGGGTTCTTTGTGATCGATACAATATCTCAGGTTCCAATGCAGCTGCGGATGCGATGGAGGGGATGAAGGCCGTTTGGGAACAGGTCTATGGGTCTAAGACTCTCCAATTGATCGAGAACATGCGATCGGACTTGGATTCCGATGGTCTGAGACTGCTGCGCAAGTTGGATGGCAGGAGGAGACAGGCTTGGGGGCTCTTGGAGGTCGCGAAGAAGACGAAAAAACCTGAGGATTTTAAGAAGGCCCGGGACGAAATGAAAGCTGTGGCCGATGCGCTTGAAGAACTGGGTGAAAAGTTAAAAGCTGCTGAGTGTGTCCTCGGTTTTGTCTCAGTTCTCTACGAGACCCCAAAAAAGAACAAGGCAGATGTCCAGGCCATGGTCGAAGCTCTGGATCGCTATGAGAGACTTCACAAGGAGTGGGACTGGACCCAGGGAAAAGCTTTCAAGCGGAATAAGGTCTGGGCCAAATCGATCCGAGCTCAGGTTAAGCGAGGGGGAATCCCGGGAAATGAAGCTCCAAAAAAGAAGGGCCAGGGAATCAAGTTAGATCCCAACGGAAAGGATAAGAAGCTTGGGAAGTACCTTAAGGGCTCCAAATGGGTTAAGGAAGATCTCTACATTTCCAAAATGAAGTCCCTTGAGGAGGGGATCAGTTTTGCTGCCAGTGCATGGCCCCTTGCCTGGACTGGGATCTTCTTGGAGGGGACCGCTCCCAAGGACATGGATTCTTTTAAGGATGGTCCTGTGACCTTGCAAAGGTTGGGGGCGAGTAAGTATGTAGCGATTGTCGACAAGGAGAACCCGAAATCGAAGAAGGTGCCTCTCAAGATCGGAGCCAAGCCAAGGTCCATGTATGTCCCCTATATGAAGGGGGAGGAAGAAACCGAGTATGCCTTCTGGTTTTATGTCGGTTCTTCCCAGGTCCAGGTAGGGGGGATTTCTCTCAATCTCAGCCCGCAGTGGGGTCGAAGGAAAACAGCCTTAATTTTCTACCGAAGCGCTTCCATTCTCTCCTGCAAGATTGCGGGACAGGAACTCAAACTCTATGACGAAAACTTCAACGGGAAGGTGGGAGAAGATCCCGGTTCGGTGATGTTCGGGGATTTCCGTTTGGGGGGAGGTCTTGAGAAGGTACAAGGCCATCCTTCTGTAGATTCGATGCGGATTGGGGGTAAAAAGCACCTCCTCCCCTTCAGTCGCTATGTGAAGTTAGGGGATTCTTGGTATCGCCTTCGGGTTCTTAGAAATAACGAAGTCCTCAATTACCGCCCCTTGGATCCTGCCACGGTCCCCACAGGAAGGATTGTTTACAAGTGGAAAGGTCCTTCCAAGGCAAAGCCCAGGCATGTAATTGTGAGGGAGATGGGATTTTTCAAAGGGGCCGCCTTTGACCTCGTGGCTGGAGGGAAAAAAGGAATCGAGGTTCCCGTGGGAGAATACGAGATCTTCTATGGGCGCATCTATAACGGAAAGGCTCCTCGCGCGAATTACGCGGTTCTTCTCAAGGGAAAGTCCCCCATGATCAAAGTGGAGGCAGGCAAAACCGCTACGGTCCAAATGGGTGCGCCCTTTCACCTTGAATTTGAAAAGAAGCAAGAAGGGGGAAAGATCATCATGGACTCTTCGACCTTTTGGATCCGTGGGAGTTTTGGAGTGAAATACACCGGCCTCATGCCTGAGGTGCTCGAGCCGGATTTGGTTTCTGCGAAGGATCAAAAAGGACGGGGTCTTCGGAAGCTGGGGACTTGGCGCCGCCTCGAGGGAAACGAGCTGGAGGACCTGAGAAAGCTCTACCCCAAAGTCCCGATCCTCTATTTGGCCTATGTGCCGATCAATAAGGAGAGCAAGAACGGAATCACGCCTTTGATCACGGTTCCTCTGAAGAAGGCTCCTTTTATCGGACTCCGCCAGAATAAACACAAAATGTTCGGAAAGCTGCTCCCTGTTTGGAAGTAGGGCTTTGGCCTTAGGTTTTGGTCCAGGGGCCTGAGGGATGAAAAGGTGGAAAAGCTTTGGTCTCCCCTCAAGGAAGGGCATCTGCATCTCGATCTTGTGCAGCTACCCGGTTAAGCTCTTCCCCTTATTTTTCCCCAGGAGCAAGTGATCATGTTGGATCCCAAGTGGGTTCGGGAACATCCCGATGAGGTCAAAGAAGCGGGCCGCAAAAAGCGCATGGAATGCGACCAGGTCGTCGACCGTTTTCTGGAAGTTGATGAAGCCTTGCGTGCTCTTCTCCCCGAGGTGGAGAGTATGCGGGCCCGCCAAAAAAGCCTTGGACGTGAGATGGGGAGCGCCACCCCCGATCAGCGAGAAGCCCTCCTGCGGGAGCAAAAAGAGTCCAAAAAACGCATCCAGGAGCTTGGGGTCAGAGAAAGGGAGCTGAAACAGGAGAGGGAAGATCTCCTCCTTCACTTGCCCAATATTCCTGCTCCGGAGGTGCCCGAGGGAGCGGATGACAATGACAATGTTGAACTCCGCAGGGTGGGGGAAATCCGGGATTTCGGTTTTAGCCCCAAAGATCACATTACCTTGGGAGAAAGGTTGGGGATCCTGGATTTTAAACGCGCCGCAGAAATGGCGGGGACACGAAACTATTTTTTAAAAGGCAAAGCTGTCCTTTTGGAGGAGGCTGTTCTTCGTTTTGCCCTGGATCATTTGATTCAAAAGGGCTTCGAGCCCATGACGGTTCCCTTGCTCGTTCGGGACTTCGCCATGGTGGGGACTGCGTATTTTCCCGGTGGAGAGGAGCAGGCGTATCGCTGCGAAAAAGACGAGTTGAATTTGATCGGGACCGGGGAAGTTCCGCTGACCTCTTACCACCAAGGGGAAATCCTCGCTCTCAAGGATTTACCGGTCCGGCTCGTGGCGCGCTCTGTGTGTTTCCGGCGCGAGGCAGGGACCTATGGCAAAGACACCAAGGGTCTTTACCGTGTCCACCAGTTTCAAAAGGTCGAGCAGGTCATCCTAGATGTGGCGGATCCCGAACTTTCAATCCAGCGGCACCTCGAAATCACATCCAATTCGGAGGAATTGCTCCAGGCCATGGGACTGCCATATCGAGTGGTGAATGTTTGTGGCGGAGACCTTGGCCAACCTCAAATTCAAAAATTTGACATTGAAACATGGATGCCCTCGAGGGAAGGCTATGGAGAGACCCATTCCGCCTCACGGTTTCATGACTTCCAAACACGTCGCCTCAAAATCCGCTACAAAGACGAGGAGGGGAAGACGCGCTACTGCTACAGTTTGAACAACACAGTGATCGCGAGCCCTCGGATCTTGATCGCGATTCTTGAAAATTATCAGGAGGAGGATGGGTCTGTGACCATTCCCGAAGTCCTCCGTCCCTATTGTGGTTTTGATCGGATCGAAAGACAATGAGTGAAGAATTGGTGCGTATCACCCTCCCCGACGGTTCTGTGCGGGAATACCCCAAGGGGACGACGGGAATGGAGATTGCCTCTTCCATCGGCAAACGCCTGGCTAAGGCTTCGGTTGGGATCGAAATCGATGGGGTGCTTCATGGTTTGATGGAACCGATCATGGAGGACGCCTCCGTCTCCCTCGTGACCCGGGACTCCAAGGAGGGACTTGAGATGCTTCGCCATTCGGGTGCACACATTATGGCCGATGCCATCAAGCGCCTGCATCCGGGTGTCAAGCTCTGGAAGGGACCCGCCGTAGAGGACGAACGCTATGGTTTTTATTACGATCTGGACTTTGGGGAGGAGCGGCTCCAACAGGAGGAACTTCCCAAGATCGAAGAGGAAATGCGAAAGATCGTCAAGGAGAACCTGCCCTTCGAAAAGGAGGTTGTGAGCCGAGATGAGGCCATTGCCATGGCTAAGGAGCTGAAAGAGGACTACAAGCTTCCCATTCTCGAGCGGATCCCCGAAGACGAACCCATTTCCTTCTACAAACATGGGAATTTCATCGACCTTTGTCGGGGACCACATATCCCCAGCACCGGCACCCTTGGGGATGGCTTTGCGGTTCTCTCGATTTCCGGAGCCTACTTTGGGGACGACGCGGGCCAAAAGATGCTGACTCGGGTCTATGGCCATGCCTTCGCCGACAAAAAGGCGATGGACCTCCACCGAAAAAACCTTGAGGAGGCAGCCAAACGGGATCATCGTCGCTTGGGTAAGGATCTGGATCTTTTCTCCTCCATGGGTGAATATGGGGCTGGTCTGATCCTTTGGCACCCCAAGGGCGGGTTCATCCGACACAAGATCGAGGAGTTCTGGAAGCAACGGCACCTTGAGGGTGGATATGACTTTGTGTACACCCCCCACATTGCCAAGTCGGTGTTGTGGCAGACCTCGGGCCACCTGGATTTTTATCGGGAGAGTATGTACAGCCCCTTGGACGTGGATGGCCAGGAATACCTCTTGAAGCCCATGAACTGTCCCTTCCATGTGCAGATTTATAAGTCGAAGCGGCGTTCCTACCGGGATCTTCCGATGCGCTGGGCCGAGATGGGGACTGTGTATCGCTACGAGGGAGCGGGGATGCTTCATGGGCTGATGCGGGTCCGGGGTTTTACCCAGGATGACGCTCATCTCTTTGTCCTGCCCGAGCAGCTGGCAGACGAGATTTCCCGGGTGTTGGACTTTGTCCTTTCCATCTTGCGAGCCTTCGGTTTTGAAGATTTCGAAATGGAGCTGTCCACCCGGCCTGAGAAGGCAGTGGGGAGCCATGAGATCTGGGAAAAGGCTACTGCTGCCCTGAAGGGGGCCTTGGACGCCAGTGGCCTTCCCTATGGGGTGGACGAGGGAGGAGGGGCTTTTTATGGTCCTAAAATTGATGTGAAAATTCGGGATTCCCTCGGAAGGAAGTGGCAGTGCTCCACGATCCAACTGGATTTCAATCTCCCCGAGCGCTTTGATCTCAGCTACCAGGACCAGGAGGGAAATAACCTAAGGCCCATCATGATCCATCGGGCACTTTTGGGCTCCTTGGAGCGTTTTTTCGGCATCCTGATCGAACATTTTGCAGGGGCCTTTCCTCTTTGGCTCACCCCTGTTCAATGCAGTGTGATTACTGTGGGAGAACGTCACGAGGAAGTGGCTCGTAAAGCCGTCCAGCTCCTGAAAAAACAAGGCCTTCGAGTGGAATTGGATGCCTCCTCGGAGAAGGTCGGAGCAAAGATCCGGAAACACCTTTGGGCCGAAAAAGTTCCCTTGATCGCAGTGGTCGGAGACCAAGAATTGGAGTCAGGGACCCTTTCTGTCCGAGGAAGAAAGGACGGGGATTTGGGGGAAATGACCCCCGAAGCACTCGGAGAATGGATCCGGAAAAGAGTGGATTCTCGCCAATGATCGCTGGGTACCCTCTTCTCCTGTCCTATTTTCCGGTTAGAATCCTCGGCATCTTGTTTATGGAATTCCCACTGAATGTTTAACTGGAGAGTCGTCGGGTTTTTCCCGGGCGGCTCCCGATAAGGAGGTCTTTGAGACACCAACGACGCCAACCCCCCCCGAGGGAAACGCACCGGATCAACACCATGATTCGGATTCCACAAATCTTCGTCATTGATGATGAAGGTACACAGCTTGGAGTGATGCCAACCAAGGAGGCCTTGGCCATGGCTCGGGAAAAGGGACTGGATCTCGTCGAAGTTGCGGCGAACCAGCGTCCCCCTGTTTGCCGCATCATGGACTATGGTCGCTTCAAGTATGAGACCAAGAAAAAGGCTGCCGCCTCCAAAAAGAAGCAGCACCAGATCAACCTTAAGGAGGTTCGGGTTCGCCCGAAAATCGCATCGGGAGATCTAGAGGTCAAGATCAAGAAGGTGAAGGAATTCCTTGCCAAGGGGGACAAGGTCCAAGTGACTTGTCTTTTCCGCGGCCGGGAAATGGCTCACCAAGATGTTGGGCTGGATGTGATGCGGCGTTTGTTTGAAGCCGTGGAGGATCGTTCCAAGATCGAGAGAGAGCCTCGGCTTGAAGGCCGTCGCATGATCATGATCCTTGTTCCCTATAAGGGGGCCAAGGCTGACAAGGCGAGGGCGGAACAGGCTGCGGCCGAGAGAGCTAAGAAGGATCAAGGTTAATCCAGGTTCTGCATGACCTCTTTTCGGCTTCTAACACTTTGTTCTCCCGGGCCTGAATGCTTCATTCTCTTGTGGCTTTGTCTTCTTTTGGGACGATTTCATGAATGATGTGGAGTAAGAGGGACAGGTTTTGACCTCGGTGGGAGACCCCGGAACTCCTCTTGATGGCGGGAGGCGTCGCAAGACCGTCCTGATTCTTTTAATCTCGGGCTTGGTTCTGATCGGGATTGCCTTTTGGCTGAGAGCGGTGGTGGGTCCTCTCCTCATTGCTCTGGCCCTCGCTTATATCTTGGAGCCTCTCGTCCAGTATTTAGGGCGCAAGAGGATCCCCCGAACTTTGGCTGTCATTCTCTGCTTTTTGGCCTTTCTGGGAATCTCGGGGGCGGCCCTTTGGTACTTGGTCGCCGGAGCGATTGACCTCTATGAAGCTGCTTTTTTGGGAGATCCCAATGTGGCCGGGAGCCAGGGGTTCCTCTACGAACTCCCAGAGAAGGTTCTTCAATTCTTCCATACCAACCTTGAACCCCATCTGGGACCTGCATGGAAGAAAAGCGCGGAGGATTTTCTCAATGGGGTTCTCCAACCCCAGCGCCTTGGGGAACTCCTGCAGCAGGGGGCGGAGACTTTGGGGGGTTTAGGTTCAGGGATCAGCGGCTTTTTCAACCTGATCAGCTTGGTCTTCCTGGTCCCCATCTATTTACTCTACTTCATGCTCGATTTTCCCAGGGTTAAGACCTGGATTCGGGATCATCTCCCCGGGAGACAACGGGGAAGGATCCTCAAGGTTGCGGGTCAGATTCATATCGGCCTTTCGGCCTTTTTCCGGGGGAGGCTTTCAATTGCCTTGATCAAAGGGATGCTCTTATCGATCGGGCTCTTCTTTTTGGGGGTACCTTATGCCTTTGTGCTCGGGATTTTGTCGGGGCTCTTTTCCATTCTCCCTTTCCTGGGGGCTTTGATTGGATTGGTGTCCTCCATTGCCGTTGCCCTGGGCGACACCGGCTTGGGGGTGGGGCCTCTTCTTTGGATCACGGGGATCTTTCTTGCCGCTGAGGGAATCGAGGGCTACATCCTCTATCCCATGATCCTGGGGGATAAGCTGGACATGCATCCTGTGACGATGTTGTTCAGTCTTTTGTTTTGGGGGGCCATCTTCGGTTTGTTTGGGGTTTTGGTGGCCATCCCCTTAACGATCATTGTGCGGGTTTTGGCCCGAGAATACCTACTTCCGCCGCTGGAGAACCTCGCAGCGGAGGAGTAGGTTTTTCGAAGCTTTTATTTTTTACCCACTTTCATCTCTTTTTCTTTTTTCTTGGGCTCCTTGACCTTCCAGACCTGCGCAAATTCAGGGAAGGATTTGTAGCTCTTCCCCATTTCCTTGAGGAGGGTGTCGATCGCAGCCTGGAGTTGGTTGTCTTCTTGGAAGTCTCCCAGGATACGGCCACCCGGCCAGGATTTTCCTCTCAGGTCAGCGACCTTCTCTCGGATCACGATGCGGATCCATTTGCGGATGTCATCTTTACTGAGCTTGGTATCCAGGCTCTTGTAAAAGGCATCGAAATCGGGGTAGAGCGCCGTGTTGCCCTCGTCGGAGATGGCGATCTTCATGAACTCCTTTTTGTGGGTGTCCATGTGCTTCTTCACGTAGTCCTGGAAGACCCCTTTGGTCCAGAGTTCGGAAAGAACTGCATTTTTCCAGAGGTCTCCGATCTTTTGCGTCATGAGAGGAACCTTTCGGTCCGGAAGGACTCCATAGTCTTTGTTGAGGATCTTGCCTTCTGAGTCGAACTTTTTGTCCGGGCAGCGTCCATCGGGGAGATAGTAACGAGCGATGGTGATCCTGGCTCGGGCTCCCGGGTCATATTTTTTGTTGCCGTTGAGGTCTTTAAAGCTTTCCCATTCATCCCAGCGCCGGTTGTTGTTTTCATCGGTATAGGGTTCGCCCGGACGGGCGCGGACAGGGAAGAGGTTTTGGACGGAGCCCTTTCCGTAGGTCTGAGTACCTACGATTTTGGCACGCTTCAGGGCTTGGAGGGATCCCGAGACAATCTCGGAGGCTGAGGCCGTGTACCCGTTTACCAAAACAACAATGGGCATCTTGGGGTAGTGGGCCGAACCCTTGGGGGTTCTTGTATAGAGTTTTTCAGGGCGATAGATCCTGCCCTTAGTGGTGACGACCAGTTTTCCCTCGGGGAGAAAGAGGCTGTCCACTGCACGGGCTTGTTCGAGGTAGCCGCCTCCGTTGTTCCGGAGATCGATGATCGCTCCCTTGGCGCCCCTTTTCACAAGAGCACTTAAATGTTTAGCCAGTTCTTGACTGGTGTGCAGCCCGAAGGTGAGGATTTCGATGTAAGCCAGATTGCCCGGGAGGAGTTCGGAGTTGACCGAAGGCACCTGGATGGCGGCCCGATGCAGGCTGATGTCCTTGGGTTTGGGCCAACCTGGCCGCCAAACGGTGATCGTGACGGCTGTGCCGGGCTTCCCCTTGAGTCTTCGGATGATTTCCTCTTGAGGTTGATCGGCAGTACTCCAACCATCCACCTTGGTGATGTGATCCCCTGAAAGGAGGCCGGCTCGATAAGCGGGACCCGAATAGATGGGTCGAGTGATCTTAAAGTTCCCTTGGGGATCGGTGTTCACATAAGCCCCAATCCCTCCATAGTCTCGGTTGAGTTCGAAAGCGAAGCGCCGGTATTCATCACTGGTATAAAAGCTTGAGAACGGATGGCTGGCCTTCATCAAGCCCTTTGCAGCCCGGTCCAAGAGGAAGTTCGTCTTGAGTTTGAGCCCGTCATCGTGAAACTGACGGATTTTGTTGAGCAGTTCGCTGATCAAGGCAAGGCGCTTGTCAGTGTTTCGGGAGGACTGACCATTTCCGATCCGGGCTTCGCCAAGACGGCGCAACAGCATTTCAACGCGGCGGTTGCGGCGCTCTACCTCCAGCCAGGCTTTTGCGCGTTTTCCTTCTGGGGTGGGTTCTTCCTGGATTTCCTCGAGGAGGGCTCGGGCGCCTCCGGTCATCAGATCCCCGATTTCAGCCAAGGCAAGGGCCCCTTGGATCCGGTTATTGCGATCCCGGGATTTTAAGAATTGGAGGAGGGTCCGTCGGGCCAGGAGTTTTTCTTCGGCCTTGCCAGCAATGTTATAGAGGGAACGGGCGGCCACAAGCCTAAGGCTGGGGTCTTGGGTGTCATCGCCCAAGACTTTGGCCAGGCTGCGGCGAGCTTTTCTTTGGGCTCGGATGGGGAGATCCTCATCTCCACAAAGGTCAGCGGCTGCCTTGCGTTGTTCAAGATCTTTTCCGGTTTCGAGAATCGGGATTAAAAGGGAAACAGCCTGACGCCCATCCAATCTTCGGAGCAGGACAGCTGCGACCAACTTTCCTTGGGGGCCGACGATCTTCGAGGCTTGTTCCAGTTGATTGATCAGGCTGTCTTCGGGGAGATCCAAAGCTTGGATTTGCTCTCGAATCCCCCAAGCCTTACTCAAGGGGAGCCGATCGGCCTTTTTGAGAAGATTGACAAGCTTCTCGCCCTGTTGACGGCTCAAGGTTGAGGGAACTCTGGAGGATGGACTCAGAGCTTTGGGGGAAGAGAAAGGGAATAAGCCCGCTGCCAAGAAGATAATAATGCGCATGCAAGTCCTCGAGTTGGATCAATAAGGAAAGGGTCTTCAAACGATTCCTTTCTTTGGATGCTCCCGGCACAAAATCGTTCCGGGACAGACCTCATATGGTATAGGCCCTTTTCCCATTGGAATCGACACATCCCGAACGGGGAATGAAGGAAGACCGTATTTTTCCCTACTTTGGACCTCTTGGACCGTTTGAAACCTTGTTGCCCTGCTCAAGAAGCGACTTTTTGAGGACCGATGAAGGGGGCATGGGGAAAAAAGATGGATTCGAAGAAGTTCGGGAAGGGGACTGGATCTCTTTTCAGCCTGAGACCCTGGGCCGCAAGGCCTTGGGTGTCCTCTTTCTCCTTTTGAGTCTAGGGATTGGCTACCTTTTTGTTACCGGGAAATTCCATGATCCCCATGGAAAGGTGGCTTCGCCATGGGGAGCCATGATTCCTGGGTTTCTGGTTGGTCTCCCCGGCCTTGGACTCTTTTTGTTCAGGTCGGGGATTCGGGTCAACGCCAAGGAAAGGCTGATCCAAAGCTGGTGGGGTTTTGTCGGGCCCTGGAGGATGCGTGAGGAATCTCTGACCTCATTCAGCCACGTCGAGGTTCTGAAAGAGGTTCGGCGTTCGGGGAATCAAACCGTTATTCACTATCCTGTGCGGCTGGTGGGAGAAGGGAAAGCGCTCAGGTTTGTGACCGCACAAGAACCCCTGCGTGCGCGGCGCCTCTCCGAAAGATTTGCTTCAGCGGTGGCCATGCCTCTGCATAACCATCTGTCCGGCATCCCCGTCATCCGAACTCCCGAAGAATTCGATCGGAGTCTTGGGGAAAATATCATTGCGTCCGGTGAACTCCCCCAACTGCCTCCCCAACCTGCCGATTCCAAGGTCGCCCTCCAGGTCGAAGGGGACAGTCTCCAGGTGGAAATCCCAGCACCAGGCTTGCTGCGAGGAGGGGGGGCGCTTCTTCTCCTTTTGTTTCCCTTCTCGGCTCTGAGCATTGGATTGTTTTTCACCTTCATGAAGGACTTTCCTCAGAGTGTCCGCCTGGTTTTTTTGGGGATTGCCATCGTCCCTTTGATGGGGGCTTTTGCCTATGCTCTTGCCCGGGGGGTCCGAAGAGAGATCCTCGAGGTGGGCCCAAAGGAGATTGTCGTCCGCTCTTGCTACCCCTGGATGGAACGCTCCAAATCCCTCCTGACCCGGGAAGTCGAAGAGATGACCCAGACCGACGGAAACAAAAACGCCTCACCCCTGGCAGGCTTGCTTGCCATCGGAGGTGTTACCTTGATGGCCGACGAAAACGTGCTGAGCTTTGGGGCAAGTCTCTCGAAAGAGGATCGCAGGTTTTTGATCGACTTGGTGCGCTATGTCCTGGCTCGCAGTGTGGCTAAGAATCCCCCCCCCAAAAAAAAAACCACAGGGGTAGCCCTGTTTCGGCCCATCCTTAGAAGTTTTTCAGGCTGAATCCACCTCCCTCCATCCGGAAGGGCTCCTTAGAAAGGTTTGGGGGAGAATTCAGGGCTTCCACAGCTATGATCTCCTTTTTTATTCGGAACCTGTGGATGGAATGGGCTCTGCCCGGGAGCTTGTGGATTGACCGAAAACGAAGAGCAGGCTGGGTTCAGCCATCTAGACGCCCGAGGCCGGGCGAAAATGGTGGATGTGGGGGCCAAGGAGGTGACGCGGCGGCGTGCCATGGCCGAGTGCTGGGTGGAGTTAGGTCCTGAACTCTGTGCGCGGATTGTGGAGGGAGATCTCCCCAAGGGGGATGTTCTGGCAGTCGCCCGGATTGCGGGGATCCAAGGGGCCAAGCGGACTCCGGAGCTGATCCCCCTCTGCCATGGCATCGCTCTGGATCAAGTTCGAGTAGAGCTGGAAGTGTTTCCTGGCGAGGGGCGGGTTCGGATTGAGACAGAGGCTTCTTGTTCGGCCAAGACAGGGGTGGAGATGGAAGCGCTTACGGCGGCCTCGATCTCGGCCCTGACTCTCTATGACATGTGTAAGGCCCTGCGGAAGGGGATCCGCATCGAAGGCCTCCGCTTACTCCGTAAGGAGGGGGGGCGCTCGGGGACTTGGACGGCGGACGGGGAATTGTGAGAGTTGTTCCGGCCGAGCCTGTCCTTGCCATTGCCGGTGCGACCGGCGCTGTGGGTAGAGAGTTCCTTAGGCTCATCGAGGAGGGCAAGCTCCCCTATGGCGACTTGAAATTGCTGGCCAGCCGCAAGTCCGTGGGGCGTGAGATCCAGGTCGCAGGGACGACCTATTTGGTTGAGGAGCTCTGTGAGAATTCTTTTGATGGTGTGGACTTGGCCCTCTTTTCCTGTGGAGGGGAGCTGTCCCGACGCTTAGTTCCCGAAGCGACCAAACGAGGCTGTGTGGTCGTGGATAACAGCTCCGCCTTCCGCATGGAGGATCATGTCCCCCTCGTTGTGCCCGAAGTGAACCCGGAGACTCTCTGGGATGAGGAGGGCCTTTTGCGCTCCCAGGTTATTGCCAATCCGAACTGTTCCACGATCCTCCTGGTTTTGGCCTTGGCGCCTCTCTCGGAAGTCTTTGGGCTGAAGCGAGTCGTGGTTTCGACGTACCAAGCTGCTTCCGGAGCGGGGGCCAAGGCCATGGAGGCTCTTCTCTCGGATTTGGGTTCAGGAGTGGATGCTGCGGGGAAGTTCCGGGGGAAGGCCTGGGAAGGGGCTTTTGCCCACCCCCTTGCGGGAAACTTGATTCCCCAGATTGATCGTTTTCTTGGGGGGGGAGTCACCAAAGAAGAGTGGAAGATGGTCGTGGAGGCGCGAAAAATTCTGGAGCAGCCGGAGTTGAGAATGGACGTGAGCTGTGTGCGTGTTCCCATTCTCCGTTCTCACTCGGAGGCGGTGAGCGTGGAAACGGAGCAATCTGTGACACCTGACCAAGCCAGGCAGCTTTTTGGGCGGAGCGCGGGGCTTTTAGTCGTGGACCAGCCCGAGGAATTGATGTATCCCATGCCCCTCCAAGCTACTGGGTTGCTGGAGGTTTTGGTGGGTCGGATCCGCGAGAGCGGAGTTTTCTCACCGGGGCTTTCTTTCTTCCTGAGCGGAGATCAATTGCTCAAGGGAGCGGCTTGGAATGCTGTCCAGATTGCGGCTCTTCTTTGTGGGGAGGGTTCGGCTGGGTCACAGTGACATTGTTAGATGAAAGAGACCATCATAAAAAGTCCAGCGGAGGAGCGCGAAGCGTGAGCCAGGATTCCAAGGCAGGGAACAAGAAGAACGGAAGCGGGGCCTCCCATGGGGGGCCTGCCTTTCTTGAGTTCCAAGAGATTCGTCGATTGATTCGCATGTGTGCACAGAGTGGGGCACTGGAATTGGAGTTGGAGCACCTTGGTGCCAAGCTCAAGATCCGTATGCCCGAACCCGGAAAGCAGACGGAGATTGTTCAAGTCCCCAGTCCTTATCCGGTGGGGCAGGCCTTTGTGCCTCCTGCGGGGCAGGCTCCCGCCGGCCCTGCTCTCGGGCAGGAAGGGGGCAAGCCTGAAGCTTCCGGTCTCCCGGAGAACACCGTTACCATTGAGTCCCCCATGGTGGGTACCTTTTATCGCGCTCCTTCACCGGATGCGGATGCCTTCACGAAGGTGGGCGATACGGTCGATCCTGAGAAGGTGGTCTGCATCATCGAAGCCATGAAGGTCATGAACGAGATCAAGGCGGAGACAAGCGGAACCATTCTCAAGATTCTGGTGGAGAATGGGGAGCCTGTGGAATATGGGCAACCGCTGTTCTTGGTGAAACCCTGACGACTAAGCCGAGGACTTTGCTCTAATGCGCATCCGCCGACTGATGATCGCCAACCGGGGAGAGATTGCTCTTCGGATCCTGAGAGCTTGCAAGGAACTCGGGATTGAGACCGTCGCCGTCTATTCCGAGGCGGACCGAGATTCTCTCCATTTACGCTATGCCAATGAAACTGTCTGTATTGGGCCGGGTGTGGCAGCGCAATCGTATCTTGACATCCCGAGGCTTATCTCGGCCGCTGAGATCGCCAATGTGGACGCGATCCATCCAGGTTACGGCTTTTTGGCGGAGAATGCCCATTTCGCCGAGGTCTGCGAATCGTGCAACATTCATTTCATCGGCCCCAGATCGGAAACGATCGCGCTGGTGGGAAACAAGTCACGTGCCATTGCTCTGGCAAGGGAGGCAGGGGTGCCAACCGTTCCAGGCTCGGATGGACCCCTCAAGAGCGAGCAGGATGCCCTTGAGACGGCTCGTTCTATCGGGTACCCGGTGATGATCAAGGCAGCCTCGGGAGGAGGGGGACGGGGGATGCGTGTGGCGCATAACGATATCTCCTTGGTCAATGGCTACCATGCCGCCAGGCGCGAGGCGGAGGCAGCCTTCAAGGATGCCACTGTGTATCTCGAGAAATTCATCGAGAGCCCCCGCCATGTAGAGGTCCAAGTCCTTGGTGATAAACATGGAAATCTGGTGTTTTTGGGGGAGCGGGATTGTTCTCTCCAGAGGCGCCATCAAAAAATGATCGAAGAATCCCCTTCTCCCATCGTCGACGAGGAAATGCGCAAAAGGATGGGGGAGGCTGCCATCAAGGTTTCCAAGGCTGCGGATTATGACTCCGCGGGGACGGTTGAGTTCCTCGTGGATCAGGATCGAAACTTTTACTTCATCGAGATGAATGCCAGGATTCAGGTCGAGCACCCGGTTTCGGAAATGGTTTCGGGGGTCGATCTCATTCAACATATGATCCGCTCTGCAGGGGGTGAGGAACTCGGGATCCGTCAGAAGGATCTCTCGGTTCGTGGGCATGCGATGGAATTTCGAGTCAACGCGGAGGATCCCGATGACAACTTCCGCCCTTGTCCCGGAAGGATCGGGCTCTTTGTTCCCCCGGGAGGGCCGGGGGTTCGTTGGGATTCCCACTGTTATTCTGGCTATATTGTTCCTCCGAACTATGACTCTTTGATCGGTAAGGTCATCATCCATCGCAATACGAGGGCCGAGGCTTTGGAAACGGCCAAGAGGGCGCTTTCCGAGATCATCGTTGGCAACATCAAGACCACGATTCCCCTATATTTGCGCATCCTCGAGCACAACGATTTTATCCAGGGGGATGTCGATACAGGTTTCATTGAGAGATACTTCATGTAGGGCTGGATCATGAATACAGTGGGGTCGTCTCGGGTCTGATTGTATTATGAACCTTTCACAGGTTTCATGAAGCGCCTGGAAGAGATGGAAGAGCATTGGAACGGGATTTAAAAGCGTTTGGAAGGGCGGTGGTCGGAGGGGTGAATACCCTGATGGCCCTTTTTGCGGCTTTTCTTTTTCTCGTGGGATACTTTCGCGAAGACCCTCTTCCTATCTCCAAGAAGGTTCTTGCTCTCTTTGGGGCATCCGTTCTGGCTTTGAATCTTCTCCGCTGGCTCTATCTCCGTTCGGGTCCGAACGCCCTACTGGAGGGTCCCCTTCTGAGTCAGACCAAACATGGGGTCGTGCAGGTTTCGAGGGAAGCGATCGAAGCCGGGCTCCGAAGCTCGGGAGAATCCCTCCCGGAAGTGAGTCGGCTCCGTGTTCGGATTTTGACCCCAACGAAGCGCAAGATCTTGATTCGAGCCCATTACACCACCCCCGAGGGTGTTGATATTTTCGATTTGAGCGCCCGTCTCAGGCGGACCTTGTTGGAGGGTTTTGAACGGATGGTGCAACTCGACCGCGAAGGGAAGCTGGAGATCGAGTTGGTGTTTGATGGGTTTTATGGAAAAGTCAAAGCCCCTAAGTCTCCCGTGGAACCTAAGGGCAAGGCCGAAAAAAACGCAGAAACTGAAAAGCAACCCTTCACCGGACCCCGCTATCCGATCGATCTAGGGGAAGATGCTTAACCCCTCCTTCTCGAAGCCCTGTCTGTGCATGTGTAGCCTTCTCTGTTTCTTCTTGTGGATGGTTTCTTTTCCTCCCTCTCTCCAAGGGCAGACCAACGGCTATGGGCAATATGGCTATGGGGTCAATAGGCAGGGGAGCCAGGGAGGGAGGCAACCGAACCCTTATGTTCCAAGTCAAGCGGGCAAGGGTGGGCAAACTCCCTTTCCCGTCGGAGGGAGGCAAGGCGTAGGAATCCCAGGAATCGGGGGGGGCGCGCCCGTGCGCTTGCCGGGTTTTGGCGGGCAACTCCCTACGCAAAACCCCTTCCCATTCCTTCCGTCTCTTGGGGGTAAGGGAAGCCAGGGAGCTGCTCCTGCTCGAGGGACAAACTTGGAACGCTGGCCTTCTTTTGTCACGATTGGGGGGCCGGGAAAGGTGCCCTTTGCAGAGGCGAAAATCCGAAATCCCAAGCAAGCGGTGTTGTTTCGCGCTGTGGATCGGGTTTTGGTGCGCCCGCGGGGCGAAAGGGCCTTTTATCCTCTGGCCTTTTGGGACAAAAAACGCATCCTCAGCCCGGGTTCCGAGATTCGAGTCCTGGGGATGGGGCGCTACCTGCTCCTTTTTTCAGACGGGACTCGCTTGGATGTTTTACGGGAGGGAGCCCTGCGCTTGGATCGCATTGATCGAAAGGGGCTGGAACTTTCCATGGAAGTCAAGGGCCGGGCGACTTTCAAGCTGGGACTCAGGAAGCTACGACTCAAGCTCCCCGATGGGACACTTCTTGTTGCCGAGAAGGGAGCCTTTCGCATCGACCGTCTTTTTCGGGATGGTCCGGGGATGGAGGATCGGAGCCACTCCTTTTTACGGATTCGTAATGCGGGGGCTTCACTCGAAGTCCAACCTTCTGGAGGAGTCCTAGCTCCCTTCAAATTGCGCCCCTTTTGGCAGGTTCTTCTCCCCCTCCTCGAAAAAGGAGAGCCAGGTGCCCCTCTGGACCAAAGGCTTCAAGGAAAGGAGGCTCTTCTCCGAGCGGATTCCTGGGTGCGCTTCCGTTCTCTCGGAGGGGGCAGGCTGGAAGCTAAGGCCATGGGGAGCAAAGGCCGAGTGCGGATGGGGGGAGTCCAATTTTCCATTCCTCCGGGAAAGACTCTTCTCTTAGATCCTTTACTCGGGACTCCCTTTTCCGGAGGGCGGCCTGTCAAGGAGGGTCAGAATCCTCCTGCCAGCCAAGCTGGGCGCAAGCAACCGGGGCAAGCCAAAGAGGCTCAGGACCCCGCCAAGAAAGAAACAACCCGAAACAAGGGAAATGGGTCCTTAAAAGGGCCTTCAAACAAAAAGGCAAAGTGAGAAAACGAAATGAGTAAACGAGCGCTGGTCACCGGAGGAGCCGGATTCCTGGGGTCCCATCTTTGCGAGAGCCTTCTTGCGGACGGGGTGGAGGTGATCTGCATGGATAACCTCTTGACCGGGAACTTGGACAACCTCAAGGATTTGTGGGGAAAGGACGGCTTCCACTTCATCAAGCAGGACGTGACCGAATACATCCACATTCCCGGACCCTTGGATTACATCCTCCACTTCGCTTCGCCCGCGAGCCCCATTGACTACCAGATGCTTCCGATCCAAACCCTCAAGGTGGGGAGCTTGGGGACTCACAAGGCTTTGGGCTTGGCCAAGGAAAAGGGAGCCCGCTTTCTCCTGGCGAGCACCTCGGAAACCTATGGAGATCCCCTCGTGCATCCCCAACCGGAAAGCTATTGGGGGAATGTGAATCCCGTGGGCCCACGAGGGGTCTATGACGAGGCAAAGCGCTTTGCTGAGGCGATGACCATGGGCTATCACCGCTTTCATGGAGTTGAGACTAGGATTGTCCGGATTTTCAACACCTATGGGCCCCGGATGCGTCTCGAGGATGGGAGGGTGTTACCCGCCTTTATGAGCCAGGCCCTTAGGGGGGAAAACATGACGGTCTTCGGGGATGGGTCGCAGACGCGCTCCTTCTGCTTTGTGAGTGATCTCATTGAGGGGATCCTTCGTCTCCTTAAGAGTGACGAAGTGTTTCCGACGAACATCGGTAATCCTTCCGAGATGACCATCCTCCAGTTTGCGGAGAAGGTCAGGGAGCTTTGTGGGAGCAAGAGTGAGATCATCTTTAAGGAGCTCCCTGTGGATGACCCCAAGATCCGTCAGCCTGATATCACAAAAGCCAGGAAGCTGTTGGATTGGGAGCCCAAGGTGAGTTTGGATGAAGGACTTCGGACGACCTTGGAGTATTTCAGGGAAAAGGTCGGTGGAGCCGAAAAGATCTGAGCTGGGCCTAGGTTCTGTTCCCAGGATCCCGGCCAAGAATAGGTTCGAGGCGAGAGTCAGAGAGGGTCTTCCGATATGTGCGGAATCGTAGCTGCATGCTTCAAGAAGGGGGATGTGGTCCCCACCCTGGTGGAGGGACTCCGTTGTCTCGAATACCGGGGTTATGACTCGGCCGGTCTCGCGGTACTCGCTTCCGGACTCCCTGTCCGTAAGGCAAAGGGGCGAGTCCAGGACTTGGCAGCATTGCTCGAGGAGGATCCTGTCCCGCATTCCTCAGTGGGGATTGCCCACACCCGTTGGGCCACTCATGGGGTTCCTTCAAAGGTGAATTCCCACCCCCATCGTTCGGGTTCGGTGGTCCTGGTCCATAATGGGATCCTCGAAAATTTTGAGGAGCTGAAAGAGTCCTTTTTGGAAGGAGGGACGGAGTTTGTCTCCGAGACCGATTCCGAAGTCTGGGCATCTCTCCTGGATCATGAACTGACCAAGATTCGGGCCGAAGCTCCTCTGGACTCCTTGGGAGTCATGAAAGCACTGAACCGGGCGATGGCAAAGGCCAAGGGGAGCTTTGGCCTGGCCATTCTGGTGGAGGACCTGCCGGGGCGGATCTTCTTCGCGCGTCATGAAAGCCCTCTCGTTCTGGGGATCTCCGACAAAGGGCATTACGTTGCCTCGGATGTCCAAGCGGTTCTAAAGGAAACCCACGATTTCATCTATCTCTTGGAAGGAAACTGTGGCTGGATCGACGACTCTTCCTACCAAGTCTTTGACCGAGACCTCCATCCCATCGAGGCCAAGGTAGAGCATCTGGACTGGGACGCCGAATCTGTGGGGAAATCGGGCTATGATCATTTCATGCTCAAGGAAATCGAGGAGCAGGGCATTGTCCTTGCCAATACACTGAGCAGCACGACTTCCTCCAAAGATCGCATCCTTCCGGATTTTCAGGTTTCGGAGGACACTCTACGTTCTTTTGATCGCATCGTGATCGTCGCTTGTGGGACTGCTTTGCACGCAGGGCGGCTGGGGCGCTTTATTTTGGAAGAAGCGGCCGGCATCCCGGTGGATGTGGATTTCGCCTCTGAGTTTCGCTACCGAAATCCTTTAGTGGGTGAGAGGGATTTGATTCTCGCCATCTCCCAGTCCGGGGAGACCGCTGATACTTTGGGCGCAGTTAAGGTGGCTCGAGAAAAGGGAGCGACGGCGGTTGCCATCTGCAACGTTCGAGGTTCTTCCCTCTGTCGCTTGGTGGCCGACACGATCCTGACGCAGTGCGGACCTGAGATCGGAGTGGCTTCGACCAAGGCCTTCACCGCCCAGGTTCTGGCAATTCACCTTTTTGCCATGCGGGTTGGGATGGCAAGGCGCCAGATGGGTGAGGAGGAGCTTCTAAGAAGGCTCAATGTGCTGCGCGCGTCCCGGACGGCCATCGAGACCCTTCTTTCTTCCGAGGTACGAAGCCATATCGCCGAAGTCGCCAAGAAATACGCCTACAAGTCAGTCTATTTCTTCCTGGGCAGAGGCCCGGATTATCCCATTGCGATGGAAGGAGCTCTCAAACTCAAGGAGATCTCTTATCTCCATGCCGAGGGCTATCCTGCGGGTGAAATGAAGCATGGACCCCTTGCTCTTGTTTCAGAGGATATGGTGGTCGTTGCTCTTGCGGGCCAAGGGGAGACCTACGACAAAGTTTTGGGCAACATGCAAGAAGTGAAAACCCGAGGTGCCAAGTTGGTAGTCCTCACAAACACGGAGAAGAAAGAGGCCATCGAACTCGCGGACGATGTGATCCTGGTTCCGCGGACCGATCCCCTTGTGGCTCCTCTTCTTCATGTGATTCCTTTGCAGTATCTTGCCTACTATGTTGCTTTAGAACGGGGTTGTGAAATTGACAAGCCCAGGAACCTGGCGAAGAGCGTTACTGTGGAATAATCCTTTCCCTGAGGCGGGGAAGGAAAAAAGGAAGTAAGGGCTGGGGGGGCTCGGATCCGAAGAGGAAACTATGGATACTGTTCAAGCTGTCATCGGTCTGGGGTACGTTGGAGTCCCCCTTGCTGTCGCCTTCGCTGAATCGGGCTTCAAGGTGATTGGAATTGATGTTTCCGAGGAAAAGGCTCGCATCCTGAATCAGGGGCAATCCGTGACTCCGGATGTGAAGCACGAGCGCATCCAAGCCCTGGTGGACGAAGGGCGTCTCGAGGCCACCACCGACTTCTCGAGGGTTTCCGAAGCGGATTTGATTTCCATCTGCGTTCCTACCCCCTTGAGCAAGAGCAAGGATCCAGATATTTCCTACATTGTCTCGGCCTGTGATGCCATCGTCCCTCATGTGAAGGAAGGGGCCGTGGTGGTCCTTGAGTCCACGACCTACCCGGGGACAACGCGTGAAATCATTCAACCCCGCTTTGAGCAAAAGGGTTTCAAAGTAGGGGAAAACCTCTTTTTAGCCTTCTCTCCTGAACGGGTGGATCCGGGCAATGAAAAGTGGAACATCAAGAACACCCCGAAGGTGGTCGGTGGTTTAACCCGTGAGTGCGGCCGGAGGGCCTCCGAACTCTATGGGAGGGCCTTGGACACCATCGTTCCCGTGCAAGAAGCCGAATCGGCCGAAATGGTCAAACTCCTGGAGAACACCTTTCGTGCGATTAACATCGGTTTGGTGAATGAGCTGGCCATGGTCTGCAGTCGCCTGGGTCTCAACGCTTGGGAAATCATTGACGCAGCAGCGAGCAAGCCCTTCGGTTTTATGGCCTTTCGACCTGGTCCTGGCCTGGGCGGGCATTGTATTCCCATCGACCCTCTCTACCTGAGCTGGAAGATGCGCATGCTGGATTACAAGGTCCGCTTTATCGATCTTGCGGACGAGGTCAACTCCTTCATGCCGGAGTATGTGGTTCGCCGTTGTGGTGAGATCCTGAACGAATATGAAAAAAGCGTGAAGGGAAGCCGTGTTCTGCTCCTGGGCATGGCTTACAAAAAGGACATCGATGATGTCCGCGAGTCTCCCGCCTTGGATTTGTATGAGAAGCTGGTCGCTTTGGGGGCCCGTGTTGATTACCACGATCCCTTCGTCAAAAGCTTCCGTTTCCACGGCGAGCCCACCCAGGGAATCCCCTGGGACCAAGTCACCAAGGAAGATTTCGATCTCATCCTCGTGGCAACCGACCACAGCCAGACGGATTATGCGGCTTTGGCCGCCCGGGGGATCCCCATCCTCGACACCCGCAATGCCTTCAAAGGCATCGAAGGGGAGCATTTGTTTACCCTTTAGCCTCTTTTCTCCCCATCCTGGTTCCTGCCGGTTCTTTGAAGCTGTCTGAAATCGTCTTGGGAAGGCGAAAGAAGAGGGTTTTTTATCCCGGAGGGGGGTAAATTCTCCCCCATGAATTCCAAGGAACATGTCCTCGTAACCGGGGGGGCGGGCTTTATCGGTGGGCATCTTTGCGAGGCCCTACTTGAGCAGGGCCGGGAGGTAACCATCCTCGACAACCTGGATCCCTTCTACGATGTCGGGATTAAGAAAAAGAACCTGGCGCGCTTGGCGGATCTGGGAAAAAACTTACGTGTGATCCAGGGGGATATTCGGGATCCGGAAAAGGTGAAGGAGGCCATGGAGGGTGTAACGGGCGTCATTCATTTGGCTGCCCTCGCCGGCGTGCGTCCCAGTTTAGAACGTCCCACGGAATATTGGAGCGTCAACCTGGTAGGAACCCAGACCTTGTTGGATGCTCTCAAAGGGAATCCTGAGATTCCCTTCGTGTTCGGATCTTCCTCTTCGGTCTACGGAGGAAACGAGAAGGTTCCCTTTCATGAAGATGACCCGGTGGATGAACCGGTTTCGCCCTATGCTGCGACCAAAAAGGCTGGGGAACTTTGCTGTCGCGTTTTTCACCACCTCTATGGCAATCCTGTGACCTGCCTCAGATTCTTCACTGTTTATGGACCAAGGCAGCGGCCGGAGATGGCCATCCACAAATTTACCCGCCTGATTGATGCCGGAAAAAAGCTTCCGATGTTCGGGGACGGGGAAAGCTCACGCGATTACACCTTTGTGTCCGATATCGTTGAAGGGGTTGTTGCTTCCTTGGACCGACCGATTGATTCCTCGGATCCTTCTTCGGGGTTTCGGATTTACAATCTGGGTGGTTCAGCAACGACAACCCTGAGGGGCCTGATCGATCGGATCGCGTCGGCCCTGGGTAAAGAAGCTCTGATCGAACGGCTGCCAATGCAAGCGGGAGACGTCCTCAGGACCTTCGCCGATGTTTCACGGGCGGAGAAGGAACTGGGTTTTCGCGCAAAGGTTTCCATTGATCAGGGAATCCCTCTTTTTGTGGACTGGTTCTTGGGGACGAAGTGAAAGTTCCTTGGTCAAGGTGGACGAGACGATGAGCGAAGGAAAGCAATTTTTGATTACCGGCGGGGCGGGTTTCATTGGGAGTCATCTTGCCCAAGCTTGTTTGAGCCACGGGCATAGGGTGCGCGTTCTGGACAACCTCGCGACAGGTTTGGAATCCAACCTTGAGGGGATGGACGTGGACTTCGTCCAGGGAGATGTCCGTGACGAGGCTCTCCTCACAAGAATCATGCAGGGGGTGGACGGTGTCTTTCATCTCGCCGCCCTCCCCTCCGTTCCTCGCTCGGTGAAGGATCCCTATGCCAGCCATGACAACAACATCACCGGTGTTCTCAAGGTTCTGATTGCCGCCCGCGATGCTGGGGCAAAGATGGTTTTCGCCGGTTCTTCGAGTGCTTATGGGGATACTGAGGTTCTTCCCAAAAACGAAGATATGCCCGTCAGGCCACTCTCTCCCTATGCGGTGACTAAGGTTGCCGGCGAACAGTATCTCCAGGTCTTTGCCCGGGTCTATGGGATGCCCACGGCCATTGTGCGTTACTTCAATGTCTTTGGGCCGAGGCAGCGCAATGACAGTCCCTACTCCGGAGTCATTGCCAAATTTTGCCGAGCTGCCTTGGAAGGAGAGGTCTGCAAGATCGAAGGGGATGGCTTGCAGTCCAGGGACTTCACCTATGTGGCCGACGCTGCTCGGGGAACCCTTTTGGCGATGGAGAAGGAGGTTCCTGGGGGTGAGGTGATCAACTTGGCAGGTGGAAACCGAATCTCCCTCTTGGACCTGGTGAGCTCGCTCTCCAAACTCTGTGGAAGGGAAGTGGGAATTCAGCATGTTGCAGATCGTCCGGGCGATGTGAAGCATTCGCAGGCTGATGTGAACAAGGCCTTGAGACTTTTGGGCTTTGAAACGGAATACAGCTTTGATGAGGGGCTGGAAAAGACCCTCGAATGGTACAAAAAGGAACATCCCGCTCCCTGCTGAAGGGGGCTTTGTGTGGACGGGGCCAGCATCTGCGCGGCCCATTTTCGATCTTCAAGGAAACGGAACGATCTATGAAAGGTGTGATTCTTGCTGGTGGCCTTGGAAGCCGCCTCCATCCCCTGACGAAGGTGACCAACAAGCACCTTCTTCCCGTGTACGACAAGCCAATGATCTATTATCCCATCGAATGCTTGGTAAAGGCGGGGATTGAAGAGATCTTGATTGTGACTGGGGGGAACTCCGCAGGGGATTTTCTCAGGCTTTTGGAGAATGGGACGGATTTTGGTCTCAAGAGGATTCATTATGCTTACCAACGGGGAGAAGGGGGGATTGCGGCGGCTCTGAAATTGGCAGAAGATTTTGCTGCGGGGGAAAAAATCTGCGTCGTCCTTGGAGACAACCTGATTGAGAAGAATATTCGGAAGGCTGCCAAGGATTTTGAAGCCCAGGAGGGAGGAGCCAAAATCCTGCTGAAAGAGGTGGAGGATCCGGACCGCTTTGGGGTGGCTACGATTCAGGACGGTAAAGTCATCGAGATCGAGGAGAAACCCAAGGCCCCAAAGACCAATCTGGCGGTCATTGGAATCTACATGTACGACTCCCAAGTCTTCCAGTTTATTCGAGAACTGAAGCCTTCTGCGCGGGGAGAGCTTGAGATCACAGATGTCAATAACGCCTACATTCGGCAGGGGGCGATGAGCTACGAAGTCCTCGATGGCTGGTGGACGGATGCCGGTACTTTTGATTCTCTTCTCCGGGCGAACGAGATGGTTGCCGGGGGCGGTGCAAATAAGATGGATGCTTGAGGGATTTCGCTTTGCGATTGTTGATTACAGGCGGAAAGGGCCAGGTGGGCCGGGCTTTGGAAGCCGAGGCCCAAGAACGTGGGCATGAGGTCTTTGCTTTGGGCCGGGACGGTTTGGATCTGACGGATCCTGGAGCTATCCAAAGAGTCCTGGGTGAGGTCGGTCCCGATTGGGTCTTGAACTGCGCTGCAGCAACTAAGGTGGATCACTGCGAAGAAGATCGGGAATGGGCGATGACTCTCAACGCCAAGGCTCCTGGCTGGTTGGCTGAAGCTTGCGCTCGTGAAGGAGCAGGGCTTTTACATTGGTCGACGGATTTTGTCTTCGACGGTCGGGGGACCGAGCCTTTGAAAGAGGATGCGCCTAAAAACCCCCTTTCCTGCTATGGCGAGTCCAAAGCTTTGGGGGAGGATGCGGTTTTGGCGACCGATTTAGCCCAGGTCCTGATCTTGAGGACACAGTGGGTCTATGGGCCCGGCGGAAGGAACTTTCCCGCTGCTATTCTCGCCCGGGCGCGGTCGGGCCAAGGGCTCAAGGTTGTCAATGACCAAACGGGAAGACCTTCATATGCCTTGGACTTGGCCGTTTCGGCCTTGGATCTCCTGGAGGGGGGGGCGAGAGGTCTCTATCACCTCGCTGGGGGTAGCGTCGCGACCTGGTTTCAGTTTGCGAAATCTCTGCTTGAAATGGCCGGACTTGGAGAGGTTCCCCTCGAGGCCTGCGGGAGCGAGGCTTTTCCCCTTCCTGCAGAACGGCCCCAATTTTCAGTCCTCTCCTTGGACAAGGTTGAGAGCTTCCTCGGGAGGTCCATGCCTCCCCTGGAAAGGGGCTTGTCGGATTGGTTGGAGCGGGAAGAATCCGAATCTCCAAAAGGCTAGAGCAGCGCATCAAAATGGCATCAGAGGAAACAAATGAATCCAGGCAAAGCGGGAAAGGAGTGAGGATCTCAGGATGAGTAGAATTATGGTGACGGGGGGAGCCGGGTTCATCGGCTCCAATTTTATTCGCCTTCTGATGAAGGAGACGGATCATGAGGTTTGCAATCTGGACGCCTTGACATATGCGGGGAATCTGGAGAGTTTGAAGGACGTGGAAGGCAACGAACGCTACCGGTTCATGCGCGTGGATATCACGGAGCCTGCAGCTGTCCAAGAAGCTTTTCAGGCCTTTCAGCCCGACAATGTGGTGCATCTTGCGGCCGAGAGTCATGTGGATCGCTCGGTATTGGATGCCGGTGCTTTCATCAAGACCAATGTTTTGGGGACTCAGGTTTTGCTGGACGCTGCTCGCCAGGCGGGGGTCCAGACCTTTGTCCATGTTTCAACGGATGAAGTCTACGGTTCACTTGGAGAAACGGGAAAGTTTCGGGAAGATTCGCCGATTCAGCCCAACAGTCCTTACTCAGCCAGTAAGGCGGGCAGCGATTTTTTGGTGCGGGCTGCTCATCATACGCATGGGATGGATACACGCATCACACGCTGTTCGAACAACTATGGGCCCTATCAATTCCCCGAGAAGCTGATTCCCTTGATGATCAGCCATGTCCTCGAGGACAAGCAACTCCCTGTCTATGGGGATGGAAAAAACATTAGGGATTGGATTCATGTGGAGGATCACAATCGAGCCGTCCTTATGGTTCTGGAAAAAGGGAAGCCCGGCGAGGTCTACAACATCGGAGGAAACTCAGAGCGCCAAAATATCGAAGTGGTGCGGAGGATTCTTGATGCCCTCGGTAAAGATGAGTCCTTGATCCGCTTTGTAAAAGATCGCCCCGGGCATGATCGGCGCTATGCCATTGATGGGAGCAAGATCAAGAAGGAGCTTGGGTTTGAACCACAACGGAGTTTCGAAGAGGGGCTCCTGGAAACCGTCCGTTGGTACCAGGACAACCAGGAATGGTGTGATCGTGTTCGCTCCGGGGCTTATCAAAACTACTTCGAAGAACAATATGGGGAGCGCCTTTGATTCTCCTGGTAGACTCAAGGCTTAGCTTTTAACCTTGGACCTTCGATGAAAGCGAGAAACATCCGGCTGCTCCTGCTTCTCTTCTTTACCCTCCTTCCTGTTTCCTGTGGAGGGGTCATGTCCAAGCGGGTCCAAGAGATTTTGGTCCAACAGGGTTTTGGGAGGCGTGCGGAAGGGGATGCACAGGTCGAGAACTATGCAAGCATTGGGGACACGATCCAGTTCTTCCCCAGCTCGGGGCTGCTTCAGACTCCCGGCTTTTCGGATCTTTATCTTTTGGCGTCGGTCCCTCAGGTTGTCGCCGTGGATGGGACCATCTATGTCCCGGGGCTTGGGCCTCTCTATGTCCTGGGGATGACGGAGAGAGAAGTTGGATCTTTTGTGAGTGAGCAGGTGGGAGCTCTTTATACGATTCCGGTAAAGGTTGATGCCCGTATCCTGGCTGGACAAAAAGTCTTTTTCATGTTCGGAGAAGTCGCGGGACCCGGGATTCGCCCTTTCCGGGGAGATCTTACGATTCTGGATGTTTTTGGGACCTATCCCACGACCCCTTATGCGAATTTCGGCAAGATACGCCTCATCCGTGCGGACCCAAGGAACCCCTTGATCGTGACAATCAATCTCCGTCATATTGTGACTCGGGGGATCAGCACTTTTAACCTGAACATCCGGGAAAACGATATTATCTATGTCCCGGCGACTTTTTTTGGGACCATTGCACGTTTCATGGAGAAGCTGCTTTTACCGATCTCAACGACCGTTGGGGCTCTCTTCCAGGGGGCTCAGCTCCGATACCAGTACGACATCCTCCGTGGAAAGAACAATTTTGTGGCCTATCCCTTCTTATTCTGAAGGGCTTGGGAGCGAGAAGAAGCGATGTGGTGGCCTGGATCCATTGTTGTTTGAATCCCAAGAAAAGGCCCTCTTCTTTATTCCCCCGGTCTCAAAATGTCGATGAGAAGATAGAATTCTGTACAGGTTGCTTTTGATTCACGATGACTGACCTAGAACTCCCCAGCTTGCAGATCGGCCGCTATGTCGACCTCCTTAAGAGGAGGCGCTGGCAATTGCTCCCTGCTGCCTTGCTGGGTCTCTTGGTGGGTCTCTTGGTGGCATGGCTCATCCCTCGCTATTACCAAGCGAGGACTTTGATCCGCTTGCAGACGCCTCTGTTGGCAGAAGCGAATCCCGGACCCAGGGAAGACCCCTTTGTCAAAGAAGTCAGCAAGGCTCGGTTCACAATCCGTGATTTTAAGTTGGTGGACAAGGCGGTTTTGGAGCTTGGTTGGGACGAGTATTTTGCTGTCCGTGAAGACAATATCTCGGCCTACCGAGGGATGATCTGGAGCTTGATCGATCGGATTGAAGTGATCGACTACGATCCCGGCGAAAAGCGTGGGACAGCCATGATCGCCATTGTCTATATGGACCGGGATCCTATTCGAGCAGCGGAGTTCGCGAACAAGATCCGTGACCTCTATCTGAAACGAGAAACTGAGTTGGTCCGCAAGCGGGCAATGGGGGAATTCAACCGTCTCAAATCCGAGGTCCTCCGAAAATATCGCCTTTACCAAGCCGCCGTGGATGATTGGAAAAAGGTGCAAGCAAAAAACCCCGCACTCTTTGGAGTGGGGCAAGATGGGAAACCGATAGCCCAGGCCCTCCAGCAGGATTGGGCAAAGCTAGGGAATGAAATTGCGGATTTGGAAGCGCGTAAGGCATCTTTGGAGAGTCAGATCAAGAATCTCGAAGAGACCCTTCAGCGGATTCCTCCCGAGAGAACGGTTGTCCGGAGCCTGTCCGATCCCAAGATCCAAGCCCTCGCCGCCGCGGATTTGTTGAAACTGCAACAGATTGATGCTGAGACCAAGTTTTGGTCTCCCTTACACCCTGGTTTCAAAGCCAAGATGCAGGAACGGCAGAAGATCATTGCGAAGTTGAAAAAATTGTTGGAGGGTAGGAAGAAAGGAGGAAAGGTCGCTACCGAACCGAATCC
The DNA here is from genome assembly GCA_026984035.1 of Planctomycetota bacterium. Lineage (GTDB taxonomy): Bacteria > Planctomycetota > UBA1135 > UBA1135 > HyVt-539. Next base: position 42,287 of record JALSSW010000121.1, read on the forward strand.
TCTCTGGACCCAGAATCACAACAAGAAAGAAGCTCTCCTTCGGGAAAGGGAGGGGCTGGCGAAGCGCCTTCTCGTTCTCAAAAAGCGTTTCGAGCGGATTGGAAAAGATCTGGATCAACTGCCTGGGGCAAGGGCCAATGCAGAACGATTGCAGGCCCTCGTCGAGCAAGCGAAAAAAGCCTGGAATGAAGCCACCGACGAACTGAACAACCAACGTGCTTTGACCCAGCGCCTGGATAGTTCCCAGAGGATCATCGATGTGATTTCTGAGGCTGAGCCTCCTCCTGCTCCCACCTATCCCAACCCTTACCTGATTGCGTTTTTAGGGTCGGGGCTCGGGCTTGCAGTTTCGATCGGTTTGATTTTTCTCTTGGATCTGCTTCAGGCGACTTGGAAAACCTATGAGGATGTGGAGCGGGGTTTACCTGTTCCCGCCTTGGGTGGGGTGGCATATCTGGAACTTGCGGAAGACCTTGCTCGAGCAAAGCGGCAAAGGTTCAGGGTTGCCTTGATCTCCCTATTCTTTCTCGCTCTTTTGATTGGGCTTTTCCTGGTTTGGGTTCTCGATCCTGTACGCTTGCCTTCATGGCTTCGGGATTTGATGGATTCCGTTTTCCAAATGGGCGATTGAGGCTCGCATGAGAGACCTCTTCGTGTTCGGAATCGTCCTACTAAGTTTGCCCTTTGGGTTTCGTGTGCCTTTTGTGGGGCTTCTGACCTTTACTTGGCTTGCCTATATGCGGGCGCAGGATCTGTGCTGGGGTTTTGCCAGGTCTCAACGCTTTTCTCTCTGGGTCGGGTTGATCATGATCTTGGGCTGGGCGATGCACGAAATGGGAAAGCGCCCTTTTACCCGAAGGGATATTCGGGCCACGATGATGATCCTTCTTTTGGTCCTGACGACGATCTCTTTGGTTTTGGCTACAGATCAGAGTTCGTATGTGATCACCCGATACTTTGAATACGCGAAAATCATCGTGGTGGCCCTCTTTACCCTGGGTCAAGTTGATAGTCGAAAGCGCCTCAAGCTCATGCTCTTGACCATTGCCCTCTCCCTCGGTTTTTTTGGAATCAAGGGAGGGATCCATGGGATTTTAACCGGCGGTGGGACCATTCAGCGTGGTCCGGGGGGGATGCTGGAGGACAACAACGATTTTGCCCTAGCCTTGGTGATGAATGTGCCTCTCATGCTTTACCTGGGGTTGGAGGGAAGCAAACCCTGGATGCGGAAGTTGGCCATCGTCGGAGTGGTTTTGACGATGGGGACCATCACTTTGACGCATAGCCGGGGGGCTTTTCTCTCTCTTGCCGGGGTGATGTTTTTGCTTTGGTTGCGTAGTCAGCGCAAGGGCTTGGGGGCGATGGTTTTGCTGGGAGCGATCGCGGCGTTCTTTTTTGTTCTCCCTGAGCATGTGCGGACGCGGATTGCGTCCATCGGTCACTACAAGCAGGACAGCTCTGCCATGGGTCGCCTGCAGGCCTGGCAGATCGCTTTTCGGGAGATCAAGGCCTATCCGATCCTTGGCGTGGGGATCCGCAATTACCAGGTCCATTGGGATGAGTTTAAGAAGGGGATTGTCAGCGGTGAGGCCTATGCCAAAGTTGCTCACAACAGTTATCTGCAAGTTTGGGCGGAGGGGGGCACGATTGCCTTCCTTGTGTACCTGGCCATGTTGTTTTCGAGTTTTTTTACTCTTCGAAAGCTAAGGCGGCTTGGGATGCGAACTCGTGGTGGGGAGTGGATTGTCGATTATGCACGTATGTTTGAGGCATCTCTCCTTGGATACATGATCGGGGCGACCTTCTTGAATCGTGGGCACTTTGATCTGATCTACCATTTGATTGCCTTGGTCGCTGCTTTCCGTTTGATTGCTTTGCGTTGGGTGAAGCAACCCGAGGGGCAGCGTGAGGGTGATGAGTTGGAGGTGGAGGAAATGCTTCCGCTCCGGCTCGGCAGCGGGACTGGAATGGGGAAGGGGGGGGCTAGGCCGGCACTCCCTCATTGGGGGCGTTAGGGTGTGCGGGATTGCGGGGTTTGTGGCCCTTGGAGGTCAGCCTTTCCCGGAGGGGAAGCTTCGAGAACGGGTGGGAAGAATGACGGCTGCGCTTGTGCATAGGGGGCCGGATGGGGATGGGCTCATTGGGGGACCTTTCTTTACTTTTGGGCACCGGAGGCTTTCTATCATCGATGTGGAGGGAGGGGCACAGCCGATGCAGTCCTGGGATGGACGGCTTGTGGTGACCTTCAATGGGGAGATTTATAATTATCATGCTTTAAGGGTGGAACTGGAGGGGAAAGGTGCGAAGTTTGTGACGCGCTGCGATACCGAGGTTCTGCTCGAAGGTTTCCGCCTTTGGGGGGCGGGTCTGGTGGAGCGGCTCCAAGGGATGTTTGCTTTTGCGGTTTGGGACCGGGAGGAAGGGCGGGGGCTTGTTGCGCGGGATCGCTTGGGGAAGAAACCCTTGTTTCTGCTGCAGCGGGAAGAGGGTTTGTATTTTGCCAGTGAGCCGAGGAGTTTCTTTGCGGGTGGAGTCCTGGAATCTCGGATAGATGGTCAGGCTCTGCGGGAGTTTTTGGCCTTTCGTTATGTTCCGGGGAGGAGGACTTTGTTTGCGGGCCTGGAGGAGCTGCCTCCTGGGAACTTGTTGGAGGGGGGGCCTGGAGGGGAATGGAAGGAGCGCTCTTATTGGGAGCCGGCTTTTGGGGAGGAGCATTCTGGGCAGGGGGATCTTCCTTCGCTGGATGAAGCGGCTGAGGAGTTGCGAGCTCTGCTGGAGGCGGAAGTAGGGGAACGCTTGGAGTCCGAGGTTCCCTTGGGAGCGTTTTTATCAGGGGGAGTGGATTCGGCTGCGGTTGTGTATGCGATGCGGGAGGCAATGGGGGAAGAGCCTCTTCAGGCGGTGACCGTAGGGTTTGAGGATCCGCGCTTTGATGAGCGACCCTTTGCCCGGGCTTTGGCGGAACGGTTGGATTTCCAGTTGTTTGAAGAGTGTCTGCAACCCGATCCGATGGAAGATCTCCCGCGATTGATCGAGATCATGGACCACCCTCAATTGGACTCTTCGCTTTGGCCCAGCTTCTTGGTCAGCGAAGCGGCACGGAGGCATGTGACGGTTGCTCTTTCGGGGGATGGCGGGGATGAGTCCTTTGGAGGCTATCGGCGTTATCGCTTTGACAAAGCTGAGCGGAGGCTGCGGCATTTGCTTCCAGCGAGGATTTGGGCGGGTCTGGGACAGATGTATCCCAAGGGGGATTTCTTTCCCCGGCCGCTTCGGGCGAAAAGGACTTTGCAAAATTTGGGGAAGGATGCGAGGGAGGCTTACCTGAGGTCGGTTGCGAGTTTGCTGCCGGAGGAAGTGGATGAACTATTGCTGCCTGAGGTGGGGGCGGGCAGTGGGGCCTTTGACACAATGCGGGAGATTTGGGACGGGTTGAAATCCGGGGATCCCGACCAAAAGCTCCTCGAATTTGACCTCAGGACTTGGTTGCCGGGGGATATTTTGACCAAGGTGGATCGGGCGAGTATGGCGGTGTCCCTGGAGCTGCGGTGTCCCCTTTTGGATCATCGGATTGTGGATTTTGCTGCTCGCCTGCCTGCAGCCTACAAGTTTGATCGGAAGGAGGGAAAAAAGCTTTTGAAACGGGCTGTTTTGCCTTGGTTGGGAGAGGATTGGTTGGCCCGGAAAAAAAAGGGCTTCTCGATTCCTCTTGGGGATTGGCTACGCGGACCCCTTTGGGAACTTGTCTTGGAGGCGCAGAAGGGGGCCTTTGCTGCGGAGCATTTTCGAGCGGAAACCTTGGGACGTTATTTGGAGGAGCATCGAGGGGGGCGTCGGGATCGGAGTGAGGCCCTCTGGGCGCTCCTAGTTCTTCATCTTTGGCAGGAGCGTTGGGGAGGAGCGGGCCGGAAGGGGGAAGGATGAGACGCTTTTTGTTGTTCAGCAACCTCTTCCCCGGGAGGGGGCTGGAAACCCATGGGAGTTTCATCGCCCAGCGTTCGGAGCAGTTGGCTCGGCGGCTGGGCTTGGAGTTTTCCGTCCTAAGTCCTGTCCCTGCCTACCCTCCATTTCCCGGTCGCTCGCTCGCGCTGCGTCGGAGCCGTCTCCCTCGCCGCGAGCAATGGATGGGTGTCCCCGTTTGTCGGCCTCGGTATTTTCACCTTCCCGGGCTGGGCTTGGAGGCACAGGCAAGGCGGATGGCTCGGGGTGCAAGAAGGGCTTTTGAGAGGATTTTGGGAGAGGAGGATCCTGTTTTTGTGGATGCCCAATACTTGTATCCCGACGCTGTGGCTGCCCTGATGCTTTGCAAAGAGAAAAGGATTCCCTGCGTGGTGACTGCCCGTGGGAGTGACGTCAACACCCTTGCAAGGATGGATGTGGTGCGAGACCAGCTGCGTCGTTGGCTCCCTCGTGCCCACAAGGTCCTTGCGGTGAGCCCCGCCCTGGCACATTCCCTCGAAGATCTTGTCCCCGGCCTCCAAGTCCAGGTCGCCCCAAACGGCGTCGACCTCCTCCGCTTCCCCCTCGTGGAGCAAAAGGGGGACACCCATCTTTTGTCCGTGGGGCGCCTTGTTCCCGGGAAGGGGGCTGCGGTGTTGGTTGAAGCGCTGGCAGGGGATCCAGGTTTACCGCCTCTTCTGTGGGCGGGGGGGGGACCTCAACGGGCTTCACTCGAGAAGCTTGCGAAGTCCCTGGGCGTGAAAGAGCGGGTGCAATTCCTTGGGGATGTTCCCCCTGAAGAGGTTCCCCCCTTTTTGGCGCGAAAGGGCGTTTTCGTTTTCCCGAGCTTTGGGGAGGGATGGCCAAATGCTGTTCAGGAGGCCTTGGCAGCAGGTTTGCCCGTGGTTTCTCGGGCAGTGGGTGGGATCCCCGACATGGTTGAAGGGTGCTCCGCTGTGCGCTTGGTCCCGGAGGCTGCGGGTCCGGGAGATTTTGCTGACGCTATTCATCAGGTCCTGGAGGAAGATCCGGCCAAGATGCGGAGGGCATCCCTTGACCGAGCAAAGAGCCTCTCCTGGGAGATCATGTTGAACCTATGGGCTCCCATCTATGAGGAGTTATGCGGAGGGAGTCATGGCTGAGGGGCCGCGGGTTCTTTACCACCACAGGACCCGGGCCTTCGATGGCCAGGCGGTCCACATCCGCGAGATGCTTCGTGCTTTCGAGAAGATGGGTGTCCCCTATCGTGAGGTGGCGCTGGTGCGGCAGCGGGAGGGAATGGAGAGTTTGGCTTTGAATGGGGCTTTGGGTGGAGGGGTGCTTCGCCGGTTAAGCCTTCCCAGGGCTGTCGTGGAGTGTTTGGAGGTCCTCTACTCTTCCAAGGGAGCCAAGATGCTGTGCCAGGCTGCCCTAGAGTTTTCTCCTGACCTGATTTATGAGCGGCATGCCCTGCACTGCGAGGCCGGACTCAGGGCGGCCCGAAAAATGGGTGTCCCCCTTTTCCTCGAGGTGAATAGCCCGATGGTGGGGGAGATGGAGAGTTTAGGGCTGCTCAAGTTTCCCAAGCGTGCACGGCGAAGTGAGCGGAGAGTTTTGGAGGGGGCGGATCGAATTTTTGTTGTGACCCGCGTTTTGGGGGACATTTTAGTAAGAGCGGGAGCGGATCCTTCGAAGATCGTTGTGACTCCGAATGGGGCGGATCTCTCGGCTTTCGAGGGGGCTCTGGAAGCCGGCAAAAAATTTCGGCAAAAACAGGGGATTTCCCCAACTGCGTTTGTGATGGGGTTTGTAGGGTTTCCTCGGGCTTGGCATCGGCTGGACAGGGTTCTGGATGCCTGGAAAAGCTTGGGCACTTTGGCCAAGGACTGTTTTTTGCTGATTGTTGGGGAAGGGCCGGCGGTTCCCCCGCTTCTGGCCAAGGCTCGCGCGATGGGCTTTGCGCATAAAATCGCTGTGACCGGTCCCCTGCCGCGCTCGGCTCTCAAGGGGCCGGTGGGAGCTTTTGACCTCGCGATGATCCCTGCCATCAACCCCTATGCGTCTCCATTAAAACTGCTCGATTCCCTCGCTGCAGGGATTCCGACCCTCGTTCCGGATCAACCCAATCTTCATGAGCATGTCCGCCCTGGAGAGCATGCCCTCTTTTTTGATCCGAACTCTCCAAGTTCTTTTGTGCAATCCTTGCGGGAGGCCCTTGAGGATGTCGATGCATTAAAGAGCCTTGGGAAACGGGGGAGGCAGCATCTCTTGGACGCTGGAATGACCTGGGAGGCAAATGCAAGACGGGTATGCGAAGAATGGAAGAGCTTAGGATGATGGGGATGAAGGACAAACTCAGCGCCTGGCTTTTGCTCCTTGCCGTCTTTTCAGGGACCCTCCTTTGGTGTGTGCAGGGATGGGTGCATGCGGCCGGTTACTTCCAACACGGGCCCTTGCTCCTTCTTGTAGCAGGTTTTTTTTTCCTGCGTCGTTATAAGGAGTGGAGAGCAACCCCTTCAAAACCATCGCTTCTCGGCGCGGGTCTCCT
>JALSSW010000122.1 GCA_026984035.1 Planctomycetota bacterium
TCCTGGACCCCAAACTGCGCAAGGTCACCCTCGAAAGCCGGGGAGGCTTCTCTTGGAATCCCAGGGGAGCCAGCATCCGCATCCTGAAAGGCAAGGGCCGTCCCGGCAAAGCCCTCGTCGACCTGGATGGCTCCCTCGTCCTCCCTCTGCAAGCAAGCAGCAAGGTCCTCCAACTGGAGATCACAGGCCTCGTCGCCACCTTCCCACCCGAAAAGCAAAAGAAGGGCGGCCTGGTGCGCGTCTACCTCAAAGGCGCCCACGGCGGCCAACGCTTGCGCCTGGGCTATCGGCGCTGAGCATGGAGGAGGGGGGGCTTTTGGGGCTGATCGATTCAGCGGCGAAACACAGTCAAGTAGTTGTTGTTCGGCATGTCCAACGAGGTTTCGAAGGCAAGCCCCAGCCCCTCCGCTGCCGCCCGCACATCCTCCAAGTTGCGCACCCCCCAAGCCGGATCGCGCTCGCGTAGAGAACGGTCAAAAGCCAGGTTGCTGGGTGCCGTCTCCCGATCTTTTCGGAAAAAGGCACCGTAATAGATCAGGGGCGCCCCCGGTTTCAGGTGCCGTGCCGCCCCTTTTAAGAAAGCAAGACAAGTCTCCCAGGGAGTGATGTGGATCATGTTGCTTCCGAAGATGGCATCCACCTCTCCCAGTGGCCAAGGGAACTCGCAGAGATCGAGCCGAATCGGCGCAAGGAGATTCGGAAGCCCAGCCTCCTCCCTCCAGGCCCGGATGCTTGCCAGATTCTCTTCCAAAAGCTCACTTGGCTGCCAAGAAATCCCCGGAAAAGCCCCCGCAAAATGCACCGCGTGTTGCCCGGTCCCACTCGCCACTTCCAGCAAGAGCCCGGACTCCGGAATCAAGTCACCAAGCACCGGCAGGATTTCATCACGGTTTCGTTCGGCCGAAGGAGAATGCTTTTTCATCTCAGAGATTGTGCAGCGAACAGCTTCAAAACACAGGCAAAAAAACCAGGGAGATGGCCTCAAAAAGAAAGGGGAAGAGAGGGAAAAGAATGGGAGAAAGAGAAGAAGAAAAGCCAAGCGAGAAAACCCAATGAAAAAACCAAACCTCCATGACTTGTAAGGCTCAAAACAACTTTTAAGATACCCCCTGATCCTTTTCCGGGGAAAACCACATGCAGGGGGGGAGATCATGAAAAAAGACATGAAAAAAGAAAGGACGCATCCCGTACCGGATGCGGGCTTTGCGAGGGGGCCTTCAGAGGAATCCATCTACCACCCCCTTTTCTCGATCTTCCAGGTCCAAGAATCCCAAAAACCCTTTGGGAACAAACTGCGCGCAGACCTTCGGGAAGCCCTAAAGCTTCGCCACTACAGCCAAAAAACATATCAAGCCTATTGGGCATGGATCCAGCGCTTCATCCTCTTTCACCAAAAGCGCCATCCCAGATCCCTAGGCCCCAAGGAAATCACTGCATTTCTCACCCATTTAGCCAGCACAAAAAACGTCAGTGCCTCCACCCAAAACCAAGCCCTTTCCGCCCTCCTCTTCCTCTATCGAAACGTCCTCAACATCCCCTTCCCCAAGTTGGACAAACTCGTCCACGCAAAACGACCCAAGACCCTCCCAAGTGTCTTAAGCCCCCAAGAAGTCCAAGCCCTCCTTGCCAAGCTCAACGGCCCAACAAACCTCATGGCCTCCCTCCTCTATGGAGCAGGCCTACGCCTCCTCGAATGTTGTCAATTGCGCATCCAAGATCTCGACTTCAGCACAAAGCAAATTCACATACATGCCGGCAAAGGAAAGAAAGACCGATTTACCATCCTGCCAAGCCACCTAAAACCCGCCCTCCAAAAACACATCCTCCAAACCCAAGAAATGCACAACAAGGACCTACAAAAGGGAGCCGGATGGGTAGCCCTCCCCTCCGCCCTCCATCGCAAATACCCAAACGCAGGCAAAGAGTGGTCCTGGCAATGGGTCTTCCCCGCAACTCGCAGCTATTACCACAAAGAAACCCAGCAAACCCGCCGCCACCATCTCCACGAAACCGTCCTCCAATGCGCCGTCCGCAAAGCCGCAAAAGAACTCCACTTTTCCCGCCGAATCACCTGCCACACCCTCCCCCATTCTTTCGCCACCCACCTCTTCCAAAGGGGTCAAGATATCCGCACCATCCAAGAACTCTTAGGCCACAAGGATGTAAAAACCACAATGATCTACACCCACGTCCTCAATCGCGGAGGCCTCGGAGTCCAAAGCCCCCTAGATGATCTCTTTCCCCACAGCATGGAGGAGAATGAGTCATGAGTTTCAGAGGAGAGGATAGACAGCAAGGATTTGCCGCCTATTATTCCAAGCTTCCTTTACCCCCAACTCAGGATCGTTGTTTTTTAAGGCCTTGGATGAGCCCTACCCAAAAAGGAACTGGAAATAGGCAGACCCGAATAGGAGGGCAAGGGGGATT
>JALSSW010000123.1 GCA_026984035.1 Planctomycetota bacterium
CTCCCTGAGGTCCCGGATGAATGGATCGGTGTCCACCTCGAAGGGATTTGTTCGTTGTTGGTACTTCACCGACAGCACTTCGATGATGGGGGGCAGCGGCTTCATGGGAGATCGCCTCCTCCCCTCGGCGCACTTTGAGGCCATCGAGGGGAAGAAGATTTCGGTCCATTTTTTCAATCAGTCCATGATGGATCACACCATCCATCTGCATGGGCTGGACGTGGACCAGAGGAATGACGGCGTTCCTTCGACCTCCTTCTCGGTGCCCAGGATGGGGCGGGCGACCTATACTTTCATTGCGCCGCATGCGGGGACCTATCATTACCATTGCCACGTGGACACGGTTCTGCATTATGAGATGGGCATGGTGGGGGCTGTGATTGTGCGGCCGCCCAATGCTTCGACCAAGCAGGCTTGGACCGGGGGACCGACCTTTGATGAAGAAGTCCTTTGGCATCTGCACACCATGGATACGAGCTGGCACAACGAGACTGTCTCGGGACCGAAGACGGCCCGGCATCGTCCCAATGTGTTTTTGTTGAACGGCAAGGAGACGGCCGGGGCGATGAAGGATGCCTATTCGCGGATTGTTCTTCCCCTGGGGAAGACTGCTTATCTGCGCCTTTTGAACTGTGGCTATCAATGGGCCAGGGTTTCACTCGGGGGTGTCGATTTTCAGGTCGTGGCCAGTGACGGCAGGCCTCTGCGGAATTTTCAAAGCGCTAAAGTCTGGGAGCTGGGACCCGGGGAGCGTTACGACCTTTTGATTCCGGCAAAGAAGAAGGGAATCTTCGACGCGAAGGTGGAATATCTCGATGACTTCAGTGGGAAGGTCCTCGGTGAGGCCAAGACCCAGTTGCTGGTGTAGTTGATCCTGTGAAGGCGCCCCGGCGCTCCAGTGCCTTCCTCTGGCTGATCATCCTTTGAGCCATTCTTGGGGCCTGGGTTTTCTACAACTCTCCCGCAAGGTGTTGGAGGACTCCCAGGGGGGGGAGGCCCTCAAAATGGCGGATGGTGAGGCCGGGTGAGATGTCCAGCAGGGCTTCTCTCGTCTCTTCCTGGACGCTCCCCTGAGGACCCAGGGTCAGGAGCGCATCATGCCCTCCCGCCTCAAAAAAGAGTCCGAGAGCTTCCTGGGGCGCATTGGTTCTCTGGGCTTGGAGCCCCACCGAACGAAGCAGGCGGCAGAGCGTCCCGGTCGCGATCGGGTCCTCCCCCAGGACGAGGACGCAGGGCATGGCCTTTTCCGGTCTTTGGATCTCCATGCGGAGAATTTCGACAGTTTGAGAGAAGGGGTGGCGACTCAATCCAAAGCCCCCATCTGGTCGAAGAAAGACGGTCCCCTCTTTCTCGACCCATTGGTCCGGAGAACCTCAAATGCGCATCTTCCTCCTTGCGATTCTAGCTCTGAGTTCAAGCCTCCAGGCGCAAAAGACCATTCCCCAGCGCTTCCTCAGCGTCGAAGGAGAGAGCCTCACCAGCTTCCCCTTCGGCCGTTCCACCTCGGTCCGCTACCAGCAGTACTATGGACCTTCCTATTTCGGCACAGGGAAGACGACGATCAAAGAGATCGCCTTTCGGCCCGAAGGAGGAAAGAGCTTCAAGAAGAAAGGTGTCGAAGTAGAAATCCGTTGCTCTACGGGTCCCTTGACTCCCGAAGGAGTAAGTGCGGTGTTTTCCAAAAACCGGGGAAAGGATGAGCTCGTGGTGTTCAAAAAGCGGGTGATGCAACTGCCATCCATCCCCGCGACGACCAAACCCGCCCCCTTCGCCTACCGCTTTGTCTTCGACAAGGCCTTTACCCTGGATCCCACAAAGGGCGGCTTGTTGCTGGAATTTGTCGTAACGAGCCAACAACCGGGCCGACACGAGTTGGATGTCGGCGTCCTCTGCCAAAGTGCCCACGGGAGCTTCGGCGCAGTGAGCTGCAAGGGCAGCAATGGCAAAGTCCTCCGGGCTGATGTGGCCACCCGGGCTCTCCTCTACGGCAAGCCCCTGGTGATGCGGATTCAGGACGCAGGAGCCTCCGCAGCCCTGGTGTATCTCCTCGGGACCAAAGAGTCCGGAACCTGGGGCGGCTTCCAACTCCCCCTCTCCTTGGAAAAGGCCGGAGCCAAGGGCTGCGCTCTCCTCACAAACCCCGTCGTCTTCCTCGGCGGCATCGCCAACAGCCAGGGACGAGGCCTGCTGACCCTGACCATCCCCGCCGACTCCCGCTTCCTCGGCTTTTGGTTGCGATTCCAGGGGATGGCCCTCGACGCAAAGGCCAACGCCATGGGCCTCGTGACGAGCGGAGGAGCCAAAGCCCAAGTCTGCGGCCCCGAGTCCCTCGTGCGAGTCCTTGCCGTCCAGCTCTCCCAAAGCTCCGGCCTGAAAGAAGCCGGCCTGGCTCCCGTGACCCTGCTGCGCTAACCCCCCCCTAC
>JALSSW010000124.1 GCA_026984035.1 Planctomycetota bacterium
CGCTGAGAAGCTCGCCCGTTTTTCCAGGCATCAGCTCCTTTAAGAACTTAGTTCCCGAGACCGTCCCATCGGTCACCCAAAGTTCTCGGCCGCTCCCTGGAGTTTCCGCCATGAACAAAAGCAAGGATCCCACCCGACCGACGAGCCTCGGAGCTGAACCGTCCGGCCCAGGAACGATATCCTTGAGAATCTTCGTCGTCGAAGGCGACCCTTCGGTCATCCAGAGTTCCTCCCCTGTCTCGTAGGACCAGAGATTCAGAATCAGTTTCTTTCCAAGTCTCCCGAGAACTCGAGGAGGAACAAAGCCTTTGGGGTTCGAAACAGGAATCTTGTTGAGATCCTGAAGAAGCCTGGCTCGAGAGACCTGCGCGGGGGTGGCCCCACTCACCAGAAAAGAAAAACCGAGGGCCAGAGGAATTGGGCCCAGAGGAATTGGGCATGGGCGGGGAATCTTCATGGCAGTCACCTTCTTAAAAGGGTTTAGTTTCGAAGCGTCAGGGTAATGGACCGAGAACCAACATTGCCTTTTATATCATAGGCGCGGACCGTCAGGCGGTACGTCCCATTGGGAAATTTGAGCCGATTGTTTAGATCGCGCTCGGCGGAGTTGAAGTAGCCTTTGGACTCGTTGACTGCATAGCCTCCGATCCGGTTGGTCAGGCAATAATAGAACTCTCGCCTGCTGTAGTTCCCCGAAGTGGAATAGGTCCGGAATCCATCATAGGTCCGATAGCGGAAGATGTCCCAGACAAAGGCGTTACGGTTGGCTCCTCCCGGGAGGAAATCAAAATCCCAAAGCATGGTTTCAGGGACATTGTGGGTCCGGCTCCCCCCCAGTTCGGTCAGCTGCCAGGTCATCTTTTTGACAGTCAATTGGTAAGGCTGGGTCCCCACAAAATCTTCCGCCCGAGCCACAAAATCGAGTTTCCCCGAGACCACCGCGCCATTGCCGCCTCCGGGGTTCAGCACCTTGCTGCTTCCATTCTGCGTGACATAGACTCGATGCACCACCGGCGCCCTTGTGTCGTTGATCGGAAGCATGAAGTTCAAGGGATTCAGGTAGCGTCCGTCCGGCCCCAGAACATTGAGGTGGATATGGTGAAAGAGCGCCCCATAGGCACGTACAGGCCAATAGACGTTGGCCCCGATCTTGGTCCCTCTCGCAATGCTCCCTCTTCGGGCGGCAATCTGCACGATGCTCGCCGGAACCTTGTTTCGATCCACATGGTGGTACTGCCAAACAAAACCGGCGGCATCGGTGATCCCGATCTCAAAGTAGTAAGGCTTGCGATTGTACCAATAGAAACTTGTGATCTTCCCACCTTCGGAGGCATAGACGCTGGACCCATAGGGCTCGCGGATGTCCACTCCATGGTGGAAGTAGGCCGAAGAGAGTCCTCCCCCATACCATTGGAACTGGTGGTGGGTATGCGCCAGGGGATGGGGCCGATTCGTCGGCGCGAAGAACCAGGGCTTCCGCTTGCTCCCGTCAAAGACGATGAAGGTCGCGCTGTCCACTCGAAGGCGTCCTTCATGATCCACGGCCTGCCCCACGATCGTGTGCTTTCCATCGGCCAGCGGAACATTGGCCCAAAGCGCGCGGTCCGCGTTGCGGCTGAAGTTTGAGGTTACATCTCTCCCATCCAACAGGATCTTGAGCGTTTTGAGCTGCATGCCGGCGCCCTTCACCCGCCAGGCCACCACAAGATCGCTCCGCCCCTTGTGGACAAAGTCCTTGTCGGCCGGACTCAGGTGCAAGGGAGCTGCCCCGACAAAGCGCGGAGGTTGTTGCACGAAGAGAGGAGCAGCGACCTTCCCGATTTTCTTGCGGGAGGGATAGCCCAAACTCTTCAACACGGCATCCGGATCATAGACCATAAAACTCTGCCGAAACTTGGGACCTCCGCCGGGTAGGGTTTCATACCGAACTTCCACCACATGCTTCCCGTAGCTCCAAGGGACCGCTGTCTCCAACACAAGGCTCCTTCCAAAGGGTCCTTGGTAGACCTTCCCTTTTTTGGCCACTGCGAAGAACAAATCCGTCAGATCCAAGCCATCCAAACGGATCCGAAGGGAGCCGGGTTTCACCCAAGCGAGATTGTCCGCATCGATTCCGGAAAAGGTCAGACGCAGGGGAGTATCCTTTGTCACCCAAAGATCCCGCCCTGGTTGGATTTGCACCCGGAGCATTCGATCTTCACCGGCAAAAAGCGGAGCTTGAGAAACGAAAAAAAGAGCAAGGGGGAGAAGCAGTTGTCGAAGCATCGATCTATCTCGAGAGAAGGGACCTATTCGGTAGAGTGAGCAAGAATGAGAGGGTCTATCGTCCTCTCTCGGGGGTCTTTGGTCAAGGAGCCCTCTTTCAGGAAGGAAGAAAGGCTTCCAGGGTTTTCTACCCTCGCCGGATG
>JALSSW010000125.1 GCA_026984035.1 Planctomycetota bacterium
GTGAAGTCAGAGCCTCCACCTGTGTTATTGGCGATGGAGTAGCTTACAATGCCTGCAAGGGGGGCATGTCCGCGATCGCTGTTGGATTTTTTGTTCCATTTCTCTCCAGCGGCAATGCCGGCCACTGCAGTTCCATGGTTGTGGACATCATCAGCGGGCATCTTTCCAAGAGCTTTTGCTGCCAGGAGACGGGAGCCACCGATGCCGCCGCCCGTTTTGTTTTTAATGTCGCCATTGACGTAAAAGGTGGCATGGGGCCTTCCTGTTCTATTCATATTGACATCGCAACCGGTATCCATGATGGCTACCGATACACCCTTTCCTTTGATCCCCATTGCTTGAACGGAATCTGCGGAATGGTTTTTTGAATTGGTCGCCGTGAGAATGACTGGATGGACCTCTTGATCGGGGTGGATATAGGCTACGCGGGGATGGCGCCGAATTGCATCGAGGCTTTTAAAGGGAACTTCGATGGAGCAGGCATTTACCAGCCAAAATTGGGCAACGACATCGCCACCTAATTTAGTTTCGACAAAGGTCGAAAAGGCTCGCTGATCCTTTTGGGCTTTGGACTCTAACTCTTTGACGACCTTGTCTACCAAAGACGGGTTCTTGGTTTTGACTGCGGCCCTAAAGGCCGAAAGGTCAAAGCTGCGGTCCTTGAACACGACGAGCCAACGCTCTGTCCCAGGGAGGCGTCCGGGTAGGCCATGCACTTCTGCATTTTTTGGAGCCAGAGGTCCAATGGGATCGGTTGGGGTTTGGGGCTGGAGTGCCGAGGGGATCAAAAGAAAGCAGGATAAAAGGGCGGATCCGAAAATCATGAATTCCTCCATGAAAGGGGCAATTCGAATTGGGGCAAGGGGAAATGATACACCCCCATTGATATTACTGTCGCAATTCTGGGCAGAAATTTTCCAGAAGATTGCCTTTGTTTTAAGGAGAGAGGGGCTTTTGTTGCTTTCACCTTTCGCTTCAGAGGTGGAAAGCCCACTCGGCTTATGGCTGCCCTCCAATGACGGCCTTTAAGGCATTGCTCAGGACGATCCCAAAAGGGTTCCCTGCAGGATCGAAAACGGCTGCTTGGTGGAATAGGGGGGTTCCAATCAAGGAGGTGATCCGAGGGACAGTTGGGTTTAATCCTCCAACGCCTTTAGAGTCCGTCCTAAAGCCTTGGGCAAAGAGAAGGTTCGTATAAAGCTTGCAGCCGGTCATTCCAAGAAAGGTTAGATCCAAAGGAAGGGGGGTCTTATTGAAGCTTTGCTTGGAATTTCCAAAGAGCATGACCGCCCCTGCATTGGAGTTTGCCAGGGACAGGGTCAACTGGTAACGATTTCCGATTTCAGGAGCCCTCTGGCTGCTAAGCAAAGGTTTCGCACCCGAGGTCCCAGGTTGGAGGAAGGCAATGACGGCTCCATACCCCAGTTTGACGAAGCCGGTTGAAGCGGTGGCCGTCAAAGAATAAAGGGATGAGATGGGGTAGGTTTTCCGGTCGAAAACTGAATCTGCGAAAAAGGAGAGGATTGGTTTGGATTGGTTGTGTTTCGTGAGGTCCAGGAGGAGAGGTTTTTTTCGGGAAGTTTGAAAGAGAAAGCTCCGGTCAAAAGGGATCTGCAAAAGAAAGGAACTTGGGTTTGTATTTTTACCTGTGATGGTGGGGAGGTTGACCCGCTTCCTTGAAAAAACTTGGGTTTGTGGGCCGAACTGATTGACGGTGAAGCTTCGATTAAAGGTTTTTGGGGTTGTGGACGCATAACCCAAATGGATACTGATTTCCATCGACTCATTTGAATTTGCAATCACGAACTGATCATCATGTCTAAACCCCAGTCCTGTTGTTGAAAAGGATTTGGGCGTTTGAGAGAGAGCAAAGATTTGCTGGTAGCGCAGTGTCCGAAACCCGATGGGAAGATTGTTCCCAGTTCCTCCGAATTTTGTTTTGAAGCCGACGGGGAGGACCACTCCAAGGTTGGGGATGAGACCTGACCCTTTACATCCGGTTCCAAAAGCTTGGACCCTTCCGGGTATGAACGGTTTAGGGATCCTTGTTGCGGCGAGCCCAAACTGGACCTTGGTGGTGTCTAGGAATATGCCTCGAATGATCAACTGAACCGTGCCTGAAGAAGGGGCAATAAAGCTTACTTTTTCATAGAGGTTGCGAGGACTGTCAGCCTTTGCGAGGCTTTTTGTTCCCATCTTGGCTTCCAGGGAAAGGTTGCTCCAAACTTTTGATTTGAGTTGTGTCCGAGGCCAAGCGATGCACGCGGAATAGGCACTGCCCTTGCTCACCTTTAAGTTGAAGCTGAGATTTGGGACCTTGGTGGTGATCGCACTGTCCTTGAGGAGCCCTGCGCCTTGTGCCAGTTTGATGAGCCTGTCATCGCGAAGAAACCCCAGTCCAAAAGCATTGCGACTGTTAAAGGGAGCTGTTGTGTTCCTTTGACTGATGTCTTCGGTGCTGACTAAAAGAGCAGCTTTTGTTAAGAGAGTGGATGCCTTCGATTGAATGGATCGAAACAAGGCTGCTGCCCCACAAACTTCAGGGGAGGCCATGGAAGTCCCCGAGGCGATCCATTCGCTTCCTTCGTTATCGCGGAGGGGTTGCACGAGGGCGACACCAACGGCACAGAGATCTGGGTAAAATCTTTGCGTGTCCCCGAATAGAGGTCCCCGGGAAGAAAAGGATGCAACCTTCTTTGTGTCTTTTGCTGTGGCTCCAACCGCGAGGCCGTTTGCCACCGATTGGCTGGCACTGGTTCCCGGGCCGGAATTCCCTGCTGCACAAACGGGGAGGATCCCCGCATTGAGGGCTGCAGCATCGAGGGCCATTTGTGAAACATTGGTAGGATCCGGGCTTCCGGAGTAAGAATTATTTGCGGCGACAATCTTGAACCGAACGGCATCAGCCGCGATGGCTTGCCAAGCTTTGGTGATTGTCGTTAGATCTGATCCACCGGACTTGTCATTTGCGATGGAATAGCTGACGATTCCTGAGAGGGGAGCGTGTCCTCTGTCGCTGCTTTTTTTTGTGTTCCATTTTTCTCCCGCAGCGATTCCGGCAACCGCGGTCCCATGGTTATGGACATCATCCGCAGGCATCTTTCCGAGGGCTTTTGCAGCCAAGAGTCTTGATCCTCCGATCCCTCCCCCCGATGTGTTCTTGAGATCGCCATTGATGTAGAAGGTTTTATGAGGCCTCCCTTTGCCATTCATGTTGAGATCGCAGCCAGTATCCATAATCGCGATGGAGACGCCCTTACCCTTGATTCCCTTTAGGTGGAGCGCATCCACTGCGTGATTTGCTGCATTGGTGGCTTTAAAAATATGAACAGGTTGTACGATCTGGTCGGGGTGGATATCGGCAACCTTGGGGTGCGTCCGGACTCTTGGAAGGCTTGCAAAGGGGACCTCGATGGAGCATGCATTCACAAGCCAAAAATGCGCTTTCATTCTTCCACCAAGTTCTTGGGTAATGAACCGGGTAAAGGAAGCTTGATCGCGAAGGCTAAGTTCCTCCAACTTCCTCACGATGCGGGCTACCTCAACGGGGTCCTTTTTTTGAACAGCCCTTCGAAAAGCTCTCAGGTCGAAGGATCGTTTTTTAAAAACGACCAACCAACGCTCGTGATTCCTGCTCCTGCCTTGGATCCCATGGTGGCTTTCTCTCGCATTTTGTGAAGGTTGACTGGGAAGGGAGGCTTGAGAGGGCAGCTGACAAGCCAGGAATGAGAGAATGGTGGGGGTTAGAGGCAGCATCTTGGCACGATCTCATGAAGAAAGGATCTGAAGGTTCTTCGGAAAGGGAAGAAAGAATGGAGGGAGCTGGAGATTCCTTTTTCTGCTTACGTCCCAAAGGGTACAAAGGTTCCCTCGACCGTGGGTCGATACCCTGGAAAGCTAGGTTTTTTTGTTGATATGGGGAGAAGAGAGGAAGAATGGTGAACTGGGTGCAGGCGGTGGTTTTGGCTCTGGTGCAGGGGCTTACGGAGTTCTTGCCGATCTCGAGCTCTGCTCACCTGATCCTTTTTCCTCATTTCCTGGGCTGGTCGGATCAAGGGTCTGATTTTGATATCGCGGTCCATGTTGGAACTCTCATTGCGGTGGTCCTGTTTTTTCGAGCTGAGTTGGTCCGGCTAGCGAGGGCTGGGGTCAGATATGTAAGCGGAGATCGAGAGGACCCTGAAGGCCGGGTGGCCGTAGGTTTAATCCTGGGGACCGTCCCCATTTGTGTTGTTGGCTTTTTTGCAAAAGATTGGGCTGAAGCACAGTTACGCCAAGATTGGGTAATCGCAGTAGCCACAATCTTTTTTGGGATCCTCCTTTGGATTGCGGATCGACGTCCTGGGAAGCGGACGCTCAAGAACCTCAGATTGCTGGACGCTTTTTGGATTGGAGTGGCCCAAGTGTTCGCCATCATCCCGGGAACTTCCCGGTCTGGGGCGACAATGACAGGGGCGCTCTTCCTGGGCTTTGATCGCGTCGATTCCGCCCGTTTCAGTTTCCTTCTTTCCATTCCCACAATTTTCCTGGCGGGGATGGCATTGGGTTGGGATCTTTGGAAGACAGGAACGAAGCTTCCCCTGGGGTTGATGTCCTTGGGGGTCTTGATTTCGGCTTTGAGTGCTTATGCCTGCATCGCAGCTTTTATGGCCCTTGTGGAAAGGCTGGGGATGTTCCCCTTTGTTCTCTATCGCTTTATTTTGGGTGCTGTCCTTTTCTGGATCCTCATTTAGGTAGGAAGGTAATGAAAAAGCCCCCTCAGAGTTTCTTCTCTGAAAGGGCTTTTTGCGTGCATCCCGAATCCTTTGCCTGACCCTTGTCCGAAGCCAGGATGCGTTTTTATTATTTCCAACTAGTTCCCAGAACCCGCTCCCAGACCTTGAGGTTTGGTGCCTGAAGCGTTTTTAGGTTTTCCCTTTCCTTTTCGGATTTTGTCTAGAAGCCCTCCACCTCCTGAAGCTTTGACTTCATCTGCGGATTCCGCATCAAAGTCGGCGATTGTGCGCTTTTTGGGAGCATGTTTGAGGACGAGGTTTAAGAGCTTTTGTTCTTTGGCGAAGGTTGCTTCTCTTTCTTTTTTGACCTTTGCGATTTTGGCTTCGAGAGCTTTGATTTTTTTGGCTTTCCCCTTTTTACCCAGAAGGCGATCGATTTGTGCAGAGAGGCTTTTTTCCTGGGAATCTAAAAGATCGAAATGATTTAAAAGTCGAAGCCAGTTCCGAGTCGCTGCGAGGGCATCTTTTTTATAGTCGGCCTTCAATACTTTCTTCATGGTCATCCACAGCTTCTTCTGGGATTGTTTTCCGTTTAGGTCGTATCGAAGGGATCCATCCCAGCTCATCAAAAAGAGATGGGGTGGATGCGAACCTGCGAAAAGAAGATGATAGGGGTGATTCTTCTCCAAAACTCTGCGGTCCAACTTGATGCAATGAAACCATTGCGTCAAAAGAAGAGTTTTTTCGTTTCCAAGTGTTTTGCTGAGAAGGGCGTCATCTCTTCCTTTACAGGAATCGCAATCCCGAAGGACAATCATAGGGCGAGGATCTTTACCGCGGATCTCATCCAGAATACTCTGAAGATCCAAAACCTCTTCGCCCACAGGGACCGGATAGTCCCATCGGATTTGCAGGCGTTTTTTACTTGTTTCCAGGCGTGTCCAACTGGACGACGCTCCTCTGCCTGCTCCCCCGGTCCGGCCACCGCCGGCTCCACCACCGGCCCCACCGCCGGAAGAGGGGGGTGCAGAGGCTCCGCCTCCGCATCATTGGGGGACAGCCCCGGCAGGCGCACCCATAAAGGCGAGAGCTACCGCGAGGGCTCCAAGTTGAAGAAGGTGTTTCCACATAGTGGGAATCCTTTGAGAAAAGAGATTTGGGACATCGATAAGGGGGCTTGCGAGGTTTTTTCCCGCGATTAAGTCAATTGTTTCTCTTTTAGTTTCATCGATTCAAGGCAGATGGGCAAGGAGTGCTCCCGTTTCCATGTGCATAAATTTTCCCCACTTGGTAAAGCTGAGTGGGGATTATTTTTTGTAGAGGCTTGCAACGAACTTTCCATATCCATTGAAGGGGAGGGTTTGGACCTTTCGGTCGCTTCCGAGTAAGCGCTCCGTTGCTTGGGACCAACGGGGATGTGGAACTTTGGGGTCTACATTGGAGAGCCATGAGTATTCATGGGGGACGGCTTCATGCCAAAAGGTGTCCGGTCGTTTGGCAAGGAACTCAATCTTGACGATGCTTTTGATGTTTTTCAGGCCGTATTTCCAGGGGACGATGAGGCGGATCGGAGCGCCATTTTGTTTGGGGAGGGCTTTGCCGTAGATCCCGGTCGCCAGGAGGGTGAGTTCGTTCATGGCTTCATCCATCCTCAAGGCTTCATGGTAGGGCCAGGGATAGTGAGGAAGGGCCGCAAATCCTGGAGATTCCTTGGGGCGTTTAAAAGCAACAAAACGGACGTACTTAGCCTTGTCCGAGACTCCCAGTTTTTTGCAAAGAAGGCCAAGAGGGATCCCGGTCCATGGAACGGTCATTGCCCAGGCTTCTACGCAGCGAAATCGGTAAATCCTCTCTTCGGGAGAAACCAACTTTTCAAGATCCTGGACACTATAGTTGCCTGGCTTTTTCAAGAGTCCGGAAATCTCCACCGCCCAGGGAGAAACCTTGAAGGGCTGAACGAGTTTGTGGACTTTTCCTTTGTCGAGAGAGAACTCATAAAAGTTGTTCCAAGTCGTCACCAGGGATTCTTTTGTAAGGGGGCGCCCGGCAGAACGGAACTTTGGGTTTTTCCAAGGATGGGAAGGTTTGGATGTGGTCTTGGTGTGCGTTGATTTTTTCGAATCCAGCGTCTCTTTTTGCCCCTGACCAAGGAGAGGGGTGGAGAGAGAGGCGAGGATGTTCCCCCCCAAGAGGCTAAAACCCGCCAGGCGAAGCCACTCCCGTCGGTTCAACCATTGGGATTCATGGGTGATATCTTCTTGGCGACCTTGCCAGTCGGGCCTGGGGGGAATGTAGTGCATTTTAATTGTTGTTGTTTGGGAGTTCGTTGAAAGACTTCCAACATAGCAAAAAAAAAGGAGTGGGTGCAGAACCCACTCCTTCTCATTTGAGGCCGGAACAAGTCTCAGCCTCTATGGCTCGAAAAGTTTAATTTCCGATTTTGCCAGCTCCACCATTGGTAAAGACGAGACCCAAGCTGTTAGCGGGCGGATCAATGACGAAGTATTGGTTGTAGAACTGAACGCCAATGAGACTCGTCAAGTTGGGGACTCCGACCGTGACGGAGGAAGCGCCGCTGGATCCGACAGCTGTTCCAACAAGGAAGAGATCCATCGAAGCACGGAGGAAGCATCCCTTGGCTCCCAAGAAGGTGAGATCCAGAGGAAGGTTCAGTCCGATCCAGTTGGTTTTGGATGTGCCGAAGATGAGCACTGCTGCGGTGTTCTTCCTTGCAGATGCAAGGTTGACCTTGAAGGTTTGACCCAGAGTGGGGACACCAGTGTTGGAGAGGAAGGGGATGGCTCCGGAGGCGCCGCCTGCGCAGTTGACCTTCCAGGCGAACTTCCTGTGAGACCAAGGGCCGCTCCAATTGGGACCGTTCCAGTAGTAGGTTCCCTTGAGGAGGGCTCCCGCACCTGCTTCGGGCTTGAAGTTAGAGTTCCCGGGAGTCTTGTACCCGATGTAGAAGATCTTTCCTGCGGTGATGATGAGTGGGGAGCTGAAGGTGGTCCGATAAAACTTAGAAGTGGTTCCCACTTTGAGGATTCCGGTTCGGACAGGGCTTGCAGCAGGTTTTCCATTGCTGGCCGCGAGGAAGAGAACGGATTGGATGTTTTGCGCACTTCTAAGGCTTTTGCAGAGGAAGTCAAAACCGGTGACCACCAGGGTTGTGTTGGCCTTGACCTTGTGGACGAACCAGCGGTTCGTAGCCCAGCTTGTCGTGGTGTTGCCTGTTGCTGTGGGGTTGAGGCTCGCACAGAATTTTGGACCGGTGCCGGTTCCCTTGCATCCTTTTCCGTAGACTGTGTAAGACCCGGGGATCTTGGCGTTGACCTGAGCATAAGCCCAACCGAAGGGCTGCACGCTTGCCGTCAAGCTGGCTCCAGTGACTTCAATCGTGACGGGGCCGGTTGCAGGAGCTGCGAAGCGAACGAATTCTTCTGTGTTCTTCGGCGTTGAGGAAGAACCGATGACAGAAGTTCCACGAAGTACCCTAAGGTTCAAGTTTGAATAGAGGGCGGAGTTGACGTTCAGTCTGTTCCAAGCGATTGCGACCTGGTAGGTCCTTCCTTTTTGAACGATAATGGTCCTGCGATACACATTTTTGGCTTTCGAGACAGCAGCCCTGCCATGCCTGGAGGAAGACATTGCGGTTGCCCAAGCAGTGTCATCGCGAAGATATCCCGTCCCATAGCCATTGACCTGGTTGACACCGGTTCGGCCAGCGAGAGCCTCCACGGAGGCGAGGAGGACTGCCTTGGTCTCGTCCGCTTTCATGCTTTTATTGGCTGCACGGATCACAGTCGCGGCGCCACAAACCTGAGGAGAAGCCATGGAAGTGCCACTGGCGATGTAATCGCTGGTCTCCAGGTTTCTACGGGCCATGTTTGTAGAAACCCCATTCGCGCAAATGTCAGGGAAGATTTGGCCGTTTTTATAGAGCGGTCCCCGGGAAGAGAAGCCCGCCAGGTTTTTGGAGTTCTCGGTGACGGCACCCACAGAGAGACCATTGAGATTGATCTGGCTGAACCTGGTGCTGGAACCGCTGTTGCCTGCAGCTGTGCAAACGAGGATGTCAGCATTGAGGACGGCTGCGTCGAGAGCTTTCTGAACAGAGTTCAATGCGCTTGGGCTGCCGGAGTAGGAGTTGTTGGCGGTGACGATTCCGAGCTTCACTTTGTCCGCAGCGATCGTTTGCCAGGCCGTGGTCATCGTGGTGTAGGAGGAACTTCCATTAGTGTTGTTGGCAATCGAGTAGCCGGCAATCTTGGCCCCATAAGCGTGGCCGTGATCTGCGGTAGACGTCCGCCACTTGGCTCCAGCTGCGATGCTGGCAACACCAGTTCCATGGCCGTGAACATCGTCAGCGGGCATAGATCCAATCTTTTTGTTGGCGATCAGTCTCGAGGGTTTTGTGAGGTTCCCGTCGGTGTAATAAGTGATATGGGGACGCCCGGTGGATCCCATTTTTTCATCCTGTCCGGTGTCCATGATGGCGGTAGTGACCCCGAGACCACGGATACCACGGGCTTGGAGCGCGTCGGCGTTGTGGTTTCTGGAGTTGGTTGCGGTTTTGATTTGGGGATTGGTGGATCGATCAGGCTCGATGAAATCGACATTCTCCATCTTCCGAAGCTCTGCGAGCTTGGAGGGAGGCACGTCGATGGCACAGCCGTTGATCAGCCACCATTGGGCTACCATCTCGCCGCCCATGCTCTCAACCACCTTTTGGAAGGCTGCTTGATGAGCTTTTACTTTGGCTTCGAGATCCCGGACGGTTGCGGCAACTTTGGCAGCATCGTTGGACTGAACAGCCTCACGGAATCCTTGGAGATCGAAGGGACGCTTCTTGAAATGGACGATCCAGCGTTCTGTGCCCTTAATGGAGCCGGGGAGTCCGTGGACTTCCAGAGCCCGGGTGGCAACGGTTGCTGTTCCATCAGAAGGCATTGGGCCGATTGGCTGGCCCTGGGAAGGAAGCACGGAACCCAATAATAGGGAAGCGCCTGAGAAAACGGTCAAAGACCAATTACGCATTGGGGTCTCCTTTGCGAAGTGGAGGGAAGGAAAAAAAGGAAAGAAATACAGAATAAGAAAATTGAAACGGGACTCTCCGTTCCGACAGGAAGTCGGTGAGGTGGAAAATCCCGGTGAATGAGTGGAAAAGTATACCAAGAAGTTGAGACGGGTGGGGAGTCAATTCTTTTTCACTGATCCCCCACCTCTGAATGGCTATCTTCCAGAGTGATATTCCTGGTGAGACGGTCGGATTCTGTTTAGGGGAGCGCCTATGCCTTTATGAATAAACCGGGAAGCGTCTCACGTTGGTCCTAGGACCCGAGAGAGTCATTGGCCTAAAATCCCCATCTCATTGCCGACTTCTTCAAAAGCCGAGATTGCTTTTTCGAGCTGAGCTTGGGAATGCGCAGCACTGATTTGAACCCGGATCCTGGCCTTTCCTTTTGGAACAACTGGAAAGGAAAAGCCGATTACATAGATTCCTTTTTCCAAAAGTTTGTCGGCCATGGTTGTCGCGACCCGGGCATCTCCCAGCATAATGGGAACGATGGGATGGTCTCCAGGGCGAATTTGGAAGCCGATTTTTTGGATCTGCTCACGGAACCATTGAGTATTTTTATCCAATCGGTCTCGAAGCTCTGTAGTTGAAGAGAGGAGATCCAAGCAGGCGATTCCGGCACATACGAGGGCGGGCGGTAGGCTGTTGCTGAAGAGATAGGGTCTTGAGCGTTGACGCAACATGGCCACAATCTCCTTTTTTCCTGAGGTGAATCCCCCACTCGCACCACCTAAAGCCTTTCCTAGGGTCGAGGTCACCACATCAACCCGATCCATGACCTTGCAGTATTCAATACTTCCCCGCCCTGTAGGGCCAAAAAAGCCTGTTGCATGGGAATCGTCCACCATGACAAGGGCTCCATATTGTTCCGCCAGGTCACAAATCTCTTTCAAAGGGGCTACATCGCCGTCCATGGAAAAGACACCGTCGGTGGCGATCATCCTGGTTCGCATTTCTGAAGCCTCTTGGAGGCAGCGTTCAAGGTCTTTTAAATTATTGTGCTCATAACGAAAACGTTTGGCCTTGCAGAGTCGAATCCCGTCGATGATGGATGCATGGTTCAGAGCATCTGAAATGATCGCATCCTCGGGGCCGAGAATGGTCTCGAAAAGCCCACCATTGGCATCAAAGCAGGAGGTGTAAAGGATCGTATCTTCGGTGCGGAGGAAATCGGAGATTTTAGCTTCCAGCTCCTTGTGGATGCTCTGGGTTCCACAAATGAACCGGACCGAGGAGAGACCGAAGCCGTAGTTTTGGATCCCTTGGGAGGCAGCTTTTTTCAACTCTTCATTA
>JALSSW010000126.1 GCA_026984035.1 Planctomycetota bacterium
CCTTTTTCGGGCGATGATTACCACCAGGGTCTTGGAAGAACGGGCGCTCAATCTTCAGCGCCAAGGAAGAATAGGTTTTTACGTGCCTTGCAGGGGACAAGAGGCAAGCCATATCGGGACTGCTTATGCCTTGAAGGATAGTGACTGGATCTTTCCCGCTTACCGTCAGCCAGGCATTCTGATTCTTCGTGGTGCACCCTTGCAGCAGATTGTTGATGAGTGGTATGGCAACGAAGGGGATATTTGCAAAGGGCGGCAGATGCCCGTTCATTACTCCTTTCGGCAGGTCCATTTTGTCTCTGTGAGTTCCCCGATCGGGACCCAGATGACCCAAGCTGTCGGGGCGGGCATGGCCGCGAAGTACCGCAAAGAGGACACAGTCTTTATGACCTATTGCGGGGATGGAGGGACCAGCGAAAATGATTTTCATAGCTCCCTGAACTTTGGTGGAGTCTACAAGGCCCCAGTGGTGTTCATCGTTGAGAACAATCAATGGGCGATCTCAACTCCGCTGGAGTATCAGACTTCCTCCGAGACGATGGCAAGCAAGGCTGAAGCCTATGGGATTCCCGGCGTTCGGGTAGATGGCAATGACATTCTTGCGATCTACCAAGTCACCAAAGATGCCGTTGATCGGGCGCGAAGGGGAGACGGCCCCACTCTGATTGAGACTTTGACTTATCGCGTGGGCCCACACAGCTCTTCTGATGATCCCAGTCGGTATCGGGATGATGCGGAAGTGCAATCCTGGATCGACAAGGACCCCATCAAGCGATTGGGCGCTTATCTAAAAAAGAAGAGGTGGTGGTCTCAAGAGCTTGAAGATGAAATCCATGAGACTGCTCGAAAGGAGATTAATGCGGCTATTAGGAACGCAGAAGAGAAGCGTCCCCCATCTGTAAGCTCAATGTTTGAAGATGTCTTCCTGGAGAAAACACCCCAACTTGTGGAGCAGGAAGAATATCTCAAATCCTTTGGAGATGGCGAGGCAAGGCAGATAGGTGAGTTCCCTCTTTGATCCAAGCAGGGGATCTCTACGCCCACCTTTGGGCCTCCCTGGGAGTGATCGCAGGGGTGGGGATCAATGAACCGGAACAAAATGAAGCAAAGGAAGATTTGAAATGACCGAAATGACACTGCTCCAGGCCGTCAATGACGCCCTTCACACCGAAATGGGGCGTGATGACCGGGTCCTTGTGTTTGGGGAGGATGTTGGGTTTAACGGGGGAGTCTTCAGGGCAACGGAAGGTCTTCAAAAAGAGTTTGGAGAGGATCGATGCTTTGATACCCCTCTTTCCGAATGCGGGATCATAGGAACTGCCATTGGGATGGCCCTCTATGGGCTTCGTCCCGTTCCCGAGATCCAGTTTATGGATTTCATTTATCCTGCTTTTGACCAGATCGTCTCCGAAGCTGCGAAGATGCGGTACCGGAGTGGGGGGGAATATACCTGTCCCATGGTGATTCGAACGCCTTGCGGTGGAGGAATCCGGGGTGGGCATTATCATTCCCAATCGGCAGAGGCTTACTTTTGCCACACCCCAGGGCTCAAGGTTGTTTATCCTTCCCCCCCCGCCGATACCAAAGGTTTATTGATCTCCTCAATTCGGGACGAGGATCCCGTCATGTTTCTTGAACCTAAGAGGATTTACCGTTCTCTCAAAGGTGAGGTTCCAGAAGGTGAATATACCGTTCCTCTGGGAAAAGGCCGCATCGTTCGAGAAGGTGGGGACTGTACTCTCGTTGCATGGGGGGCAATGGTTGAGACCTGTGAAAAGGCTGCCATTGAGCTTTCCGCTAAAGGAAAAGAGGTCGAAATCATCGACCCTAGAACTCTTGTCCCCTTGGATGAAGCCTTGATCCTGGCTTCTGTGCGTAAGACAGGTCGCCTGGTAATCGTCTCCGAAGCTCCGAGGACAGGAGGCTTTGCGGGTGAGATTGCGGCGATTGTTGCGGAGAAAGCGATCGGTTCCTTGGAGGGCCCAGTGGTTCGCGTTACGGGGTTTGATGTGCCCTTCCCATATACATTGGAGGGTTTGTATATGCCTGATGCTCGCAGGGTCGTTCGTGGGGTGGAAGACAGCTTTAATTGGTAAGGAATTCGCGGGTTAGGAGCCAGGAGGGAAAGGATTATGACAATCAAAGAATTTGTTTTACCGGATATCGGAGAAGGGATCGCCGAGGGCGAAATCGTAAGTTGGAAGGTCAAGGAAGGGGATACCGTCAAGGAAGAGCAGGACTTTGTAGAAGTCATGACGGATAAGGCGACTGTTACCATTACGGTTCCCCATGATGGCGTCATAAAAGAGATTCGTGCCAAGGAGGGGGACGTTGTTCCTGTCCATGAGGTGATTGCCCTGATCGATACAGGTGGCGCAGAGAGTGAAGGGTCCTCCTCTTCGGCCTCTGATGCACCTCCTCCACCGAAGGAAGAGGCAGCTCCTGTCTCAGTGGCTCCTCCAGCACCCGTTGTGACTTCGCCTACGCCCCAGCAGGCTTCTTCTGCCCCGGCATCCCCGGGAAAGGTCCTTGCAGCTCCAGCAACCCGAAAGAAGGCGCGTGAAGCGGGTGTTGATCTGGCAACCGTCCCGGGGACTGGCCCTGGGGGGCGAGTCACCAATGAGGATTTGGATCGCTTTCTTCAGGGAGAAGGGGGGGATACCTCTTCTGCCGCGGCTCCAACTCCTGCAACCGCTACTCCAACATCCTCCTTTGCTCCGATAGCCGTTGAAACTCCCAGTGCGCCGGAGTTGGTAGAGAGAGTTCCCTTCCGGGGAGTTCGAAAGAAGATTGCCGAGGCGATGACTCGATCCAAATTCACTGCAACCCATTTTTCGGTGGTTGAGGATCTGGATGTGACAGACCTTGTCGCTCTTCGGGCAGAGGTTAAGGCCGAATATGCGGAAAAAGGGGTCAAGATCACCTATCTCCCCTTCATCATGAAGGCTGTGGTTGCCGGCCTGCGGGCGTTCCCCTGGCTTAATGCCAGTTTGGATGAGGTCAACCAGGAGATTGTGCTAAAGCGATTTTACAACCTAGGAATTGCTACGGATACCGAGAATGGTCTTATCGTTCCGGTGATCAAAGATGTAGATCGCAAGAGCATCGTTCAGATTGCGACCGAGCTTCAAGAGATGGCTGCTCGGACCCGCGAAGGCAAGGTGAACCCGGAAGATTTGAAAGGTGGAAGCTTCTCAATCACAAATGCCGGGAACATCGGGGGCCTATTTGCGACACCGATTATCAACTTCCCAGAGGTTGCCATCCTTGGCGTGCACAAGATTCATAAAGCACCCCGGGTTGTTGAGGGCCAAATCCAAGTGCGTGATGTCATGTACTTATCCGTTTCAATTGATCATCGAATCGTGGATGGGGCTGATGGTGTGCGCTTTTTGAATTTGATCAAAACCTGTCTCGAGGACCCGAGGAAACTCCTCCTTGAAGCCTGAATGGCTGTCGCTTGTAAAAGGCCTTGGCAAAGCGCTTCAACATGACTGAAAGACCCATTCAAATCCTCGACGACAAAGGCAAAGCCCTCAGGGGGCGTTTGCCTAAGCTTAGCAAGGAAGCCTTTCTCGATTTCTATCGTGAGATGCAGAGGATTCGCATCTTCGATCATCGGATGTTGGCTCTCCAGCGGCAAGGACGGATTGGCTTCTATGGACCCGTGAAAGGCCAGGAAGGAGTCGTTGTAGGTTGTGCCAAGGCTGCTCGAGAACAAGACTGGATTCTTCCTGCATTGCGAGAAGGGGCGATCGCCATAATGCGGGGGCTTCCTCTTGATCTAGCGATTGCTCAGTTAATTGGCAATGACTTGGATCTGTGTAAGGGAAGGCAAATGCCCTGTCACTATACCTGGCGGAAAGGGAAATATGTTTCTATGTCTTCAGTGATCGGAACCCAGATTTCCCACGCGACGGGAGTTGCTATGGCCGCAAAATACCGAAGGACAGATGAAGCCGTACTTGGCTTCATGGGGGATGGTGCGACCAGTTCCAATGACTTTCATGCAGGGCTCAACTTTGCTGCCGTCTATAAGGCGCCCGTTGTTTTTGTTTGTCAAAATAACCAATGGTCGATTTCGGTTCCCTTCGAAAAGCAAACGGCTTCCAAGAGCGTTGCGGCCAAGGCCAAGGCCTACGGGATGCCAGGGGTCCTTGTGGATGGAAACGATCCCTTAGCTGTTTATGAGGTGGTTTCTGCCGCTCTCGATCGTGCTCGGGGAGGGGAAGGGCCCACGCTTGTGGAAGCCCTCACCTTCAGGCTCTTAGGCCATAGCTCCTCCGATGACCCCACGCGCTATCGCGATGAAGATCTCGTCAGAGAATGGGAAGCCAAGGAGCCAATCGCCCGCTACCGGGCCTTCTTAGAATCGAAGAAGCTTTGGTCTGAAGAGCAGGAGGCTGAGCTGCTGGATGAATTTGCAGGGGAAATCAACAATGCGATTCGACGGGCCGAGGCTGCCGCGCCGGTGGACCCAAAAACAATGATCGAGGATGTCTTCGAGACTCCTGACCCCCGACTTTTGGAGGAGTTTGCCAAGGCCCGCTCTTCCCTTTCCTGAGGTTTTTTTGAAACTCCTTGCGATTTGATTGCATCCCCCAGGTGAAAGCATGATTTATGACGCTGTAGTTCTTGGAGCCGGCCCTGCTGGCTATGTCTGTGCCATTCGTCTCGCCCAGCTTGGGATGAAGACTGCCATTGTTGAGGGTAAGGACCTCGGCGGAGTCTGTCTCAATGTGGGCTGTATTCCCTCTAAGGCCCTGATCGCCGCCTCTCGCTTTGTCAAGAAAAGCCGGGAAGCCCATAAAATGGGAATCGATGTGGGTGAGGCCAAAGTGGATCTTGGCAAAATGATTGCCTGGAAAAATACGATTGTGGGGCAGTTGACGGGGGGGGTGAAGGTTCTTCTTGAAAAGAACGGGGTAACCATTATTCGTGGTTTCGGGAAGGTTCTGTCCCCAAACAAGGTAGAAGTCCAGGGGCCTGAATCTCAAGTCCTTGAGACCAAAAATATCGTAGTTGCCACGGGTTCCCGTCCGATCGAGATCCCAGGTTTTGCTTTTGACGGAAAGCATGTTTGGTCTTCTACCGATGCTTTGGCACCAACCGAGCTGCCAAAGCGCTTGCTTGTGATTGGTGGAGGGGTCATCGGTTTGGAACTTGGACTTGTTTACCATGCTCTAGGCTCTGAGCTACGAGTTGTGGAATTCATGGATCGGGTTGTTCCGGGTCTGGATGCCGAGCTGAGCAAGGAGATGGGACGTTCCCTCAAAAAGAAAAAAATCCCTGTCCACCTTGGGGCAAAAGCTATGGGCTATACAAAAAAAGACGGGGCTCTTTTAGTAAAGGTCGACTTGGGTGGAGGGGAAATTCAAGAGTTTGCCTGTGATGCGGTCCTCTCTTCTGTCGGCAGAGCCCCGAATGGCCACGGCTTGGGGCTTGAGCAAGCGGGGGTGGAAGTAACGGATCGGGGCTTTGTACCTGTGGATGCTCAACAGCGGACTCAAGTTTCCTCCATCTATGCCATTGGTGATATTACTGGCCAACCGATGTTGGCGCATAAAGGCTCTGCGGAGGGGCTGGTCGCGGCAGCAGTGATTGCCGGGGATACTGGGGCCGCTTTTGATCCTGCTGGTATCCCGGGCGTAGTTTTCACGGATCCGGAGATCGCAACGGTCGGCCTGACAGAGGAGGAGGCCAAGAATCAGGGCTTCGAAATAGGGATAGGTAAATTCCCCTTCCGAGCCTCTGGTCGTGCTCTTTCATTGATGGAGCCGGAGGGTTGGGTCAAGATCATCACAGACAAGAAAACAGATAAGATTCTTGGTGTCCACATGATCGGTCCCGAGGTCACCGAGTTGATTGGAGAAGGGACTCTTGCCCTTGAGGCGGGGCTCACCGCTGAGGATATTGCCATGACGATTCATGCCCATCCGACTCTCCCTGAAGCCATCATGGAGGCTGCCGAGAATGTGCACAAGATGGCGGTTCACATCCTGAACTAGCGATTCAAAGGATCGTTGGTTTGGGGAGTTCTTCATGCTGGATTGTGAGATCTGCGGCTATACTCACTGCCTATGAACGCAAACAGGGGGCGATCTCGGTCAGAAGGCGGAGATCCCGAGGCTTCGATCCAAGCAGGGTTGCGAATCCTCGAGCAGGAGATCAAAGCTTTAGAAGGTCTGCGGCCACGGATCGGGGTCGGATTTGCCCAAGCTGTCGACTTGATTTTGGAGACTTCCGGAACGGTGATTCTGACCGGAATGGGTAAAGCCGGTTTGATTGCGAGAAAGGTCTCAGCGACCTTGGCGAGCACTGGGACTCCTTCCATTTTTCTGCATCCGGCCGAAGCCGTGCATGGAGATCTTGGGCGAGTGGTTCAAGGGGATCTTGTTCTAGCCTTTTCGAAATCCGGCGAAACAGAAGAGCTGTTACGTTTCCTCCCCGTTGTCAAGGCTTCTGGGGTTCCCATCCTGGCTATGACCGAAAGCAAGGCTTCTACATTAGGACAGCTTGCGGACTTGGTATTGGAGATGGGGCCGATTGATGAAGCGGGAGAGCATGGGTTGGCGCCCTCCGCGTCCACTGTAGCTATGTTAGCCTTGGGAGATGCCTTAGCCTTGGTTGTCCAGGAGAGTCGGAATTTTGGGCCCGAAGAGTTTGCTCGTTTTCATCCTGCCGGCTCGTTGGGGCGCCGGCTCCTGCGTGTTGGAGAGATTATGCGCAAGGATGAACGCAACCCACTGGTCTCTCTTGGTGCGAAACTCCGCGAGGTTCTCTTTGTGATGACAAAGACCCCTGGCCGTCCAGGAGCTGCTTTGGTGGTTGACCATGAGCAGCGATTGGTTGGGATCTTCACCGACGGAGACTTACGGCGTTGCCTTGAGAAAGGGGTCGAGGGGCTTTTGGATCGGAGGATTGATGAGGTGATGACGGTTTCTCCCCGCAAGATCTCCGTGGACCGTCTCGCTGCGGAAGCTTTCAATCAACTCAAAGAAAACCAAGTGGATCAACTCCCAGTGGTGGATGAGTCAGGAAAGGCAGTCGGGATTTTGGACGTGCAGGATCTTTTGGAGCTTAAAATTGCTCCCTGATTGCAATCGAATCCCCATAGGGCTTTTGTCATGACCCGGAAAATGGATGAGTCCTTCATGGATCCTTCGCTGCGTGAGCGGCTTGCAAAAGTGCGGCTTCTTCTCCTGGATGTGGACGGTGTGCTTACGGACGGAAAACTCTATTTTGATGCCGAAGGAAGGGAGACAAAAATCTTTCATGTTCATGATGGGAGTGGCCTAGTCTATTGGCGAAGGCTTGGCTTTTGTACGGCTTTATTGTCAGGGAGGGATAGTCCGGCTGTTCGGGCAAGGGCAAAGGGGCTTCGGATCGACGAAGTGCATTTGGGCCTTAAGACGAAGCTGGAAGCTTTTGAAGAGATTCTCGTGCGTCGACAACTGTCCCCTGAGGAGTCCCTTTACATGGGTGACGATTTGTTGGATTTGCCGGTTCTTCGGGCTGCTGGGGTGGCGGTAACGGTTCCTCAGGGGCGCCCCCAGGTAAAGGCCGTTTGTGATTATGTCACCGAAGCCGCGGCAGGCGAGGGAGCGGTGCGGGAGGTCATTGAAAACTTGTTGGTGGCCAAGGGGCTCTTCAAGAAAATCCTCGCAGTTGATGGCCAACCTTTTCCGGAGCAAAGGGGGCAAAGGGAAGGAGACCAGAGTGGGGGATCGGTTTAATGTTGCGCCGAATCTTCTTGTTTCTTTTGGTTTTTGGAGCCGGTGTGAGTCTCCTGCTCTTTGTCACGGGGAACCCAAAACTTTTCCAGTTGGAAAAAAAAGAAGTTAAGGAAACGCATGTTTCTGGGGGTGATTCTGGCCTCAAGGTAAAGATGTCCGATGGTGAGGGCACTTCCAGCATGGGACAAAACGTGGGGGTTGTGGCACGGGGTCGGGGGTCCTTGGTGGATTATGCAGCGGAGAACTCAAAAAACGAATTTCGATTGGCCTGGGAAGACAGCGAACCTCGTTCTGATGGAACCTATGATTTGGTTCGAGCCACATACATTCTGTTTTTGCGAGAAAAGGCAAAGGGTTCCAATCTTCGAGGCCAACCAAAAATCCAGGGGAAAGCGGATCGTTTGAACATCAAGATGCAGTTGGGGGAAGGGGGCAAGCAGTCAATCGATCGGCAGAAAGAAATTCACGCTTTTGGATTTGTGTTGAATGCTGAAGGTGGAGGCAAGGATCGAGAGTTTTCGCTGGGTTTGACTACGGGTGAGTTGAAGGGGAGGATTCGTCCCCAAGGGCTTTCGGCAAGAACTCCCAGTCCCAAAGAAAAAGTCGAGATTC
Source organism: Planctomycetota bacterium (assembly GCA_026984035.1). GTDB lineage: Bacteria > Planctomycetota > UBA1135 > UBA1135 > HyVt-539. The sequence continues at coordinate 8,349 of JALSSW010000126.1, forward strand.
GGCTGGTGACCCAGGGAAAGCATTTTCGAATCAAAGGGAAAGGCCTTCGGATGGAAGTGGGGCAGGTTGGTGACTCTTCCCAAAAGGCCGATGGTTCTCCGAAGGAAGAAAATGGGATGGAGTCCAAAGGTTTGGATCTCACCATTTTTGAAGATATTGAGATCTTTGATAGTGCCACCAAGGGAGAAAGCCCCTTTTTGACAGCAAAAGGTCCTCTGCGAATTCACAGAAGGGATGAGGATCGTATTTTTCTTGAGGTGAACAACCGGGTTCGGCTGAGGAGCCCTAAGGGGCAAAAAGGAGTCTTGGGGGTTCAAGGGATTGAGGGAGAAGGAGATCGGTTTACAGGACTTCTCTCCCGGGGGTTTATCCCTGGAGTTTCTGCCCAAGAAGTTTCCTTTGCTTGGACAGAGTTCCGATTTCATGGATCGATGAAAGAACAAGCACGCCTCCATGTCTCTGGCCAGGAATTGAGAGGTGATCATCTGGGAGTGGCTCTATCCTCTTCCGGGGGGGTCTTGGAGTTGGTGGCTGAGGGGAAACCCTTCCTTCGCTTTTCGGATGAAAAGGGGAAAGAGATTGGGGTGATTCATGGAGCAAGGTCAATCCACTGGTCACGTCCGGGATCCCGCCTTTTGGAGCTTTTCCCCAGGATTAAACCAGTATTTGGGATGGGTATGGACACATTGGTGGATGACTTGGTGGTTTTCGAGGGGAAAACAGTCTTTGAACCTACCCAAGAATCAGAAATTCAGAGGGTTGTCAGCAAGATGGGTTTGAGGCTCTTTTTTCGACAGAGCTTCGGGCGTCCCACCTTGTTTTTTGTGACAGCTCCAGGAGAGGTCACTGCTCTTGGTGGGAATGGAAAAGAGAAAACTAGGGCCACGGTGAAACAAGGTGTTTCCGTGGAGCCTGTAGGTTTGGGTTTTGCTGCGGGGCTTGGGAGGCAAGGAGGGGAATTTGTTGTGGATCGGGAAGGTTTTCATCTGGAAGGAAAAGGATGGCTTTTTTCCCATGCGCAGGCAACAAAGGAAAGATGGGGACGATCCCTTTCTAAGGGAGATCTTCGCTTTTCCTCAGCTCTTCATGAAGACCTCAAGGCATGGGTAAAACTTGATTCGGGAAAGGCAAGCGTCCAAGGGATTCGGGAAGCAGATCTTAGGACAGTTAGCAAGGGATCCCCCAAGCTGTTCTTTCAAGGGACGGATCTCCGTTTCGATTTAGGTGAGTTTCACGCGGAGGCTGAGGAGCTCCGCCTTCTCCCTGATGGACAAGTACTCCTGGATGGTGGAAGCAAGATCGCTTTAGTTTCTCATCGAGATCCTTCTGGGAGGATCCAAAAGACGCAGGGTGAACGTATTCTTTTCCATCCCATTCGGATGCTGGAGGAGTGGAGAATCCCTGTTCTTGTGAAGGGAATGGCCCGTAGCCAAGTCATTGTTCAAGAAAAAGGGCTTCTTCTTTCTCTGAAAAGTGATGAGCAGAGATTCTTTCCACCATTCCTCCCATCCTTTCTACAGAGGAATCTTGCCAGGATTTCCCTTGGATCAGCAGGTTTCTTTTTAAGTGATTGGTTGTATGGGGTTGCACGGATTGAGGTAAAGGGCCACGTCACATTGGACTTTAAAAAGAAAGGAGAGGGAGAAGACTGGAACTTACACTGTCGTGCAGCACAGGGAGTTTCCGCTCTTGATGCCTCTTATTTGGTTTTGGAAGGGAGGGGTCCGAAGAGTTTCAAGGCGCGTTTGGAGCAAAGAAAAAAGGGACGTCTGATCTTTGAGGGAGCGAGTGCTAAGTTTCTTTCTATGGGAAGAGATGTGATTTTTTCTGGGTCTTTTCCCACTCCTCCAACTTTGAAATGGGAGGGAGAGCGAGATGGCCTCGCAGTGGTTGCGAAGAAAGGAAAAGTTTTTTTTCACCGGGAACTTTCAGGGGATGGGACTCTTCGTATTCCAGGACCTGTTACCCTATGGCGCCTTCCCCGACAGGAGGAGGGGTTCCAACTCTCTTGTAGCCGCGGGGTGTTTGTAGAGCTGGAAAATCCTACATCCTTGGAAACCGAAAGGTTTTCGCGTTGGAAGGTCCCTCTCAATCTATCCCGGATTGAAGCCCGAGGAGATGTCTTAGCTCGCGGAAACGGCATTGTTGCCCAAGGAGATCGTCTAATTTATGACACGAAAACCCAATGGGTTTCTCTGGAAGCGAAGCCGAAAGAATCCGTTGTTTTTCAGGCTGGCCCTGGATTAATTTGGAGGAGCTCTCCTCATCTTTCGGTGAGCCTTCGAAGTTTTGAAATCCGGGGCGGATATGGGTCCCTCCAAGGAGCCCCCATGGTGGGCAGTTTATCGGAGATTCACCGATGAGGTGTTTCCGGAAGCATTTTGACCTTGGGATATGCTTGTTGGCCCTTTTCGGAAGCACCCTCCCCCTTTCTGGACAAGTTGGCAAAACAGGTCTCAGAAAAAGCCTGGAAGGGGCATCCCTTCGGTATGGCCATTTTGAGATTCTTACAAGGGGGGATCAGGTCTTTGCACTCTTTAGAGGTTATTTTCAGCTGCAGTGGAAGGAGCTGAAGGTTTCAGCCCAGGAGGCCGTTCTTGCCTTGGATCGAGATGAATATCAAACTCTAGTCGAAGGTTTAAGCAAAAAAGTTGGGGCCCCCAGGAGAGGATGGATTCCACCCGTTGATCAAAAAAGTTTTCTGAATGCTGCGATCTTGAAAAAACTTGAGGGCATGGGTGTCCGCTCTCTTGGTGATAAAAAATGGAAAACAAGAGATCCTCTTTCCACGAATCGCCTTCTTCGTCTTGCTAAAGGGCTTTTTGCTTCGGGACATGTGGTGGTGGAGCAGGGGGGGGTTCATATCTTTCGTGCCAAATCCTTTTCCATATCTTTGGATTCGGACCGGATGCATTTTGAAGGAGTGACCATTCGATTGCCTCGAGGGAAACCTCCTCTTAAAGGAAAGAACCCTTTTCTTTTGCGTTGTGAAAATGCGACCCAACAGGGCAACCGCTTGGTTGCTCGTGATGCAGTTTTAACGACATGTGTTGCAGGGAAGCCCCATTTTGATATCTCGAGCAAAAAACTGGTCGTTTTTCTCCACAAGGATGTAACGGAGTTCCAAGGTCTTGGGAATGCCCTCAGTTTCTCTGGGCTCCCCGCCATTCCACTTCCAGACTATCACTACTATTCAAACCAGGAGACTTGGGTTCCTCTTAAAGGTTTTCGAGCTGGGGTTACCGACCGTTGGGGAGAGTTTGTTTTTCCGGTTTTTGGGGGGCGTTGGAATGATCTTGGGCAGGCGGCGGTGGGCCTTTTTGGGGATGGAGCGGAACGCTTTGAAGGAGAGTGGCGGCTTAGGGGGGGATGGTCCCGGAAAAGGGGGAGCCCTTTCGATGGAACCCTTACCTACCGGTATGGCAATCTTTGGAAGGGCGAACTTAATGCCTTTTATTTGGATGACCAGGGGCATGATCGACGGGCTATGCGGAGGCAATTGGATGGAAATCCTATTCAGCCTGGAGACCGTGGGTTTCTCCGCACCAAAAACCGTATTCAGCTTGATAAGAATCTTCGTCTGGATGTAAAGGTTTTCCAGGCCAGCGATCCGGCATCTTATGTGGAGTTTCGGGCATCGTCTCTGCATGAGGAGGAGCTGCCGGAAACAAGCCTCGATCTTCGTTATGCAAAAAACAATCTCCTTGCTCGGATTACGGCCAGAGAGAACCTTCAGGATTTCAATTACGACGATGCATCTAGATTGACCCCGAAGTTTTTAAGTGAACGGCCCTATGGAAAGTTGAATCTCTTTTCCCAGCCCTTAATGCAGTTGGGGGAGCATGCACCCTTGGTGTTGGACTTTTCCTTAGGTTCGGGATTCTTGCGAAATCGCTTTGACGACCATGCCCCAGTCTCGATGGTTGAGCAAGCATTTCGGACGGACATGGAGATTGAGCTGAGCACTCCCTTTTTATGGGAAGATTTTGCGTTCAGGCCTTACACCTTGATCCGGGATACTTGGTATTCCGATAGCCCCGGAAGCAAGTCAAAAAACCGAAAAGTTCTCGAGGCGGGAGGAGCGATCTCAACTCGTTTTGAACGAGAGTTTGGAGTTGAGAGTGCCTTTTTTCGCCTTCATGGTCTAAGGCATGAGATCATTCCCGAAGTTCGTTTTTTTCAGAGATTCCTTGTGGATCGGGAACCTGGGGATTACTTCCAGTTTGATGAAGTGGATGCTTTAGACGAATTTTCGGCTTTGGATTTTGGGATTCTTCAGCGGTTCATGACCTTGGATGCGAAGGGGAAGCCCTATGAGTGGATGTGGCTCGATTTGACCCAACGTATTCATCCCAACAGGAATCGGGACAATGGAGGAGATCGTTTGGGTCTCTTTGCCTTTGAGTGGATTTTTCGCCCCAGCAGGACACTTCGCTTTCTTGTTGAGGGAGAGAGGGATTGGAGCCGGGGAGATTATAAGACTCGGAACATTGGGATGACGGTTGAACCCATTTTGGGTTGGAATTTAGCTGGAGAGTGGCGATCTGGGCGTGATAGGGATGGGGAGGGGTCCTTTGCGACAGGGGTGCAGTTTTGGCAGCGTTGGTCTGTGAACTATGGGACGATTTATGATTTTGATCAATCCAGGTTTAGAACTTCCTCCGTGGCCCTTGTCCGTAGGGACCATGACTGGTCCTTGGTCTTTCGTTTCGACAAAGATCAAATTGTTGGGGATACGCGTATTTTCATTCAGTTTCTTCCCAACTTCCTGGGGATTGGAAGAAATGGCCCCAATTACATCGCTGGTGATCCGGCGTTTGGAGTTCGTAATACCACTCTTTATTGAACAACTGAACTCGAATGCCTGCTTCCGGTCGAGGAAAAGATCTGCCTGATCCTGAGGACCTTCTTTCCAGGAAGGTCCAGGCCGGGGTAAGGGTGCTCTTCGAAATCATTCATCGGATCAATCCCAGTAGCCGTAAGGTTGTTGGGGAAAGCAAAAGTAAGGCTTATGCGACCAAGGCCGCTTTGCAATCTCTTTTGATCGAAGATTTCGCCGAGGAGCTTCTGATAGAAGCCACAGAAGAGGGTGAGAACTCCCTCATTGGGATCCGACACAGATTCCTTCCCTTGGATGCCTGTCATGCAGTTGTTTCCCAGCTTAGTCCGAGGGCTCGATCTTGGGTCCAAAGGCAATTGGATCTTAAGAAGGAGGAATCTTCCCTTGCCGAGTCGGGCAAGGGAGAAAAAGCTGAGATGAGGAGGGGCTTAACGAAGCTCTTAGAAAAAGGAGATAAGGCCCTTGCCAAGTTTGATTTTCTAGGTGCTGCCGATAGTTACAAAAAGGTTCTTCGCAGGTCCAAATCTTGGAAGGTGGCAGATCTATATAAAGAAGCCTCAAAGCGTTTTCTCATCCTGATGGTGGATCACTGGGGGGACGATTTACAGGCCCTTGCCTTTGTGGATGAGATGCCGGAGGAGTTAGCCTGTGAAGAAGATCTGTGTGGGTTGTTCGCTGTATCCCTTGCTCGCCTGGGAAAAATCCAGAGCCCAAACGCAGGAGATGCTCTCAAATGGCTCCGAGAGCGAAGGAATGGCTGCTGAGGTGAGTATGTGGCCAGATTGTTAAACCTGTGAATCCATAATGCATTGCTACGAAAGGCAAAGGTTTAAAGATCGAAACGAAGCCCAGCAAAGAAGCCTTCGATGCTCGAGGAGAAATCAAAGGCAAGTCCATCTTTAGATCCCTCGCCGGGAAAGTTGTAATGCCAGAACCCCGCATAAGCTGAGATCCCTTTTTGGATCTTGTATTGGCCGCTCAGGCGGAGATCGAGGAAGTCTCCATTAAAACCCCCATAGTTGCCATGGGAGAGTGCTAGGTTTAGGCGAACTTTGATCGGTTTGTATTCACCTTCTGCCCGAAGCAGGAGCATTGGAATACCAAAATCGTCTTCAAAGCTAATCGTTTGCTGATGAGGGGTGAATTGACTAATAGCTTCGACGGAGGCGTCATTGTGTTGGATGGAGATTCCCGCTCCAAAACGGAGGAGAGTTTTGGGGATCCATTTTTTTGTTTCGTAGAGGCTTACGAGGTAGTCAAAAGCGTAGTTATTCCATCGAAACTCGGAACGGACTTTATCTCCCGGTCGGAGAGACCCGAAGTTATCCTCAACCGTTCCCGTGGTTTTGACGGCGTTTTCACTGAACTGGATGAAACGAAACCCAATTCCCGAAAAACCGTCCCCATAGCTGAGCCTTCCGCCATAAGCGTTATCCCGATCAGAAAGGTTGAGGCTGGTTCCGAGGCTGATTCTAGGATTGTTGATGACCGTCCCTGACGAGACGCTTTGCATAGATGCCCTACCCTGGAGTTTCAAATCTGCGATCTCCGGAGAAAATGTCACCTTGGGCTTCTTGGGGAAAAGGCGCACCGAGGAGCAAGCGGCCAAGGGGAAGATGCAAGCAAGCAGGAAGACACTTCTCATCATTCGAGGGCTCCGTAAGACGGGGGGATAAAGCGAGGAATTACCATCCCTATTATTAAGGCTTGGTTACCTTGATGGATAGGTTTTGAGGACCCATTCCTTCCACTTTTCATCCAGGCTCAAGGCGCTAACGTTCCAGGCCTTACGAAGAGCTTTCCTCTGAGCCTTGATTATGTCTCCGATGTCCACCATCCCCGTTTTTTTATTGATGACTCCCTTCATGTTATTCATATAGATACGAAAGCCTTGGGGATTCTTTTTCATCAAGTAATCAATACGGGACCATATGCAAAGGTGATCGTTGAACTTGATTTGGCTGTAATCGCGCCATTTAAGGACAGCCGCGGCAGGGGTCACCTTTTTTTGATAGACCAGTTTGCGAACGGCGACATCCCAACGCCAAGTGCTACGAAGATCAGCACGGGCGCTCTCGTTTTGGTCAAAGTTATTCCATTTGGGGCTTATCCTGCGTCCATACCAATGTGCCATCCCCTCTTTGAACCAAACCGGGAGGTCATGGGTGTAGTGTCGATATCCATCGATAAGGTTGTGAACGGTGTTCCAAATAACATGAACATGCATGGCCACATCGTTCTTGAGACGTCCATCCTCCAAGCCGGAAGCTGTGCACAACATGAGGGATCCGAACTTCTTGAAGTGGTGACGGACCGCAAATTTCTGAACACGCCCCGTAAAGGTACTCAAATAAGCTAGGTGTTCGCTGACCCTGTCGAACAGAAGAACCGTGTATTTGTTCTTCATCCCCAAATATGGTCCTTGCCCCCAATATTCTCCTTTCATAAAGGTGTTTTCTTTGGTGGGAAAGCTTTTATCTGTAACCCCCAGCCTTTTACTAAAGTCCGCATAAAGCTTTTCGAGACGGTGTGCGAAAAGATGAACCCGCAACCAACGGTCGAGGGTTTTCTTTTTTGGATTTACCCTGGGCAGCTTCTTTTGGAGTTCGCTGAGTTCGGCACGGTATTGTTTGCGAATCTTAAAATCGAAAGGAAGCTGCCAAGGGACCAAAGTGGATCCGATTCGGAAATGAGCGGTTTCGACCCAAATAATCTTTGCTTTACCAAGGGCTTTTTGAATCTTGGTCGAATCATGCCCGTCTCCCCAAGGAAAGGGGCCAAAGCTCACATATCCAGCTTTTTTCATCGCCTCCGGGTCGTTTTTTGTATATGGGTCGATTTTCCAGCGAGGAAGTTTTGGGGATCTCCTTTTTTGACCAAATAAAAAAGCTGGAAACAAAAGGGTGATGAAAAGGCTTAGGACAAAGAAATTTGGGGAAAGAAAGGATTTGTGGGCACCCCTAGCAAAGATTTTTCTCTTGTAATGCTGGAGCTCAAGTCTCAATGGATTCTCCTTTTCCATTTCTTTACCTCTTCGATGGCCGAAAAGACGGAGAGGTTGGCATAGGGAGGATCGCCATCTACGATCCCTCGGAGGGCGTTAACGGCAGCGACACGGATCTGGTGTTTGGTTGAGTCTAAATATCGGCGAATCACTGAGGCTGTTTCTTTTGTTCCCGCAACAGCAAGGATCCGGAGAATGCCGATTTTTAAATTATCGTCGGCCTTCTTCAGCATCGGGATCAAAAGATCCGAGGCCTTTTTCCCGTGTAAGCCTAGAGCGGCCTCGCGAATTTTACGGTTATCGGTTTGCCAGTGGTCTCTCGCCATTTTTGAAAGGAATGGGAGGGTTGAGGTTTCTCCTAAAGAGGCCAGAGCCAAAGTGGCTGTCTTGACAACGAGGGGGTCTTTGTTTTTTTGAGCTTTCTTCAGGAATGGGATATAGGCCCTGTCTTTGAAGGAGGTGATCTTTCGAACGATAAAAAGCGAGAGGGTTTTGTTGTTTGCACGATACTCTTGGATGAGCAAGGGGCCCTGCTCTTTTTTCAAGAGCTTGTCCAAGAAAAAGCTAAGTCTCTGTATGATCTTAGGTTTTTGCCTATCATGCATGGCACCCAGGAGAACCGGAGCAACTCCAACTCCATACCGCGTAATCAGTTTTTCGACCATCCGACGTTTTGCGTCCTTTTTGGAGATGAGGTCGGAGATCTTTTCCTTAACCAGATTCTTTCTTGCAAATTTCAGGTAAGGCCAGCGGAGTTTGCTTTTTTTTGTCTTGTGCTTTTTTGGGGGTTTTTGCTTGGGTGTGGGGGATTGAGCTGGACCCCTGGAAGCTGTGGAAATTCCTGGGCCAGAATTCAGGGAGGAGGCTTGATTTCCCTGACCAGGGAGGCCTGCTTGACAAAGAAGGCAGGCGAGTAAGAGAGGAAGTTGGCGGAGTTTTTCCGTCGTCATAGCTTCAATGTGCTCTAGGAAACAAAGGGGCGAAATCGTCGAAGTAGTATGGATGAATATAGGGCTTTTTTGTCAAGAGTTTCTGAATCTGTTCTCTTGTTTGGCTTCCGAGGGGGCGGTCTTTGGAGTATGGGAAAAAGACCGTATAAATCCCCCTGTGGGTTTCGAATGCGTTCATCCCCTTTTTTTGGTCCACAACGCCCACGATGAGAACCCCATATACCGTGGCAATGGGAGGAGTAATCTCTCCGACGCTTCGGTCAAATAATTGCTTCGTTACATCGGGCGTGAGGATGTTCACTCTTGGATAATGTCCGCTCTCTTCTTTTCCCCCAATGGGATCTCCGTTTTTTCGGAGGGCTTTGAGGTCGCCGCCGTCTGCCAAAACGATTTGGAAGAAGGATTCGGCCTTTTTTCTTGCCTGGTTCCGTTCTTTTTTACTGGTCAGGGTCTCCACAATTTTTTTAGGAAGGCAGTAGTCCATGAAAACTGTGCGGCGGATTTGGGCCTTGGATTCTCCGTTGGATGCCTTAGCCAGGAAATCAGTGAAAGCATTGATTTCCCCTTCAGTAAAAGAAAAATTTCCCACACGGAGGACGATGTCCTTTTTCCCAGGCTTTTTAACCTGCCTGGGTTTGTCATTGTTGCACCCGGCCTGCATTCCTCCTATGCATCCAATCAGGAGGGCGGCGATCCAGCGGACATTTCCATCCTTACCCCTCATTGGGCGGTTCCTGTTTTTTATCGAAAATCGAGAGGAAGACCAGGGCTCGGTCTCGCACAAATCTGTAAGTCATTTTCATGCTTGTGGAAAGGTCCTCGATCCGATCCGGTTGTACGGGCTGGGTGAATGTTGCAATGTCCTCCACGAAAACAAGCCTGGGGTCGTCGTTATAGGACTCCATCCTGAAGTTGTGATAGTCGGTCATTCCATCCGCAGCCGGGAAAATCATTTTAATCCCGAAAAGGCCGACGGGGCGACCGAAAGGATCAAAGGCTTCTGGTGCCAGATCGCAAACCTTTGTTGCCAAGAACTCTCGGGCGTCTCCGCAATTTTTTGGGTGGACAAGGCTGCGGACCACATGTTGGTGGGCCACGAAAATCGGGATCTTGAGATGCTGAATGGAGACAGTGAGGATGCGTTCGATCCGACGGGCGAAATCATCCACATGGGTCCCTGTGAGTTCTTCTCGGATCTGAATTCGGTCAGGGAGGAAGTTCGCCGCCGATACCTCCGCCGGGCCTTCACGTAGGTTGGAGAGATTGATGCCTTCGTGACTGACGGAGAAATTTTGGTAGGCAAATTCCGGATCCTTATAGAGCTCATTGTGGATGGCTTGCACCGTTCCCGCTTCTATGTCCTGAGGCGGATGGATAAATTCGCTCAGGAGAGCGATCGTCCTGGGGTCGTAGGGGGTCTGATTCATCATGTAGGCATCTTTGCACGGGGGAGAAGAGGGGTCACCCCCTTTCTCCCATGCATTTTCACTTCCTTTACCCTAGATGTAGAAACCATCTCAAAACTCATGCGACTTAGGCATGCTGAGGCTGGGGTTCCTCCAAAACCTTGAAGGCAATCTCTCCATCTTCAACCACCAACCGGACCCTGTCACCGTCTTTGATCTCTCCTCCGAGGAGCTTGCTGGAGAGGCGATTGAGAACCTGCTGCTGCAAGACTCTCTTGAGGGGCCTGGCCCCGAAGGCAGGATCGTAACCTAGCTTTGCCAGGAGGTCCTTAGCTTCATCGCTGGCCTCCAGAGTGATGTGTTTTTGGCTCAAAATGGACACGAGTCCTTTCAGTTGGATGTCGACAATCTGGCGGATGTGCTCCGGTTTCAGGCGATGGAAGAGTACTGTCTCATCGATTCTGTTGAGGAATTCCGGCCGGAAATGGGTCTTGAGAATCGCTTCGACCCTTTCACGGATGCCTTCCTCGTCGGGATCATGTTCCAAAAGAATGTCGGATCCTAGGTTACTGGTCATAATGATCAGGGTATTTTTGAAATTGACGGTTCGGCCTTTTCCATCCGTGAGTCGCCCATCGTCCAGGACCTGGAGGAGCGTATTGAAGACCTCCGGGTGGGCCTTTTCAACTTCATCCAGAAGAATGACCGAGTACGGTCTCCTGCGGACTGCTTCAGTAAGGTATCCACCTTCTTCAAACCCTACGTAGCCTGGAGGTGCTCCAATCAAACGGGCGACCGAATGCTTCTCCTGGAATTCGCCCATGTCAATGCGGACCATGGCTCGGTCATCATTGAAGAGGAACTCGGCCAGAGCCCTGGCTAGCTCAGTTTTACCAACCCCTGTGGGGCCAAGGAAGAGGAAGGAGCCCACAGGACGATTGGGGTCTTGAAGACCCGCCCGAGAGCGTCGAACGGCATCGGCCACGGCCTGAATGGCTTCTTCTTGGCCTATGACACGAGCCCTTAGCCGGTCTTCCATGTGTATGAGTTTCGCGCGCTCCCCTTCGACAAGGCGTTCTACAGGAACACCTGTCCACTTTGCGACGATGGACGCGACTTCTTCTGCGCTGACTTCTTCCTTGAGAAGGGCGCGGTCTTTTTGAACTTCTTTGAGTTTTTCGGAGGCCTTGGCCATCTCCTCTTCAACCTTGGGGATTTCCCCAAAACGGATTTCGGCGACCTTTCCCAAATTCCCCTCCCGTTCTTCACGATCAGCATCGATCCGCAATTGTTCGATGATTTCTTGATCCTTTTTTAGGAGATCAATGATCTCCTTCTCGGCTTTCCAATGAGCACGGAGAGACTGAGCTTTCTCCTGCAGCTCAGCGAATTCTTCTTCCAGTTTCCCCAGGCGCTCCTTGCTGGCTTTATCCTTCTCGCGTTTCAGAGCTTCTCTCTCAATTTCGAGCTGGCGAATTCTCCTCTCTGTCTCATCCAATTCAGTGGGGAGGGAGTCGATTTCCATTCGGATCTTGCTTGCCGCTTCATCGATCAAGTCAATGGCCTTGTCCGGGAGCTTCCTGTCTGTGATGTAACGATCCGAGAGAACGGCGGCTGACACAAGGGCACTGTCAGTAATACGGACTCCGTGGTGAACTTCATAGCGGTCCTTAAGGCCTCGGAGAATAGCAATCGTGTCTTCCAGGCTAGGCTCATCAACAAAAACGGGTTGGAAGCGCCGCTCCAAGGCTGGATCTTTTTCGATGTGTTTTCGGTATTCATCCAGCGTGGTGGCTCCAATGCAGCGAAGCTCTCCTCGGGCAAGAGCCGGCTTCAGTAGATTGGCAGCATCGACAGCTCCCTCAGAGCCACCTGCCCCGATCAGCGTGTGAATCTCGTCGATGAAAAGAACAATCTCGCCTGCTGCGTCTGTGACCTCCTTGAGGACGGCCTTCATCCGGTCTTCAAATTCACCCCTGTACTTGGCTCCGGCGATGAGCGAACCCATGTCGAGAGCCATAATCTTTTTGCCTTTTAAGGTTTCCGGGACATCCCCATCGACGACTCGTTGGGCCAGGCCCTCGACGATCGCGGTTTTTCCGACACCAGGATCTCCGATCAAGATTGGATTGTTCTTGGTTCGCCTGGTGAGAACCTGCATGACTCGTCGGATTTCAGAGTCGCGTCCGATGACCGGGTCGAGTTTTCCCCTTCGGGCAAGGTCAGTAAGATCTTTGGCATACTTTTGGAGGGCTTGAAACTTCTCTTCCGGGTTTTGGTCTGTGACTCGGTGGGATCCCCGGATGTCCTTGAGGGAGAGCTCAATCCGATCTTTGGTCGCCCCCATTTGCTTGAGGAGTGCCTTGGTTCCTTTTGCATCCAAAAGGGCAAGGAGAACATGTTCGGTGGAGACAAAGCTGTCCCCCATTTTAGCCATGATGTCGTAAGCACGATCGAAGAGGGTTTTCGTCTCTGGATCGAGGCTCAGGCTGGCTCCTTCTACATGGGGTCGTTTGCGCAGCTCGACTTCGATTCTGTTTTGAAGCTCCGGAATCGAAACCCCAAGCCTTTCGAAGATGGGGCGGACGATTCCTTCCGGTTGTTCAAGAAGGGCAGCCAAAATATGGATGGGTTCAAGGCTGGGGTGCTTTCTTCGCTCCGCGAGCCTCTGAGCTTCTTGAAGTGCTTCTTGTGTTTTGATCGTGAACTTTTCGAGTTGCATGTCCTTCCTCCTCTTCCTGAAATCTTCCCACTTGGGCGCGGAGTTGTGTTGCCTTTTCCGCTCAAGGGAAAAAGACTTCTCTTGGCTCTGCGCATTGGCCCTGAATGGGGAAGGCTGAGCAATGAGAGTGCCAAACCTCGTTGTCGCTGTAAGTTGTTTGGGTGTAATGGTTTATGTTTTCCCTTCTTTTTGTCTGCACCATCCATTCCGCCAGGATGGCGGTGGGCTGTCATTTTGGCGCTCTATCTATTTAATTGGGCTTTTATCTTGGAAAGGATTTCCCACTGGTCTGTTGTTTTCTTGATCCTGACAGGAGCAAGTCCCTCTCGATCGAAGAGGGAGTTGGCAAGGTAGATCAAAGCCTGGCGGCCTTCGACGGAGAGGTGTTTTCGACGAAGGGTGGGAAGGAGGCGGCGGAGTTCGGCGCGGGTTCCACGCTGGGCCCAGGTCTCGATAATTTCTTGATTAGGGCGGGGAGAACGGAGGGTGTTGATGAGTGGTCCACTGCTTCTTTTCCCTTTCCCGAGATGGAATTTCCAGAAACTGAGATGTTTCTTTTTCCATTGAGCTAACATCCTTGGCACATCTTTTTTACTGACGGGTCCAAGGGCAAGTTGGAGAAAGAGCCTGGCAAAAGAGTCTATGGAGCCTTCGCTTCCCAGTAAGATTCGGAGTCCCTTACCTGCTTTTGAAATTTTGGCAAAGGCCTGGGTTGTGGCAGGGTCTTTTCCGACCTGCATGGCATGGACACTGCCCCTTCGATTGCTAAAAATCTTTGCGATCCGCATGGATCTGGAGAGACCTATGTAAGGGTGGGGTGGGGCATCTCCAACGAGAAGGATGACTTTGGTCGCACTTCGCTTCCAAGGGAGACGGTTGGCCTGGGCGAGGGCTTCGTCCACTGCTTCGGGGAAATCTCCTCCACCCTCGGCTTCTACAGAGGAGAGAAATGAGAGCCCCTCCCAAAGTTTCACCCCAAGGCGGGTTTTTCGAATCACGTAAGCATCGCCCTTATCCCGGTAGGTAATGAGCGCAATGCGGATCCCTGGGACTAAATCTTTGAGCAGCAGAAAAATAGTTTTCAGGTTTCCCTTTGCACGATTGATGGTTTCCCCCATTGAGGATGTTGAGTCGATACAGAGAGCGATCTCCAAACCGGTTCGCCTCAAATGGGAGATTCGTCTTTTTAAGGCACCAGAGAGTCCCGAAAAGCTCTTTCCGCGCGATTGGTTCTTGGATGAAAAGAGGGAGCTGAAAAGCTCGCGACCGTTTTCTAGCTCATCCGCGGACCCGCCTGTCCCAAGGGAATCTTGGCTCTGAGATTTTGGTTCCAGGTCTGAGAGGATGGGGAGATTCGAGGATACAGGAGGAGGAGTTGGATCCTTGATTTGAGGAAGTTGGATGGATTCTTCGTGGTTGTCTCTTTGTTCTTCCGTACTAAGTTCCGTGACTTTTTCCATCCCGAACTTGGCCGTTTCGCCTTCCATTTGGGGAGTGGGAGCCTTAAGGGTGAGAAGAAGCCAAACCAAGAAGATGTGGATGGCGAGGGAGCTGAGAAGCCAGGGAAGCTTATGAATTTCCTGCTGCGCGGTTTTGAGGTTTTTTTTAAATGCTTCGCGAAGATGGAGGCTGAAGCTGGCCTTTTCCCCATGGGTTTCAAGGTGGGCCAGGCCAAAAACGAGGGAACTTCCTTCGGGAAGGATGGTTCCACTTTCAATCCTTGCTCCCTCTACTTCGACCCGATGAGAGCCCAGAGGTTTGACGTGAAGGGAGCCGTCGCTGAGGAGAGCAATCTTAAAATGTTTTTTTGCAACACCATGGATTGGAAGTTGGAGGTCGCAGTTTTCTCCGCTCCCAACGATGAGGGGGCTTCCCGGGAATAGGGCCCAGCTCTTGTCCCCATGGCGCAGTATTGCTACTTGAGTCACCTAGACTATTCCTTGCGTGGACGGTCTATCAGAGCTGTTTAGCTCCAGGAGGTTCTTTTCGAAAGGAAACCCTCCACTTGTCCCCTGCTCAGAAGCAACGATGCTTGATAGATCCTGTGAGGTCATGAATAAAGCTGAATTGGAAATGGCATTCTCCCTGAGCGGTCTCATGAACCCTGTGGGTTGGAAGAGGGGGGCATACAGATTGTATCCTAAATTGTGGATTGAAGGATTCCCTTCAATCTCCCGAAGGGGCAAAGGATGTCAGGGATTATGAGTTGGTCAGATTTGGTAAAGTTTCTTCAAGGATTCGAAGCAGTTCCTTTCGGTTTTTTTGCGACATGGGGATGAGAGGAAGGCGAAATTCTTCCGCACAAAAGCCTTGTACTGCGAGTGCTGTTTTGATGGGTTGGGGGTTTGTCTCGAGAAACATGGCTCGCATCAAGGGGAATAGGCTTTCATGGAGAATCAAGGCTTCCTTCATGTTTCCTTCCAACCCCGCTTGAACCAGGGAGCTGATTTGATGGGGGAGAAGGTTGCTGAGAACCGAGATCACGCCTGAACCCCCAAGGGAGATGATGGGTAAAGTGAGATTGTCATCCCCGGAAAGAATTTGAAGGTCCGTTCTCCGCCTGATTTCGGAAACATTTCCGAGATTTCCCGTTGCTTCCTTGATTGCCTGGATTCCGGGGTGTTCTGCAAGTTTGGTGATGGTCTCGAGGGAGATCTCAATGCTGCACCTTCCCGGTATTTGGTACAAAATAATGGGAAGCGAAGTTGCGTTCGCGATAGCTTCGAAGTGCGCCAGGAGGCCTTCTTGGCTGGGTTTGTTGTAATAAGGGGATACCACGAGGGCTGCACTTGCCCCGGCTTCTTCGGCATGGCGTGTGAGGCGGATTGCCTCGGATGTGGAATTGGAGCCGGTCCCGGCTATGACGGGAACCCTTCCACTTGCGAAGCGAAGAACCTCTTCGATGACCTTATCATGCTCCTCATGGGTCAGGGTGGGGGACTCCCCGGTTGTTCCGCAGGGAACGAGCCCCGAAACCCCTCCTTGGATTTGATGCTCAACAAGAGCCTCAAGGGCCTTGTAATCGACTTCCCCGTTGCGAAAGGGAGTAATGAGGGCAACGTAGTTTCCTTTGAATTCCATCGGTCTTAAGGGCATGACTAAGTCTGGCGGATGAAATGAGAATAGTAGCGGGGAAATACCGTGGCCGAAAGATTAGGTCTGTTCCAGGGAGAATGACCCGCCCCCTGATGGGGAGGGTTCGGGAGGCTCTTTTTAACATTTTGGGGCCGGCTATAGAGGATGTGTTGGTTTGGGATCTTTTTGCCGGGACCGGGGCGAATGGAATTGAGGCCGTGAGCAGGGGGGCGCGAGGAGTTGCCTTTGTGGAACGAGGCAGGGTTCCTTTGAGCATTCTGAGGCAGAATCTTTCCATCCTGGAAGAGGACCCTTTGGTGCCTGCCGATTCCTTTTGTGTCCTTAGGGGGGATGCTTGGACACCAAAGCTCCCGTTGGAGAAGGGGAGCCTTTCCGCAAAACCGGGCCTGATTTTCTTGGATCCGCCCTATCCACAAGTGCGGAGGGATCCCAGGAGGGTTCTCCGGAAGATAAGGTGTTTCCTAGGACAGATAGACCCAGGAGGAACTCTTATTTTCCATTTTCCAAGGGGGACCTATGAAATCTCCGCATTTGAATCCATGGGTCATGCGGATCTTAGGACCTGGGGAGAAGCAGCGGTTTGTCTGCTATCTCCCCATTGACCGATCCTGGTTTGAACACGGTCTTATGACTAAACACCAGGTTTTGAAGAATCAGCTCGGACCCTGCTGTAAAGCGAGTTATTTGCCGAATTGGATTTCAAGGCCGTTTGTCAGCCCAGCTTTGTTCGTTCCGGGGATCACAACTCCCATGGTCATATAGACATGGACACCGCTGAAGTTGGCGATGGCGCTTGCATTCAAAGGGAAGCGTGCCTGCCCCCCGACTTTGGGAAGAAGGCCAATGATGACAGGGGACAAGGGGTCGAGCCAATAGGAGCAAGCAAAGATTTTTGCCGCGCCATTCCCAGGTTTTGGCCCCACAAAGAAGATTGCAAATTCTTGGGGGGAAAGGGTGCGATCGATTCCAACGGAAAAGTTTTTGGCCCCTGAAGCGGGGATTCCGATCGCGGTTAGGTTGGCTAGGGTTGAAAGTCCGCTATTGCAAGAAGTCCCATAGGTTTTGACAAAAGCTCCACCTGTATTCCCCTTTCCGGGAGTAGGCGTACCGTCTAGGAACCATTCTTTACCGCTATGGATTTTTCCAAGGGTCGAATAGTCATATGCCAGGGAGGGGAGGGGGGTCCCGGAGGGGACTGGAGCAAAGCTGTTTTTTAGCCAGAGATTGTTTACACCTGCGAGCGTCTCCCTTTTGAAGCCGGAGGTCCCCCAAGAAACCCAGTCCTTAAAAGATGAAGCTGTGTTCATCTTTGTGTTGCTTTGGGTATTCATCAACGCAAGGGCACCTTTGGAGGGATCAAGGCTTTCTGCAAAAAGCCCAAACAGGAAATGGAAGACCGTATTGCCCGTGTACAGATCCGTCTTAGTCGAAGGCTTGATGGGGGATAGCCAATGGACCCGAAGGAAGGCTCCTCCATCAATCTGGGTTCCTTTGGGGAAGCCGAACCAATAATTCTGTGGTTTGTTCTTGGTGAGCGTTGCTTGGTAGATCGACCAACCCGTCAGGGTGAATGTTTTTTGGGTCGGGTTGTAAATCTCGATCCATTGGTCCTTGGAATCGAATCCGATCTCGCTGATGACAACTTGAGAACGAATGGTGCTAGTGATCAGGGCCGAGGTGAGCAACAGGCCACCGATGCTGAGGGCAGCTTTCATTTTGTTCCGAAGTCCTTTTGTTGAGTTGTTGTTTGGCTGGAAGCTTTACCCTTGGGGCGAAGCCGATGTCTGCCTCTTCAAACAAGGACCCCAGGGGAGTTTGTTTTGGAGGCAAGAGATGAATAGGAGGAAAGGGGCGATTTCGCATTCTCCTCCCAAAAGGATACCACACAATCCACCCCCGTAAGGAGCTTGGATCTCTCATTTCCCAAAGCGACCGGAATTTGCCTCATCCCATGGAACACCCAATATCGGGGGGTTGGGACTGGGATCTGTCGGGCCGATTGGGAGGGGCTTGTGGGGCCGGTGAGTTAAGTTTTGCGGCCATCCGGTCGAAGAGGAAGTGTTGAAATTGACAACAGCTCCTAGGGAAGGCGGATTTGGTCTTTTGTCGGATTCAAAGAGACGGTCCTATCGAGCTTTTGGGGGGGAGGGATGACAAATAAACAAACTTCAAAAGAGGTTTCTACGGTTCATGACGCAGACGTAGAAGACCTTGTTGAAATGCTTTTGAATCGACCAGGACCGAAAAAGGACCGAGTAGCCCTCATGAGGGAACTGTTCAGAAGGGGGGATGATCTTCCTGATGATGTGCTCGCCGAGGCCATGAAACGCCTTGTGAATCGAGTGCTGCATGACTGATTTGGAAAGTTCCCGAAGAGATACTCAACTTTTCATCCCTTTAGAGCCGATGGATAGTGAGTAGACGCATCCCCGATACCACGCGAGGAATCATGAATCGGATGATCAAATCCATTTCTCTGTTTGTTGGCTTCCTATTGTTTGCCGCTCCTCTTCCCTCTCAGGGTGAAGGGTCGGTGAAAACCCCCAAGAAAACGACTCTTCAGCAGATTGAGAAGACTCCGCAGGCTTTCAAAAATCTGGCAGTTCGTATCGAAGGGTATTTTAGGGGCGTAGGCGCTCTCCATAACGCTTTTTTCACGCGATTTACTCGGGCGGATTTTGTGAATTTTGAAGTCTGGGGAACCTCTAAAAAGCTTTGGGTCAAGGAGGATTTTGACAATCCCACCCCAACTTTCTTTGTGGATAAAAGAAATGATGAGGTGATTGATTTGATCTCTCAATTAAAGCGATACCAAAAAATCGCTTGTACGGGGATCGTTCGCAATGTCTTCCGTGGAAAGCCTTGGTTCGAAATCACTAAAATCGAAATACTTCCAAGTAAGCTAAATACGGGCACCCTTGCCCGAATGGTTCGAGGGCGGAGGCTCATGGAGCGCCGGCGGTGGAAGCAGGCTGGAAATGAATTCAATATGGCCTTTGCTCCGGGATTGGATAACGAAATAAAGGGGTGGGTACATTTCTATTTAGGTGTCTGCCTGATGCGGGTTGGCAATGCTGAAGTCGCGTCGGAGCAGTTTCGGAGGGCTATGGCTCTGATGGGAAATCCTTCCATTGCAAAGGACCAGCTGACTTTACTGAGCCAAAACCCCAAGGCTTTGGTGGATCAGCATGTCGATGGAATCCAAATTCCCAAGAAAAACCGCCCTATGTGGGAGGCTGTGGAGATTTCGAAAGCGAAAACAGGTAAGGTTGGCGTGAGGGATCAGGCTCCTAAGAAAAGCACTTCACAGCCAGCGAATCCAAATAAGTAGGACAAGATCGCATTCTTCATGGAACGGAAGACTTGAAAATGGAGGGTTAAGTCGACCCAGGATTCTTGGACGGAGATCGAGAAAGAATTAAGAGTTTTTTTCTCACTTGCTTTCGTCTTCATTGCGGAGACCCTTTGGAAGAAACCGAAGGGTCTTTTTGCTTTGGAGGGGAAATGCTCGACCAAATCACGATACAAAACCTCGCTCTTCTTGAAGACGTAAGCCTGTCGCCATCTGCTGCCTTAAATGTGATCAGTGGAGAAACCGGTGGAGGGAAGTCTCTTCTGGTCCAAGCCCTCAAGCTTTTGCGGGGTGAGAAGGGGCGTCCTGGCCTTGTGCGGTTTGGCGCTTCAGCGGCTACCGTGGATGGAGTCTTTTTGTTGACCCAGGGGGAGAGATCCCAAAAGGTCCGAGATTTGTACGAAGAAGTCATGGGGGTTCCCCTTGAGGCCGATCGCTTGGTCGTTAGTCGGATCTTGGACTCAAATGGGAGGAGCAAAGCTCGGATTGATGGGCGCCCCATAACTCTGAAAAATTTGCAAGCCTTCGGTGCCCTTTTGATCGAGATCCATGGGCAGGGAGCCAATAGGACACTCGTTCGATCCGAAACCCAGACGGAATTCTTGGACACCTTTGGCGGTCTCCGGGAAAGCCGTCATGAGTTCCGCTCGCAGCTTCATTCTCTGCGTGATCTTCATCGAAGGTGGTTGGAGGCGAGAGACAAGGAGCGTGAAAAGCGGGAGAGGGTTGAATTTTTGCGTTACTGTCTATCAGAGATAGAAGCCTTTGCTCCAGGAGAGTTCGAATATGAAGAACTCAAAGAAGAGGCTAACCTTTTGCAACACCAAGATCGTTTACGATCCAGTCTCACTCGTGGTTGGGAGCGCTTGTATGAGGGGCAAGAACTAGAAGGAGGATCGCAACCTTCTCTCTTGGAAGAAGTGGAGGCCATCATCACGGAAACCGAAGCCCTTTCGGAAATTGATACCAAGCTGGAAGGGGCGGTGCGCATCCTAAGAGAGGCATCGGTCTTGCTTGAGGAGGGGGCCAGAGAATTGAGGGATGGTTTGTCTCGGCTATCGCTGGATCGGGAGCGAATTCCTTGGGTTTCTGAACGCTTGGCGGGGTTTGAACGTCTCTTGGATCGATTTGGCCCGGGAATGGAGGAACTCTTCCAAGCAAGAAACAGGATGAAGGAAGAGTTGCTGGATCTGGAAGATCCGAAGAAGGGAATGGAGGCTCTTGGGGAAGAGTTAAAAAAACAAGAGAGGCTTGTAAAAAACATAGGGGAGTCGCTGACTAAAGCCCGAAAATTAGCTGCAAAAAAGCTCTCAGGCCTTCTCCTGGCCGAGTTGAAGGATTTGGAAATGGAGCGGGCAAGGGTTGAAGTCCGAGTCGTTGATCATGAAGGGGGGACTCTTCTTGAGCAGGCATCGGATTTGGGCTTGAGTTCAGTTGAGGTGTTTTTGGCCCCAAACCCTGGTGAACCCCTGTCCCCACTTGCGGAGACGGCTTCGGGTGGAGAAGTTGCCCGTGTCATGTTAGCTCTAAAAAAGATTTTGGCAGATGCTGACAGAGTTCCTGTCCTTGTTTTTGACGAAGTAGACTCGGAAATCGGTGGCCGATTGGGTTTGCAGCTTGGGGCCAAGCTGGCATGGGTTGCCCGGAACCACCAGGTTTTTTGTGTAACACATCTTCCCCAAATTGCGGCCTTTGCCGAGATGCATGTTTTGATCCGCAAGCTGGTTTCGGAGGATTCTCGAGGGGAAAGAACAACGGCGCATGTTCTTACTTTGGAGGAACCAGACCGGGTTTTGGAGTTGGCATCGATGCAAGTGGGGAAGAGGGCTTTGGATGAAGCTTCTTTGGAGGAAGCCCGGCGGCTTCTGCATCTTGCCCGGACCTGGTCATAACCTGGCTTTGAATCGGGATTGGTTTAAAATTGGATTCAGTTTGGCTCCAAGCTTAACAAATACTGGGTTAAAGGAGGGGGAAAACGATGAGACCGATGATGAGAGCCAGGATGGCAAGAGCAATCGTGAACAATTGCCATAGGAAACTTTTTTGTTTTCTTTCCTCATTAAGCTTTTCGATCTCCCCTTCAGCAAGGCTGGCGAAAGATCTCCAACGATCTGAAATCCTTTGAGGGATTTCATGAATTCCTACGCCCTCCAGGGATTGATAAAATGAATCGCAAACTGCCAGTTTTTCTTGAGGAGATTTGGCCAGGTGGAATTTTTCTTCCCAATCCATAGCAAAAATCTCAACTCTTTGTTCTTTTAGATCTTTGAGGGTTTGTTTCCATCGGTTTTTTGCCCCGGGATCATTTTCAGCGAGAAAATGAAGGACTTCCTCTCGCTGGTCGAGATTTTTTTTGATCAAAGAGACGGGTGCTTTTTGGTTCAGAAGTTTCTGGTGATCTTCTGCCAGCTTTCTATTTTGTTTTTGAGCCGTAAGAAGACTTTCTCTGAGGTTTTTTAGGCGTTCTACCTCGGATAGGATGGGTTTAATTGCCTCGTCCGCACCTCTTGATGCTTCGAGGGCCCGTTCCATGTCATAGAGGGCTGTTGTGAGCCTTCCACGCTCTGCTTGGTCTTTGGCTCTTGCGCTGAGCCAATGGCCTTTGTCCGCCAAGGCTTCGATCCGGATCCTAAGGGCATCTAATTGGTCATAGAGTTCTCCTCTCGTTTTTTCTTTAAGGTCGACGAGGCTGTCTAGAAACAAGATCCGGTCGGCCTCTGCCAGGTCTCGCAAAATGGGCCGGAGGGGAACAGGATCCATTCTTAGGTAATCCTCCATCCTCTTGGCGTAATGATGGCACAGAAGGGTGAGTTCTGTCCTTATTTCTTGAACTTCCTCGAAAGCCTTCCGAAGGTCGTGTCCCTGCTGGTGTTTTTGTTGATAACCCCTCCTAGGAAAGGTTTCTTGGTAGTCCAGGAGGGTTCTTGCTAAGCGGTTAATGCTGAGATTCCCTGCGTTTTCCGGAGCTGGGTTCTTTGAAGGGAAGGATGCCATAAGTTTAAGAATTTCCGGAGTGGCTGGAGCTTGGTCTCCCAAGATTTGTAATCCTGAAAAGAGTGATTCCCGACCACGGGCCATTTGGTTTGCAAGCCACTCAGCTCGATGGAGGCGGTCCCGTAATTTTGCAATGGTGGGGTTTGCTCCAGACCAATAGTCCCCGATTTTGTTGAGAGAACGTTTTGCTTCTTCAAAGTCCATGACCTCCAAAGCACGCTGGAAGCTGCGTTCCCATTGCTGGACGTTCTTCTCTTCATGTTCCATTCTTTGATAGGAGGCATGAAGCGTTTTGCTTGTGTCAGCAATAAGGTGAGCTAAGTCCGGGTGGTCCATGGGTATCCCTGCAAGGATTTCGCAGAGGTTGATGGAGAGGCGGGCAAGGTGTTTGGCTTCGGCGAATTGCAGATCGTCCCGAAGTTGGCGGAAGCTCTCAGGGAGTTCTTGTAAAAGTTCGGGTATGCGTTTGGATGCACGAGAAAGGCGTTCTCGTGCGAGTTCGAGAAGAGGGAGATGGGAGAGGCAAATCTTAATAAGCCTTGTGAACTCCCAGGCTCCTATGAGGCGTTCCCGTGCGGAAAGCCCAGGTGGGGTTTGAGGGAGTTTGTCCAGTAGGTTCTTGAGTTTTTTTCCCCAATGATTTCTACGATGGATCTCTTTGGAAAAGGCTTCTGCTAGGTCTGGGGAGAAGCCCGGATTGGGGCATGGAGCCCCAAGAAGGAAGGTTTCAAGGCTGGCCATTTCCTCCCCTTGGGATGGAAAAACCTTAATGAGGCTGGCGATCTCCTCCAGGCTGGGGCGGAGGGCAGGTGAGGACAGAAGACGCTTGCAGGTTTCAAGAAGAAGGACAGGGGTTACAGGTCGAAGTCGGTGGAGGAGGAAGGGGAGGAAATTGTTTTGAGAATCCAGGGGGGGAATTTGGCCCACTAAAAGAAAATGTAAAATTCCACCAAGAGCATAGAGATCAAAGGCGTGGGTAGGCTTGGCTCCTAAATAAGCTTCTTTGGGTGCGAACCCATGGGTTCCTCCGGAAAATCCTTCAGTTTCTCCTTCAATGGGAGGGCTGTCGGAGAACCGGGCCTTTTCGAAATCAAGAAGAACGAGTTTGCTTTCGGTGGTGAGGAAGAGATTCGATGGGCTCAGGTCACCATGGACAATGCCAGCTCGATGAATGTCTTGTAAAATAGGAAGGATGCCATTGAGAAGTTTGAGAATTTCTCCACTTGGTAATGGCCCTTTTTCTGCAACGATTTGATGCAGATTCTTTCCCTTAAGTTTTTTAAGGTCCAAGTAAAAGCCTTCCCCGGGAATTTCACCAAAAGAGATAAGGTTTGGGAATGACTTGGAGGAGCTGTTTCTTTCCAAGGTTTGGAGCAACAGGACCTCCCTTTCAAAAGCTGCTTTGCGTTGAGGGGGGAAGGTCTTGCGAAAGACTCCTCTCGCAAAAGGTGGCTTTGAGGTTTTCTTCCCCTCGCGGGAGGAGGGGAGAGACTCTCCCGGTTCAGGCTTCTCGGGGTTCATGAATATCTTCAGTTTCTGAGGGACACAAGAGTCTACAGGATCCTGAAAGAAAGATTCGGTAGGATTTTGAGAAGACGGTAGGATTCGTGAGATTCTTCCGTAGGAGAGGATATCAGGAGGTCTGCTGGGCTCTGCCCTTGGGTAAACCCTCTTGGAATAAACCCCAGGGGGAGGCTGTGGTTCTCTTTTTTTGGGAGTACATTTCCTTTATGAGTTTCCTTTTGATCGTATCCGGTCCTGGGATGAAGAAGCGCACTTTTCGAAGTCCGGGGTCTTCTGTTTCTGTGGGGGCTCCTGGATCGGAAGCAGACGTTCTCTTGGAGATCCCGGGTTTGACAGGGCTTTACTATTCCGTTGAAAAAACTTTAGAAGGAATGGATATCCTTCTGGAGCCCGGAGTTTTTATTGAAATCGATGGAAGAAAAACGAAACGGCGGAAGGTTCCCATTTTTTCTGGTCAAGCATTTGCTCATGAATCATACCGGATTGAAGTGGAATGGCTTCCTGAGGAGGGAGAAGTCATGAGCTTGGATCCGGACATGCTCTCGGTAGGACAGGAGGATGTGCGGGACTGGTTTGAAACCTTTATGGATCTTGTTGACCGGATGGAAGGTCTAAGAGAGCTTGAGGGCCTGGTGAAGGTTTTGACAGAGGGAGTCCTCAAAACGACAGGTGCAGAGCGATGCTATCTTGAATTAGATGGGGAATCGGGAGAGGTGGACAAGTGGTATCGTTCTACGATCGGCGGGGAACAAGCTTTTGGGGTGAGCCATTCATTGATCTCCAGAGTGCGGGGGGACAAGGGAATCGTTTTTGTTCCCGAATCTTCGGCGGACCCTACGGTAGCGGGACTTTTGAGTGTCAAACGGGAGGGAATCTCATCCTCCGTTGCGGTTCCAATTCATGCATTGGGGAAGGACCTAGGAGTCCTCTATGCGGACTGCGTGAGTCCTGGAAGAAAGCTGGGCCCTGAAGATTTTCGGAAGACAGCTCTTTTGGGCAGAATTTTTGCCAACGCTATTGGAAATAGGAGCTTATTACGCTCGGTTTTTCTCGAAGCGGAACTCCCTCTTGGGCTTCAGAGTAAATCTCCTTCTTGCAAGGAGATGATCGAAAAAGCCAGGCTCTACTCACAAACGGATTACACGATTTTGATTCGCGGAGAAACGGGTGCGGGAAAGGATGTTGTTGCCCGCTCAATCCACCAGATCTCCGGGAGAAGCCGCGGCCCGTTTGTAGCAGTCAACTGTGCGGCAATTCCGGCTCAGCTGATGGAGAGTGAATTGTTTGGGCATATCAAAGGGAGCTTTACGGGGGCTGAGTTGGACCGAGATGGTCTTTTTGTTTCCGCAGAGGGGGGAACCCTCTTTTTGGATGAAATAGGGGACATGGATAAGGATCTTCAATCTAAAATTCTTCGCGTTCTTGAAACACGAGAAGTCACGCCAGTGGGGTCGACAAAAAGTATTCCAGTGGATGTGCGAATTTTGGCAGCAACCCATCGCGATTTGGAACAAATGATGCAAAAGGGGGAGTTCCGAGAGGACCTGTATTTCAGGATACGGGAACTTGAAATCCTTGTCCCCCCTCTTCGAGATCGGAAAGAGGATCTTTTGCGCTTGGCCGAAGTGTTTTTAGAAGAGGTATCTTCAGAGTTGGGACTAGTGCCCCCATCTCTTTCGAGCGAAGCAATGGACAAGATCCTGAAGCACTCTTGGAGGGGCAATATTCGAGAATTAAAACATGCAATACGGATGGCGGTTTTGAAATCTGGTGGAAAAGAAATTCAGGAAAACGATTTCGAGTTGAGCGAAATGGAAGACCACTCCATGTCTTCGGCTTCTCCGTCATCCGAGGAATCTGTTCCCCCTGGAGGGTGGAAGAAAAAATTGGAGGATCAAGAAAAAGAAGCTCTCAAGAAAACTTTAGAGGAATCGGGTGGGAATCTCACCCGGGCTGCTGCTTTGTTCGGCCTTCCTAGAACGACCTATAGAGAAAAGTTGATTAAATATGGCTTGATTCCCTGACTCTTGAGCCACCCTCATCCTTCACCATGACTCCCCTTCCGGATGATGAGTGTAAAGAAAAGCCTTCCTCAGATCCGATGTAAAGAAAGTCTATGTCCTCCGAGTCCGAAGGCTTAGACACAGGTTTCAAATATCCAAGGGGCGTTCTCTTGGATTCCCGGGAGCAAATTAAAATAGATCGGAGTTCTCCATGGTGGATTCGGGATTTGGAGAGGATGAAGTGGTGCAGGATTTCATTGTGGAGTCCCAGGAGCACCTGTCGGATATTGAATCAGAACTCCTCCAAATTGAGGAGGGTGGCGAAAATATCGACTCTGACTTGGTAAACCGAGTTTTCCGGGCTATTCATTCTATCAAGGGTGCTGCAGGGTTCCTTGGCTTTCATGTGATCAATGACCTTGCTCACAACCTTGAAAATATCCTTGGATTGATCCGGACAGAAGAGCTGATCCCCAATTCCTATATTGTGGATGTCATGCTCAAGGCTGCAGATACCCTTAAGTCTTTGGTGTCCGATGTTGAAGGGTCGAACGATGAGGATATTTCAGAACACATCGAAGCACTCAAAAAGATACTCGAAGGCGAAACTCAAGAAGGGTCCGCTGAAAATCTGGAGACTTTGGTGGATGTTGAGATACCTGATCTTGACTTTCCAATGGAGTTCGAAGTCACTAAACACCAGTTAGAACAAGCCGAGGCGATGGGAAATTCTCTTTTCCTTGTGAAATTGGATCTCTTTGAGGATTACCAGTTACAGGGAAAAAACTTAATGGACCTGGTAAAGGATCTCCTCGAAGTTGGCGAGATTTTAGATAGTGGAGCTGATCTAAGTTCAGTCGAATTGGAAACAGGAATAGAAAGCCCGAAGATGGGTTTTTTCGCCATTCTTTCTACGCAGAAAGGGAGAGAGGAAATCGCGGAAAATTGGGGTCTCCCCTTGGACCGGGTTCTTCCGGTACCAAGCTCCATGGCTGATTCCTTGGGGATCGGAGAGGGGTCGAAGCTTTCGCAGGAGCCAAAAGATATGGCTCCGGATGTTCATTCTGAAAAGCCCGAGAATGTTAATTCCTTGGGCCATGCAGTGAAACCGGAGGAAACCGGAGAAACCCCTGGCTGTGAAAGTCCTGCTTCAGCGGGGCAGGGTATGACTCAGGTTACTTCGGAAATCGCAGAAAAGCCCCCAACAGAAAAGCCCCCAACAAAGACTAAGGAGCCACAGTTAACCCAGCCCAAAAATCCAACTGAGAGCAAAAAGGGGACAGGAAAAAATCAAAGAAAAACCTCTCAACCCAAGAAAACAGTGGAATCCAATATTCGTGTAAATGTTGGGTTGTTGGACCTTCTCATGAACTTGGCCGGTGAGCTTGTCCTTGTCCGGAATCAGCTGACTCAATCCATTTCCAATAACCAGTTGGATGCCCTCGGCGCCATCGGTGGACGTCTGGACCAAGTCACGAGCCAGCTCCAAGATGCGATCATGAAAACACGCATGCAGGCAATTGGGACTGTGTTCAATAAGTTTCCACGAGTGGTTCGAGATCTAAGCCAGAAGCTTGGAAAAAAATGTCAGCTTGAGGTCCAGGGGAAGGACGTTGAGCTGGACAAAACGATCATCGAGGCGATTAGTGATCCTCTAACTCACCTTGTTCGCAATTCCGTTGACCATGGTATTGAAGCCCCTCTTGCTCGAATCGATAAGGGAAAGCCCGAAGTTGGCACCATCCAGCTCAAAGCGTTTCACCAGAGTGGAAAGGTGATGATTGAGATTCGAGATGATGGGAAGGGCATCGATGCCGAAGTGCTTAAGGAAAAGGCCCTGGAGAAAGGCCTCTTTGATCCGGTGCAAATCGCTGCCATGAGTGATCGTGATGCAGTGAATCTCATTTTTCACCCCGGCTTTTCCACTGCTGAAAACGTTACAGATGTGAGTGGGCGTGGTGTCGGAATGGATGTTGTGCGCACAAATTTTGATAAGTTGGGAGCATCCATAGAGATCGAAACTGTTGTTGGAGGTGGGACCACCATTCAGATCTCCCTTCCCCTCACCTTGGCGATTATGGCCGCTTTGGTGGTTGAATGTGCAGGGCAAGCTTTTTCCATTCCCCAAGTAAACATTAGAGAGCTTGTTCGAATCAAAGCATCAGATATCGATGGTCGGATTGATTCTGTGAATGGGGCTGAAGTTTTGAAAATGAGGGGTCAATTACTTCCTCTCATCCGCTTAAAGGATGCTCTCCACATGGAGAGCCAAGATCTTGATGATTCCAGTGACCAAGCAATCAACATTGTTGTTGTTGAGAGCGGGATGACTCGATACGGATTGCTAGTGGACAACCTTGTTGATTATGAAGAAATCGTTGTGAAGCCTTTGGGGCGTCACATGAAAGATCGTATTGAACTGGCAGGTGCAACCATTCTTGGAGATGGTGAGATCTCTATGATCTTGGATGTTTCTGGCTTGGCCCAGAAACAAGGTTTAGCCGTAATTGACCAAGAGGCTTTCCATGGATCGGAAGAGGGTGGTCCGGAAACCAATTCCGATCAAGAAACTCTCATCCTTTTTGAAAATGAAGATAAGGAGACCTTTGCTGTACCCATGACTCTCGTTTCGAGGATCGAGCGAATTCCTAGCGAAGAGATTGATATGGTGGGAGGGAAAGAACTTTATCACTACCATGGCCAAGCTCTCCCACTTTTAAGTCTGGATCGATTAATTTCATCCAATCCTCGAGTCTCTCAAGACACCTACTACATCGGTGTATTCAGTGTGGGTGGAGTTGAGTTGGGTCTTATCATCCCTAAATTGTTAGACATAAGAGACTTCTCTTTGGTCTTGGATGAAGGTTTCCGTGAGAAGGGGGTTTTGGGATCCTTTGTCCATGAGGGGGGGACCGTTCGAATCCTTGATCTCTTTGAGATTGCCGAGCTCGAAAATCCCGATTGGGGGTTAAAAGCAGAGGCCACATCTCAAGGGGTCGATATGGATAAGCAAATACTTCTCTTAGTGGAAGATTCTGATTTCTTCCGAAAGAGGGTCGCCGAGTTCCTGGAGGAGAGTGGTTACGAGGTTCTCACCGCAGAAGATGGGGCTGTGGGGTGGGAGCTTTTTCAGCAGCGCCACAATGAAATCTCGGTTGTGATTACGGATATTGAGATGCCGGTGATGGATGGATTTGAATTGACTTCTCACATTAAAGGTAATGAGACATATAAAGATAAACCTGTCATTGCCCTCACATCTCTCGCCAGCGAAGAAAACCAGGCAAAGGGAGTTGCTGTGGGGGTGGATGCTTATTTGATCAAACTCGACAAAGAACAAATCCTGGCCACAATCAAGAAGTTTTGTTACCAAACGGTAGGAGTTTAGCAGAAAAATGGTGCATGAAACCACAGTGGAACAAAGCCTTCAATTGGTCACCTTTTTAGTGGGCGATCATTACTTGGGGATTCCTCTGCAGGGGGTTCAAGAAATTAATCGGAGCCTTTTGATGACTCCGGTACCTGATTCCTCTCGAATCGTTTCCGGTGTTATGAATTTAAGGGGAGAGGTTGTGACAGTTCTAGACCTTAAGTTCATCCTGTTCGGCGAGAAGACAGAGATCGGAGAAGACACGAGAAATATTGTTGTCAATGTGCAATCCGAGCGAGTTGGGGTTTTGGTGGATCGAATTGTAGATGTTGTCAATGTGGATAGGGATCGGATGGATGACCTTCCGCCGAACCTCGAAAAATCAGGCCGCCAATTTTTTATGGGTGTTTTCCAAACAAAAAAAGGCTTGTTGACAATGTTTGAGATCGATGCCGCCGTTCGCGAAAGCGAAGGACTTGAAGTTTAGGGGAAACGAGGAGGGATTTTTGTGAACAAGATTAGAGTGCTTGTTGTTGATGATAGTGCTATTTACCGAAAGGTCATCACGAGCGTGCTTTCTGGGCAACCTGAAATCGAAATTGTTGGGGCGGCTGCTAATGGGAAGATTGCTTTCGATATGATCGAAAAGCACAAGCCGGATCTTCTTACTCTTGATATTGAAATGCCTGTCATGACAGGCTTGGAACTTCTTCAGGAGTTGAAAAAAATAAAGAGCCCCGTCAAAGCTATCGTTCTGAGCGGGCTCACGCGAGAAGGAGCTCAAGCAACCATTCAAGCGATGGCTCTTGGAGCCCTAGATGTTGTTCTCAAACCGAAAGGGGATAGTTATCAAGCTGGGGCCGAAGAGTTGAAGCAAGTTCTTCTTCCAAGAGTCAAGGCGATTGGCGCTACTCTTCTCAAGCAGGCTCAGGGGGTTCCCTCCCAAGTTCCCCCAGAACCAAGGGCTACGCCTCCTCGGCGGAGACGAGGGTCCTATGGGGTTGTGGCCATTGGAGTCTCCACAGGTGGCCCGCCCGCTTTAACTCGGATGCTCCGTCAACTTCCCGCCGATTTGGGTGTGCCAATTCTAATCGTTCAGCACATGCCTCCGATGTTTACAAAATCCTTGGCAAATTCATTAAACCAAGTTTGCCCTTTTGAGGTGTTGGAGGCAGAAGATGGAATGCCCCTTAAACCCGGTCAAGCGCTTATTGCTCCCGGTGGTAAGCATCTCAAGGTTGTTCGGTCAGGAGTCAAGGTAATAGCTCAGATATCCGATGACCCCCCTGAGAATGCTTGCAGGCCTTCAGTGGACTATCTTTTTCGATCGGTAGCTGAAGTTTTTGGAGGAGATACCCTTTCTGTGATTATGACTGGGATGGGGAGCGATGGGACTCTTGGAGCCCGTTTGATTAAAAGCAAGGGCGGAACTCTTTTTTGCCAAGATGAAGCTTCTTGCGTTGTTTATGGGATGCCCAAGGTTTTGGTGGAAAATGGGGATGCGGATGGGGTCTTCTCTTTAGACCAATTGGCTTCCGCAATTCAGCAAAGTGTGAAAGTAGGTCGGCCGATATGCAGTTGACGGATGAGGAATTCAGTCTAATTAGTGAGGTAGTCTTCGATCTCTCAGGCGTTGTTCTTGATAGAACAAAGGGCTATTTGATCGAAGGTCGTCTAACCCCAGTCGCGATGGAAGCTGGATGTAATAGTTTTCAGGAACTTTATTCCAAGATCAAACAAAATGGGGATCGGATCCTAAGGGAAAAAGTTGTGGATGCGATAACAACGCATGAAACACTTTTCTTTCGGGATACCTCCCCTTTTGAAGCTTTGGAACACAAGATTATTCCAGAGCTTTTAGATCGGAAAGCGAAAAAAATGGATCGAAGGATCCGGATTTGGTCAGCTGCATGCAGTACGGGTCAAGAGCCTTTCAGCGTAGGGATGATTTTTCATAAGCTCCTTGGTGTTTCCAAGGATTGGAATATCTCTATTCTCGGGACTGATATCTCAAGCCTGGCAATTTCAAAAGCTTCTCTGGGTGTTTATTCCGATCATGAAATGGACCGGGGGATGAAGCCGGAGATGAAAAGAGATTATTTTGAAAGGGTTAAAGAGGGTTGGCGGATCAAGGATCACATTAGAGCCATGGTTTCTTTTCGGAAATTAAATCTCCTTGAACCATTTCAAAGCCTAGGAAAGTTTGACATTGTCCTCTGCAGAAATGTTGCAATTTATTTTACCAAGGAAGACCGAAAATCTTTGTTCCAAAGAATCCGGGAAGTTCTTACGGAAGAAGGCTATCTTTTCACAGGCTCCTCAGAAATGTTGACAGATTTGGGGCCGGAATTTCGACCTCAGTATCATTGCCGGACCGTGGTTTATCAGCCCAATTTGCAAGATAATTCCCCACGCCATAGTCACACATGAGAAGGAAACCAGCCCTTTTAGGATCTTGTGACTTTCTTGGGTTCTATCGAATAGGCACCTCTTTTCTTTTTCGGAAAATCATCCCCAAAACTGGTGGGCGGTGCTGGTGGGAGCTGCAGTGTAAGCCTTTTATGGGCTTTTTCTTCGATGGAAGCGATCGGAAGGAAACGCTGAGTTAAGGAGTGATGAGGGAGACAAGAACCCGGTGTCTTTTTGGGTCCTGGCTCATTGCCGTTTGTTGAACGGGGAGGGTTTCACCGTCCTGGTCTCTCAGGGTGAAATTATAAGGCCCGGTTCCAACTGCATCGAGCTGAAAGGCTCCGCTAGGATCGGTCTTGGCTGTTCCCCGGTGGAGCCCATTTTCACTGACAGAGATCCAAAAACTTCTTTGATCGAGGCCTTTGATTGATTCCTTTGCTTTCAATTTCCCCAACATGGTCCTCGGGAGGGGCAAAAGGATTTCCTTTTGGATCTTAGGGGGTGAAGATCTCTTTGGGGTTTTGCCGTGGGACTGAATGTTTGGGATATCAAGGGATATGGCCCTTGAAAGATGTCTCCCATCATTTGGAAGCAACCGAAGCATGTACTTTCCGGGGATGAGTTGTGGAAAACGAAACGTTCCTTCGGTTTTTGAAAAGAAGGAAAGTATCCCTTGGCTTGTATGCTCCCCTTTTCCAATAGGAACTAATTCTAATTTTACTCTGGTTAAAGGGATACTTGGGCCTGAGGGTCCATTGAAAGATGGCGCTGAAACAAGGAGGGAAGCTTCGTTTTTGGAGATCTCTCCCATGACCCTCCCCTCAAAAAGGATGCGTTGCTCTTTGGAGAGAGTGGTTCTTGATGCGTTTTTGTTTGGTGTACTTGTTTGACGGATTTGAACAAAACCCTTTTGGATTTGGTTGGGATTGCTTTTGGGATTGAGAGAACCCCTTTTCCGAACCCCCTTTTCTCCAGTGATTCCCCAGGCGAGTCCCAGAAAAACCAATACAAAGGCGATCTGGTAGTGTGAAGGTCGAGAAAAGAGTCTCATGGTGACACTCGTTTGTTCAGGTTCGGTCTTGAAGGATTTCGATATCATAGCCGTCTGGATCCTTTACGAAGATATAGCGGCTTGAGGCCGAAGGTTTTGAATTTCTGTAGCTCCACCCCTGCTTTTCGACTTCTTGAATCACAGAATCAAGATCTTGGGTTAAAAAGGCAAGATGCCCGAATTGGGTCCCAAGTTCATAATCCCTACCGTCTTTGTTAAACGTAAGCTCCAAATAGTAATGTTTCTCCGCATCGCTTAGGAAAACCAGTGTGGCTTCGTCCCCCAGTTCGTGTCGCCGGATTTCCTGCAGCCCGAGGAAATTGCAATAAAAGTGAAGGCTTCGTTCCAAGTCACGAACACGGATCATTGTGTGGTACAGTTTCATTCCTCTAAGGATAACAGGTGTTGAGACTTTCTACGAAGGGAAGAGTCAACCCTTGAATCGGCAAGAGTCTGGGGGAATGATAGGTCGCAAATGAATGCCTCTGGGGGAGATGGCCAATTTTGGCTCGCCCGAGAAGAGCGATGAGCACCATGACCAGCAAGAAGATCGACGAAACCGCTATTATCGAAGAGAATGTCCAGATCGGTGACGGGACTACCGTTTGGAGCGGGGTCCACATCCGGAGGGACGTCCGGATTGGCCGCGGCAGTATTATCGGAGAAAAGTCGTATATCGCCTATGACGTAAAAATTGGGGATTTTTGCAAGGTCAATGCTTTTGTTTATATTTGTAACGGCGTGACTCTCGAAGATGGGGTCATGGTGGGGGCTCACACCACCTTCACCAATGATCGTTTTCCTCGGGCGGCGAATTGGGATTTGTCCGAGATCCTGCCTGGACAGGGGACTGAGGATCTCATGAGGACGGTTGTGAAGCAGGGGGCTACTTTGGGTGCGGGGGTGTGTGTTGCGCCGGGCATCACAATTGGAGAGTTTGCAACCGTGGGTCTTGCAAGTGTGGTGATCCATGATGTTGGTCCCCATCTGCTGGTGGCTGGAAATCCAGCGAGGCGATTAGGCTATGTCTGCCGCTGTGGATGGCGTATTGCCACCTTTGTTCATGGCCCGGAGTTTGATCTCAAAGAGCAGGGTGTCCCCTGTGGCCAATGTGGTTCCGTGTTGCGATGGCAAGTCGGCGGTTCCATCGAATGCGTTCGGGGCGAGAGCTAGGGCCAATAGGCCTTCTTGGCCGAGACTTGCACGATGCGGTCCTCTTCTTGAATCCAAGCGCTAAGCTTTCCGCCATATACACAGCCGGTATCTAGCCCTAATACCTTGGGTTTCTGGATTAAGCCCCGTCTTGCCCAATGACCGAAGATGACACGAGGTTTTCCCTTGTAGAACTCGTACCATGGGCGAAACGGAGGGCCGGGGGGAGGCTCATCCCTTGGTGGACGTCGCCCTCCTGAGTCGCAAAAGCGGGCAGAAAGGATGAAAGATGTCTCACTTTCTTCTTCTGTTCCGGGGGCATATGTTTTTCCCCGCCATTTTGCCACCATCCGAGGGTCGGCGTCCCATAAAGCGGGTGGAAGAGCTGCATGAACCAAAAGGAGGCCTGAAACTTCGTGGAGAAGGGGGAAGGACTCTACCATGGTGCCGAGTTGGATACGGTCAGGAGAACGGGCGAGAGCTTTAAGGGTTCCCCAAGATTCAGGCTCCCCCGGTTCCTTAAAAAAGCCCCTTTTCAGAAGAAAGGCTTCGTGATTTCCCAGTACGGAAAAAGCACCGATTTGCTGAATGAAGCGAAGGACGCCCAGTGAATCCGGTCCCCGGTTCACAAGGTCACCGACAAACAAGCATTGATCCGAGTCTCCAAACCCAAGTTTATCCAGGAGTTCCTTGAGTTCGCTTAAGCAGCCTTGGACATCTCCAATAAAAATCTTACGCCCAGTCATGCATCATTCGGACCAGTCAGCCCGCATTAATCTCGATTTCATGTTCTCCCAAGAGTGCTTTAACTCAAGGCCCGGGATTCTTCGACATCCTTCACGAGCCTTTAAGGACCCAAGGGGGGATTGTGCCCGGCAAGTGTCCTCAGAAAGAGGGTGAAAAAGGTTGCCGTACAGGGAAACACCGACCCAACTGAGGAGAGTCGGTGTTTCTTGGCTTCCGATCCTTATCAAAAATTGATAGAAATCAAATTTCTCAAAGGATGTTGCATCCAATATAACCACCAAGTTGAAAACCTTCCAGCTGCCTGTCGGGCAGATTGTCCCAGCCTTACAATGGGTTCATAAGGCCTGGTTCAAAGGGTTTCTCAAGGATGTCCTGAAAAAGGGGCGAGAAAGGTCAGGAAGAGTGTGCCCCGGGGACTCAATCAAGGATTTCCCGAGGGGAAGGACCCACATAGGTCGCTCGAGGGCGAATTAAGCGACCCTTGGAGACCTGCTCCCGGTAATGGGCGATCCAGCCTGGGGTCCTCCCGATGGCAAAAAGGCAGGGAAAAAAATCAGGTGGAAAACCGAGGGCAAGAAAGATTGGGCCTGCATAGAAATCTATGTTCCGGGGGAGATCTTTTATTTTTCGGAGTTCGAGGACCAGGGCTTGGAGGATGGCTAGCTCAGATCCGGTATTGTTGAAGCGGGAGAGAGATCTCAACTCCTCTTCGAGGAATAGGGCTCTTGGATCCTCTTTTGTAAAGACCCTGTGACCAAATCCGGGGATCTTTGCTTTCCGAGCTAAGGCGTTTTGGATCCATATCTTTGCCTGATGGGGATCCTTAATTTCTTGGAGCATTTTGACGACTTCTACCGAAGCGCCTCCATGGCGAGGGCCGATCAAGGTTGCCAGTCCTGAACAGAGGGCGGAAATGAGGTCTGCTCCGGTGGAAGCCGTGACACGCACAGAAAAAGTGGATGCATTGAGACCATTCTCAGAATGAATGCTCAGAGTCCGATCCAGGGTTTTTTCTTCGGGATTCTTAGGAGGTCGCCCGAAGGTAAGAAAGAAGATCTGGGCAGCGAAGCTTTCCGATGGTTTTGGGAAAAGGGGTGAGGATCCCTGAGAGACACGGATGAAACCTGCGGTGCATGCTGCGAGGCGTCCGATGATCCAGGCTCCAGCATGTAGAGAGTTTTCAGGGGCTTTTCCCCAGAATCTCAGGTTGCTGAGAAATGTTCGTAAACCCACTAGGGGTGGATGGTTTTTTTGGAATGAGAAAATTGCAAAGCGAGATTCTTCATCAAGGGTCAAGCCTCGTCGGAGGGCTTCGCAAAAATCTTCTTTTTCTGCTTTATCCGGAAGTTTCCCTTCAAGCAAAAGGTAGGCGACATCTTCAAATTGTTTTTTGGATGCCAATTCCTCAATTGCGTACCCTCGGACCCGAAGCGAAGCTTGGTTTCCGTCGATGGAAGAGATGGCACTGAGAATTTGGTCATTGGTCATCGGGTCGTGGATCATACACGAGTGGTAGGAATCCCAAATACTGAGGTGGTTCCTTCACCTCAAAAAACTCAGGGAGGCTCTTCCTTCTTGTGGTAAACAATATCTTGATGAAAGGGCCGAAGGGGATCTATCGATATCGAGCTGCAGCCGCTCGCATCGCTTCATGGACTCTGGTTTCCCGTATTTTGGGGCTTGTCCGGGATCGTTTCATGTTTGGGGAGTTTGGGAGGGGATTCGAGAGCGGGGCTTTTTTGCTTGCATGGATGATCCCCAATCTTTTCCGCAGGTTATTTGGGGAAGGGGCGCTCGTTGCTTCCTTTGTTCCAGTTCTGACTCGCCGTATTGAGTGCGAAGGTTTAGCTGGCGCAAAAAAGACTTTCGGTAAAGTTTTTGGGGCCATCCTTCTTCTTTTGCTTGGCCTTACTCTTGTTGGTTGGGTCTTTGTTGCTTTCATTCCCGACCATCTTCTGGCAAAGGGGGGGCTTCCTTCA
This sequence comes from Planctomycetota bacterium, assembly GCA_026984035.1. Classification (GTDB taxonomy): domain Bacteria; phylum Planctomycetota; class UBA1135; order UBA1135; genus HyVt-539. Next base: position 44,948 of record JALSSW010000126.1, read on the forward strand.
CATGGCCGCGAGTATGCAGAGCTTCTGCGACCACTCCTCTATATTCTTCTTCCCTATGTTTTGCCTATTTGCTTAATGGCCTTGGCTGCGGCAGCCCAAAACGTGACGGGGCGCTTTGCTCTTCCATCCATGGCTCCTGTTGTGTTGAACCTCTTTTGGATTGGGGGAGTTCTCTATGTTTCAGGAATGGATGGAAGCCTTTCTCACAAGGCGCTTGGGCTTGCCTTTTTTCTTGTTATGGGGGGGGTGTTTCAACTACTTCTCCAATTCCCAGGCCTTCGGGCAAGCGGTCTCCTTACTCGACCGCAGCTGGACTTAAAAGACCCAGACCTCAGAGATGTGGGAAAAGGTATGGTCCCCATGGTGCTGGGGCTTTCCATTGCTCAGCTCAATGTCTTGATGACGTATTTGATCGCAGCCTTCCTCGTTCCGAAAGTGGGAGCAAATGGGATCCTCTTTTTGGCAAACCGCCTCCTCGATTTCCCCCATGCTCTCTTGGGGGTTGCTTTTGGAACAGCTGTTTTTCCTCTTCTATCCCTTCTGGGGGAGCGAGGGGAAAAAGAAGAGCTTGAGAGGATTTTTGATCGAGCTCTTGCCTTTTCCCTCGTCCTGGCTCTTCCCGCAGCCGTAGGCCTTTTTGTTCTCGCATCCCCTATGGTGCAGGTTCTCTTTGTTCATGGCCGTTTCAGCGTGGAGGATGGAATGGAGACGACCAAGGTTGTAAGGACCTTTGCCTTTGCCCTCCCCGGATTAGTGGGGGTACAAGTCCTGGCTCGAGCCCATTACGCTGTGGGCAATCGGCAGACTCCCGTTCGGATTTCGGTGGGGCTTTTTGTGGTTTCGGTCCTTGTCTCCGCCCTTGTCGCCCCAACCCTCGGGACCTATGGCCTTGCTTTGGTCTCGGTAGGGTCCGCATTGCTCAATAGCGGTCTTCTCTTCTGGTCGATCCGGGTATTGATGGGTTGGCGGGGAACTGGCATCCTGCCAAAAAGCCTTTTGTTTGCCCTGCTTGCTTGTGTCCCGACAGGATTTGCCGCCTGGGGAACCTTGCAATGGGCTCTCACAAGTGCTCCCCTAAGGGATGCAGGTTTTTTTCGGGGATTTACGCGTTTTCTACTCTTTCCCTCTTTGGCTGGACTTATCGTCTTTTTCTTAAGCATCCAGCTTTTTGGAGGGAAAGTTGGGAAAGACCTTCTCTCTTTCCGGAGAGAGAGAAAAGAAAAAGATTGAGCGGGTCGGTTTTGATTCCCCTGTCTTCTTCCTGACTTTGTTGGAAGGTCCTCCAGGACACTCAAGGTTGTTCACTCCACTGGTTAGAGCCCGGCCTCTTTGATTAATTCAATATAAGACGTTGGAGTTTGGTAAATCCGTAAGACAGACGGTCCCATGAAGGCAATGCGCCTCGTTTCCCTGAGGCCTCTAGCCTCGAAAACGATCTTTCCAGGAGTTCGGCTGTTTCTTACACCGAGAAGGCTGACTGTATTGAGTGTGATCCCCTCAAGAGAGTAGGTGCGAATGGAAGATTGGAAGTCGACCGAGCCACCAGGGATTAAAGCTGGCCGAACCAAATGCATGGAGACATGGGTCCGAGTAAAGAGCAGGTATCCTGAAGGTTTTCTCCTGGTTCCTGTCGTTCCTGGGATTACCTGTTTCCTGATGCGCCAAAGTCCCAAAAGAGGGTTGGGAGGCTTTGGAAAGCGTTGGATCAGGTCCTTGTTCTGTCCTTTGTTTTGATTTTGTATGGAGGGGGTCTGTGTTGGGGAATGTTTTCTATCGGGGGGGACGTGGGTTCCTTTGGGGGGAAGGGCCTTTTTGGGGTGCTTTGTGGAGGGTGGCCCCTGAAACAGGAAGGTCAGGAAAAGGACGGAGGGGATCAAAATGCGAGTTTCCATGAGATTGAGTATAACCCCCATGATGGGGATCTTGGGCAAAGGTCACTCCTAATCCACATAACAAGGATTGACCCCGTCCCTATTTATGGCCAGGATCCCACCATGTCTCAAGACTCCGGTGTTCGCGCCAACCAGGTTGGCCTTGCTGCGAATATTCTCTTAACATTTTTGAAGTTTATTGTTGGAACCATGGCCGGAAGCGCCGCCCTGGTTGCTGATGGCTTCAATTCGGCCGGAGATATCTTCGCGACCATCGTGGCCTATTTAGGTTACAGCTATGCCCGAAAACCTCCTGACGAGGATCATCATTATGGGCATGGCAATGCGGAAAGTATCGCGGGATTGATCGTGGGAGTCCTCTTGTTGGCAACGGGGATCTTTATCTCCATGGAAGGCCTTCTTGTGTTTCTTGGAGAAAACCGTCCTCCTCCCGAGGCATCTTCACTCTATGTCGCTGGGTTCACGATTCTTGTCAAAGAGTTCTTGTATCGTTACGTCTCAAAAGTCGGGAAGAAATTGAATTCCCCATCCCTTCTTGCGAGTGCTCGTGATCATCGTGCCGATGTGTTGGTAGGTATTACGGTGTTTGCAGGGATTTTTGCCTCTCGATTTGATATGCCCTATCTTGACCCCCTCGCTGCAATCGTGATCGGTCTCTACATCTCCTGGATGGCAATCGAACCGGTGCGTACCAATGTCGGCATCCTCATGGACAAGGCTCCTCCGCATCTCAAGGAGGAGATCCGCAAAGTTGTGAAGGCAAACCCGGATGTCCGTGAAGTGGACCAGATCCGGGTGCATCCTCTAGGATCTTATTATGTCGTAGATTTTGAGATCTTTCTCGATGGGAGTCTCTCTCTCCATGCCGCTCATGATATTGCACATGACCTGGAAGATCGGGTGCGT
>JALSSW010000127.1 GCA_026984035.1 Planctomycetota bacterium
TCGCCTTTTTTTCCGTCATTGGCGGCGAAGAATACCTTTGTTCCCACTCGGGTGAGGTGCCTGATATTCGAGCCCAATGAACCGGCCCGAATGTCCTTGAGCAGTTTGGTCCCGGCCGGGGTTCCGTTACTGATCCAAAGTTCCGGACCCTTCTTGCGATCATTGGCCGAGAAGAGAATGTTGCCTCCCAGCGCAACGAAGCCCGATGGATGGGCATCGGCAATTCCTGCTGCAATATCCTTGACCAGGATGGTTCCTGCGGCGCTTCCATCCGAAGCCCAAAGTTCAGCACCGTGAAGGCCATCCACCGCCCGGAAGAAAACGCGGTTACCGAGGACCATGAGTTCCGAAGGGCTCGAGCCGAAGTTGCCGGGAGCGATGTTTTTGACAAGACGTGTGCCCTTGCTTGTTCCATCCGAGACCCAAAGCTCGGCTCCATTCGTGCCGTCATCAGCCCGGAAGTAGAGGAGATTCCCTTGGACGACCAGCTCGTTGGGTGAAGATCCAGGTATTCCAGGTCGAATATCTGCGACCCTTAGGGTCCCCAGAGTCGTTCCGTCGGAAATCCAGAGTTCTCGGCCACTCTTTCCATCGTCGGCAGCGAAGATGAGTTTGTTTCCCAGGGCGACGAGATTGTTTGGGAAAGAGCTTTTGGAACCCTGGCTGATGTCTTTGACAAGCCTGGTTCCTCCAGAAGTTCCATCGCTTACCCAAAGCTCCTCCCCGTGCGTCCCGTCATCGGCGACGAAGAAGATCAGGGAACCCATAGCGGTCAAGGAGTGGGGATTGGAGGAAGCGTTTCCCGGTCTCAGATCTTTGACCAGGACAGTTGTCGCCGTGGTTCCTCTTGTTTTGAAAAGTTCTCGCCCCGTGGCCAGGGTGGTCGCAGCAAAGTAGCTGTCTTTTCCGACTCCCAGGAATGAGCCCGGTGAGGAGGATGGATTGACCGAGGGGATGGTGTTGATGTCCCGAACAAGCTTAGGACCCTGCACGCAGAGTCCTGAGCTGGATAGGGCAAATGAGGAAAGAAGGAGAGAAGCAAGGTTGCGAAGCGAGAGATCAAACATCTGGATCCTCAAGGTTGCCAGGGCTCCAAGCTCATCATGCACTTTGCAGTTTCTTCTTAGCTGGAAAAAAATCCCTGTAAGATGAAACAAATAAGCTGCGAGAACGGAGCCAAAATCCCGAGCTGGCGCCCGGGGCGAGAGAGAAAGAGATATGCATCCTGGTCCCTTTCCTTCCTCTTCGTCAAGGACTGGAATCATGTCTTCTTGGCCCTTGTGGGTTTGGTGCGAAGCAAGTCCCCGTCCCAAGGATTCTTGGGGCCGCCTCCGAAAATCGAATAAAAGATGTTATTTGCAATCAACCTTCCCCCTTCGATGCGACTCTCTGGCTAGTTGAACCCTGGAGCTTCGGAGCTAACCTCCCCGCGGGGGGGAGAAAGGAGGCGGCAATGGCGGTGGTTGTTCTCTTGTCCGATTTTGGTCTTGAGGATCCCTACGTGGGACTGATGCACTGCGTCCTCGCAGGGATTTCGCCATCCACTCGGGTCGTGGATTTTTGTCATTCGGTTCCCGCCCAAGATGTCGAGGGGGGGGCCTGGCTCCTGGGATCGGCAGTGGACTATGTGCCGAGGGAAGCCATTGTTGTCGGGGTGGTGGACCCTGGGGTCGGCAGCTCCCGCAGGTCGATTCTCGTGCAGACAGAACGGGTGTTTCTTGTCGGCCCGGACAACGGCTTGTTTACCAAGTGGTTTGAATTCGATCCTCCCCGGACAGCCTGGCTTCTGGAGAACCAAGAGTTTCACCTGGATCGAGTCTCTCCTACCTTCCATGGCCGGGACATTTTCGCTCCAGTCGCCGCCTGGCTGGCCGAGGGGAAAGAGCCTAAATATTTTGGACCCAAGATCCCCTTGAAATCTTTGGAGCGTCTGGATCTTCCCCCAATGCGGATTCATTCAGACAAGATCGAAGGGCAAATCCTCTATGCGGATTCCTTCGGAAATCTCGTCACCAACATCGAGAGAGGAAGAGTTCCCCCGGGTGCGAAGGGACCTGTTCGGGTCTGCGGAAAAGAGCTCCCTCTGCTGCGCTCCTTCTCGGATGTTTCCATGGGGGCCGTACTCGCCTATTTCGGATCCATGGGGCTTTTGGAGATTGCCCGGCGCCAGGGTTCCGCCGCGGATCTCCTCGCTGCCCGTCGGGGAAACCGAGTGCAGTTGTTTCTAGGGGAAGGTTCATGAGCCTGCCCCTTCCAGAAGGGCTGAATCCCGAGGAAAAGGACATCCTCCTCACCCTCCTGAAGCTGGGAAAGGAAAGCGGGAAAAGGCTCCGTTCCTTCCTGGAGGGCCGGCACGGAACTGATGAGCATCCTGACTTTAAGGGCCGTCGGGAGCTTGTCACCGACGCAGACCGTGAATCGGAACAGCGCTTGGTCCAGGGGATTCGGAAGGCCTTCCCCGATCATGCAATCCTTGCGGAAGAAGGAGTCGAAACGCCCGCGGGGAAGGTCGATCGGGAAGCGCGGATCTGCTGGGTCCTCGATCCCCTCGACGGCACGACCAACTTTGTCCACGGACATCCCCACTGGTCGGTCAGCATCGGGGTCCTGAAAGAAGGCAAACCATGGTTGGGGGGGATCTACGCTCCCATGCTGGGGGGCCGGGAGGAGGGAACCTTCTGGTATGGCAGCACCCTGGCTGGAGCCTTCTGCAATGGGATGCCCATGCGGGTGAGTCGGACTCAAAAGCTTCGGGATGCTGTGGTCTCCACCGGCTTTTCTTACAACCGCAATGAAGAAGGCGTCAACACCAACCTCGACAACTTCGGACGGATGCTGATGGAAGTCCGGGGGATCCGTCGCTGCGGTTCCGCGGCCATCGACCTCGCCCTCTGTGCCCAGGGAGTCTATGATGCCTTTTGGGAAATGTATCTGCAACCTTACGATGTGGCAGCGGGGATGGCGCTCGTTTACGCTTCGGGGGGGTGGATCGGGGATCTCGGCTCGGGAGAAGACCCCCTTTTCGGATCCGAAATTCTCGTGACCAACGGGAAGCTACAGGATGAAATGCGCCCCCTTCTTCAAGGAAAGGATTGTTCGTGAAGCATCCCAAAGAGAGCGCCACCATCTTTGGTGGGAAAACACATTTCGTTCAAGAGATTCATATCCGAGAGCATCGGCTTCAAAGTGACGAACCCCCGGAGTTGGGAGGAGGAGACAAGGGGCCCAATCCCTATGAGCTTCTCCTTGCTGCTCTCGGTTCTTGCACATCCATTACCCTTCGGATGTATGCGGATCGAAAGGGTTGGCCTCTAGAATCGGTCGAAGTTCGGCTCAGTCACGAGAAGGTTCCCGCAGAAGAATGCGGAGGAGATCCCGGCGACCGCAAGCCGGTCGATTGCTTTCATCGAAAAATCTTGCTCCAAGGCCCTTTGGACGAAGAGCAGCGGGCCCGCCTCCTGGAGATCGCCAACCGCTGCCCCGTACACCGCACCCTCCACTCTGCAATCAAAGTTCGCACTGAACTATGAATCTGAAGAATCAGCTGTCAATTCTCACCCTTCTCCCCTTCCTCCTCGGCCCCCTTTTCGCCCAAAGCTCGTTGAAACACAGGGCATCCCCTCCCGAGAGGGACCCCCAATCTCTGGTGATTCTTGTGACCATTGATGGACTTCGGGTGGAAGAAATTTTGGGGGGGATGGATGCAGACCTTTGCAACAGGGAGAGAGGCGGTGTCTCCAATCCTGCCGCCCTCCGCGCTCGCTATGACGCCAAAAGTCCTGAAGACCGCCGGAAAAAACTCATGCCTTTCTTCTGGAAGGTTTTGGTCCCCAAGGGCCAATTGTTTGGAGATAGGAGCTTGCAAAGTCCCGCCCGACTTCTCAATACTCGCCGCTTTTCCTATCCCGGTTATGGAGAACTCCTTCAGGGTTTTGTGGACCCCTGGATCGATTCCAACAAGAAACGTTGGAACCGCAACAAAACCGTCCTGGAGCACCTGGGCCACCTCACTGCTTTCCAGGGAAGCATTGTCGGTTTTGGTTCTTGGGATGTCTTGCCCTATGTCGTAAATACCCAACGGAGCAAGCTTCCCATCAACGCGGGCCTGGTTCCCCTTGTCCCTACCTTTAAACGCCTGAGCGGTCGCAAAAAAGCACCGAAAACATTGCTACTTCTGGACAAACTCCAAAAAGAGCTTTGTCCTGTGTTGGGTAAGGGGGAGCGCATGGATGCGTTTTCCTTTTACGGTGCTTTCGAAGTCCTCAAAACCTGCCAAGTTCGGATCCTCTGGCTCGGCTTGGGGGACACGGACGAATGGGCGCACCACAAGCGTTATGACTTCTATTTGGACCAGATCCATAAGGCTGATGATTATCTGCGCCGCCTCTGGGAATTCTGTCAAAGAGATTCCCGTTACCGGGGTCGTTGTTCCCTTCTTGTGACCTGTGATCATGGGCGGGGAAGAGGTTCTCAATGGACTTCGCATGGTCCCAAGATTCAAGGAGCCGAGAACGTTTGGATCGCTCTTCTGGGACGCAAGGTTCCAGCACGGGGGGTCCGTAAGAATCGTCCCGCAACCCTCTCCCAGATTGCTCCGACCCTCGCCTTTCTTCTGGGATATGACCTGAGGGTCTTCGAGCCCCGCGCCTCTCTTCCTCTGGATTTGCGTTAACAAAAAGAAAGGTGCCCAAGGATGCCCCAAGTCTTTTTGAGCCTTGCCAAGCCCTGTGAATTCGAGATCGAAAAAATTAAGGGCTCTCGTTTCCTTGGGTTCGCCCGCCCGGTCGAGGAAGAGAAACAGGCACTCGCCTTTGTCGAAGAGCAGAGAAAGCGCTACCACGATGCCCGTCATTGGTGCTGGGCCTACCGGTTGGGTAGGGCTGGGGAGTCCTTTCGCTACCAGGACGATGGCGAGCCCTCGGGGACGGCAGGGGCGCCCATCCTGGCGGCGATCGACGCCAAGCGGCTGACCTATGTTCTGGTCTTGGTTGTCCGGTATTTTGGAGGGACCAAGCTTGGGACAGGCGGCCTCGCTCGGGCCTATGGACAAGCCGCCAAGGCGGTTCTGGAGAAGGCAAAGATCCTCGAGGTCAGGATTGACCGACCGGTGGAAGTGGTCTTTGCCTACGAAGACACTGCGGCGATCCAGGGTGTGATGCACCGATTTCAACTACAACCAATTCAAGCCCTGTACGAAGAACGCAGTAGGCTTTTCTTTTCAGTTCCAAGCGAGCAGGCTGAGGCTTTTGCGGGGGCCCTCCGGGACGCCAGCTCCGGCCGGGCGGAGATCACGATCGGTGAAGAGGGCGTGCAGCAAAAAGCCTGAAGCCGATCTTTGGCATCCCTTCTCCATGGCTTACTCTATGCCCCATGGACGAAGTCAGGATCCGGGGGGCCCGGGAGCACAATTTGAAAGGGGTGGATCTCCGTTTTCCCCGGGACAGCCTTGTGGTTTTTACTGGTGTTTCAGGTTCGGGAAAGAGTTCTCTGGCCTATGACACTGTTTTTCGTGAAGGGCAGCGCCGCTACCTGGAAAGCCTCTCAGCTTATGCTCGGCAGTTTCTGGGCAAGATCGAAAAACCTCGAATTGAAAGCATCGAAGGGCTTTCGCCGACGGTTGCGATCACCCAAAAGACCATCTCTCGCAATCCACGCTCCACCGTTGGAACGGTTACGGAACTCTACGATTTCTTTCGCCTGTTGATGGCTCGTTTGGGGATGCCTCATTGCCCCACATGCAATGCGGAGGTCGTAGTCCAATCTCCTAAACAGATCGCCGACCGGGTCTTTGCCGAAGGAAAGCCCGGGGAACGAATGCTTGTTCTCGCACCGATCGTCCGGGGTCGTAAGGGGAGCTACCGAAAAGAACTCGAAGACCTTCGGAGGAGAGGATATCTCCGTGCCCGCATTGACGGGAAGATCCTGCGTTTGGACGAGGAACTGTCTCTGCATCGATACAAGAAACACGATATCGAAGTGGTGATCGACCGTCTCAAGGTGGACCCCTCGCGGCGTGAGCGTCTCTTGGATTCGCTGGAGCAGGCGATGGCTCTCGGCAAGGGTTTCGTTGGGATTCTTTGGCAGGAAATGGAAAAAAAGAAGGTTCGGAAGGAACGTTTCGAGATGTTTTCTTCCCTGTCCGCCTGCCCCAAGGGTCATGGTTCAGTCCCAGAATTGGAGCCCTTGCTCTTTTCCTTCAACAATCCCAAGGGGGCCTGTCCCGAGTGTCAGGGCTTGGGGGAAACTCGGGTGTTCGAGGAGGAGCTTTTGATCGAGGACCGGAACCTCTCCCTCCGTGAAGGGGCATTGCGCTGTTTTAATAAGAAGGGTTTTCTGCATTACAGCCGTCTTCATCTGGATGAGATCGATCAGATTTTGGAGGAGTTCGGGGCTTCGGTGGATATCCCTTTTGCCAGGTTGAACAAAAGGGCGCGGGAAGTTCTGTTCCATGGCGCAGGGGATCGTCGTTTTGCAACTTCCTTCCGGTATGAACGGGAGGGGATGGTGGTGGAGGGGGACGATCGAAGGACCTTTCCCGGGGTGATCGGGCAGCTTCGATGGATTTGGGACGAGTATCGTCCTCCGAGTTTGGGACGTTTTCAGAAGGTGGGGCTGTGTCCCTCCTGTGGGGGGGCAAGGCTTAGGCCCGAAGCTCTTTCTGTGACTTGGGCGGGGAGGAACCTGGCGGAACTGGTGGGGATGACCCTGGGAGAGGCCTTGGATCTTTTTGAGGACAAGGCCAAGGAGATTCAAGCGGCCGGAGGAAGAGAGGCCTTGATCGCAAAGGATCTGTTCGCCGAAATCTTGGATCGACTGCGTTTTTTGAACAAGGTGGGCCTCTCCTATCTCCGTATGGACCGTCGCTCGGGAACCCTGTCGGGGGGAGAAGCACAGCGGATCCGCTTGGCCGCTCAGGTGGGATCAGGACTGCGGGGAGTGCTCTATGTTTTGGATGAGCCGAGCATCGGGCTGCACGCACGGGATAACGCACGTTTGATCGAGACGCTCAAAGAATTGCGGGATCGGGGCAACACGGTCTGCGTGGTGGAGCATGACGAGGAGACCATGCTGGCTGCGGACTATCTCGTGGATGTCGGACCCGAAGCAGGAGTGCATGGGGGAGAGGTTGTCGCCGCCGGAAACCCTCGGGACGTGCTGCAGGATAAGGATTCGCTCACTGCCCGTTACCTGCGCGGAGAACTAGGAATTGATCTCCCCACCCGTCGTGCTCCAGGGAAAGAATGGCTGCGCCTGAAGGGGGCGAGGATTCACAATCTTTCCGGGCTTTCGTTGAAGATTCCCTTGGGCTGTTTTGTCTGTGTGAGTGGAGTTTCTGGTTCGGGGAAAAGCACCCTTGTGCACCATCTCCTAAAAAAAGCTTTGGCCCACCGCCTGGGGGGCGTGGAGGAGGACGCGACGGAGGGGAGCTTCGAAAGGCTGGATGGCTACCAAAGTTTGGAAAAGGTGGTCGAGATCGATCAGGCGCCGATCGGGCGGACGCCTCGGAGTAATCCGGCGACCTACACGGGGCTTTGGACCCATGTGCGGGATCTTTTTGCTTCTTTGCCCGAGTCCAAGGTTCGGGGTTATCCCAAAGGACGGTTTTCTTTCAATGTCAAGGGCGGGCGCTGCGAAGCCTGTCAGGGTGCTGGGGTCAAGCAACTTGAGATGCAATTGCTCGAGGCTGTGCAGGTGCCCTGCGAGGTCTGTGAAGAAAAGCGATTCAACCGTGAGACCCTGGAGATCCATTTCAGGGGGCGCAATATTTTCGATGTACTGGAGATGACGATCGAGGAGGCTGGACGTTTTTTTGAGAACCATCCCAAGATGGCGCGGATCCTGGATGTCCTGAACAAACTGGGCCTTGGATATCTTAAGCTGGGGCAGACGAGCACCACCCTTTCGGGGGGAGAGGCCCAAAGGATCAAACTCGCAAGCGAACTGGCAAAGCGAGGTCGCGGAAACACCTTGTATATCCTGGATGAGCCGACAACGGGCCTGCACTTTGCCGATGTCCAGAAACTCTTGGACGCTTTACAAGCCTTGGTGGAGCAGGGCCATAGTGTGATCGTGATCGAACACAACCTGGATGTCCTCAAGTCCGCAGATTGGATCCTGGACTTGGGTCCCGAAGGGGGGGAAGGGGGGGGAAGGCTGGTGGGGGAAGGGACTCCCGAGACCCTGGCGGAGACGAGGGGGAGCCATACAGGCGAGGCGCTGAAAAAGGTCTTGAAACCCAAGAAGCGGGGTGCGAAGAGCCACCCTAGCCCTCAGAGGAATCCGAAGAAACCCAAGAAGACTTCGCATGATCTCCTTGTGCGGGGTGCCCGCCAACACAACCTCAAAGGAGTGGATGCGCGTTTCCCTGCAGCTTCCTTTTCGGTGGTCACCGGTTTGTCCGGGTCGGGCAAGACCTCCCTGGCCTTCGATACGGTGTTTCGAGAGGGGCAGCGGCGTTTTCTCGAGTCCCTTTCAACCTATGCGCGACGTTTTCTGGGGCGGCTCGAGCGTGCGCCGGTCGACAACATCGAGGGCCTTCTTCCTGCCATTGCCATCGATCAGAAGAGTGCGGGACGAAACCCTAGGTCCACGGTCGGGACCCAGACCGAGATCCTGGACTATCTAAGGCTTTTGTTTGCCCGGGTGGGGGTGCCCCATTGCCCGGAACATGGTGAAGCCTTGGTGCAAAACAGTCCGTCCATGTTGGCGGGGAGGATGTTGGAAGGGAGCGAGGGGGAGCGATGCCTGGTGCTTGCACCTTCGCCTCTGCCTCCGGGCCTTTTGGACCAGGACCTGTTGGCCTTGGTAGAGGAACGGCGCCGGGAATGGAAGGAAGAGGGCTTTGTGCGCTACGGGGTTCTCGGGGAGGGCGGTGGGCTCCAGGTTCTGCGCATGGAGGAGGAGGTTTTGGCCGAGGAGCTTCGGCGGGGCTTGTTCCTTGTGGTCGACCGTCTCAAGCTGAAAACCCGCGTCCGCTCCCGCCTGGCTGAGGCCTTGGAGTTGGCGGGCCGTTGGGGGGAAGGCCTTGTGGCCGCCGAGATCGAAGGAAAGGGGATCCAACGCTGGTCCTTGGAGCGATCTTGCACCCAGTGCGGCTTCCATCTTCCCCTCGAATTGGCGCCGCGTTTTTTCTCCTTCAACCACCACCAGGGAGCTTGTTCGGACTGCGGTGGGATCGGGACACGCCTTTCGGTGGACATGGATGCTTGGATCGATGCTCCCGAGAAGCCGCTGTTTCAAGGAGCCCTTCGGGGAGGCTTGGGTCCAGGTTTTGGATTCTTGCTGCATCCCCGCCGCTCGGTGGCGCGCACCGCCCAGGCAATGGCCAAGGCTCATGGCTTCGATCTTCACAAGAAGCCATGGAACTCCCTTAACGCCAAGCAACGCTCCCTGGTCCTCGAGGGGACGAAAGGGGAGGTGTACCAGGTGACCTTTGTCCGCGAACGGGGCGAGCGAAAGCGGAGTTACAAGACTCAGGAGCGATGGCCGGGGCTTGTCCCCATTCTCGAAGAGAAGCTGCTCGGGAATGAACGGGAGCTTCCCGAGGGTTTGCGCTGCGAAACCAGTTGTCCCAGCTGCGGGGGAAGCAGGCTCTCCCCGGGCGCGCGGCACGTTCTTCTTGGGTCTTGCAACCTTCCCGAACTTTGCGCCCTTCCCATTGGAACCTTGCGGGACTACCTCCGAACCCTCCGTTTGCAGGGAGAATCAAAAAGGATTGCCAAGGACTTGCTCGCGGAATTGATTGGACGGCTTGGCTTTTTGGTGGACATGGGCCTTTCCTATCTCAGCCTCGACCGCCCTGCTTCGACCCTGTCGGGGGGAGAAGCGCAGAGAATCCGCCTTGCGGGTCAGTGCGGGAACCAGCTGACTGGGACTCTTTATGTTTTGGACGAACCGACCATCGGTTTGCATCCCTCGGATACGGACCGTCTCCTCAAATCACTTCTCAATTTACGGAGCCTCGGAAATACGGTCATCGCCGTAGAACATGACCAGGAGGTGATCAAGAAGGCCGACTGGGTTGTGGACATCGGCCCTGGGGCAGGTCGCCAGGGAGGCGAGGTCTTGTTCCAAGGAACTCCTTTGCAGCTCATGCGCTGCAAATCTTCCGAAACCGGAGCTTGGCTCGCGAAGGACCCGGAGTCTCCACGGAGTCTTTCTCGCGGTTCCCAGGCCAAGCTCTGCGTCGATCGGCTTCGCGTCCATAACTTAAAAAACCTGAAGGTCGAGATCCCCCTTGCTTGCATGACCGTGGTCACGGGTCCTTCGGGGTCGGGCAAGAGTTCATTGGTCCTCGAAGGCATTGTTCCAGCTCTTCAAGGAAAGTCAGGGCCCTATCGACTGAGGGAAAGCGGGGGTATCCAGCAAATCCAGATTGTGGATCAAGGACTTCCCTCTAAGAGTCCCCGATCCTGTGCGGCCACTTACCTCGGCATTTGGGGCAGCGTCCGTGAACTTTTCGCGAAGACTCAGGATGCCGCCCGGCTCGGTTTCGGCCCCGGTCGCTTTTCCTTCAACAACAAACAGGGCCGTTGTCCTGTCTGCCAGGGGCAAGGAGAACTTCAAATCGAGATGCACTTCCTCGCCGATGTTTGGATCCCTTGTGACCACTGTCGGGGGCGGCGCTTTAATGAACAGACCCTCCAGGTTCGTTGGAAGGGGAAGACGATCGCCGACCTTTGCGAGATGGAGGTCGAAGAGGCTGCGGGTTTTTTCCATGCGCATCGTCGCATCGCCCGGCCCCTTGAAGTCCTGAGGGAAGTTGGGCTCGGTTACTTAAAGTTGGGTCAAGGTCTCCATATCCTCAGTGGGGGAGAAGCCCAACGCCTCAAGCTTGCCGCCGAACTCTGCAAGCGCCCCGGTCCCGGCCGCCTTTACGTTCTCGATGAACCCACCACGGGACTGCACCGTGCCGATGTCGAAAAGCTCCTTCGCGTCCTCGATCGTCTGGTTGAGCAGGGGGCCACCGTCCTCGTGATCGAGCACCACATGGCAGTGGCC
>JALSSW010000128.1 GCA_026984035.1 Planctomycetota bacterium
GGGTTGCTGCCATTCTCCATGCCGAAAACCTCCCTTTCCTGACTTCCGCTTTTCTTGTCCACTTTTTTGTTATCTATATCGAGATAAAAACAATGACTGCCACCAATTCGGCAACCAAAACAGCCAAAGCATCGTCCAAAGAGATCGCCAGACTTCGGAAGCTACGCAATATTGGGATTATGGCCCATATTGATGCGGGGAAAACGACCGTGACCGAGCGAATCTTGTTCATTACCGGCCGAACCCACAAGGTTGGGGAAGTCCATGATGGGGAAGCGACGATGGATTATCTGGAGGAAGAGCGGGAGCGGGGGATTACGATCACCTCTGCCGCAACGGCTTGCCGTTGGAATGAGCATCAGATCAACATCATTGATACTCCGGGCCATGTTGATTTTACGGTCGAAGTCGAAAGATCTCTTCGAGTCCTTGATGGGGCTGTAGGGGTGTTTTGTGGAGTTGCAGGAGTTGAAGCTCAATCTGAAACGGTCTGGAGGCAGGCGGATCGATACAAGGTCCCCAGAATTGCATTTGTCAATAAGTTGGATCGGACGGGAGCCGATCTTGATTTTGTCATCGACTCGATCAAAACCAGATTAAATGTAACTCCAATTCAGATGCAGCTTCCTATTGGCTTGGAAAAGGACTTCCTGGGGGTTGTGGACCTGGTCGAAGAGAAAGCCTATATCTGGTCTGAAACTGCCAAAGATGTGGAAATCGGTGAGATTCCTGAGGCCCTTAGGGAGGAAGCCGCCTCCCTCCGGAATGATCTGATTGAGAATGTCGCCGAGTTCGACGAAGAGATTCTGGAAAAATTTGTCGAAGGGGAGGAGCTGACCGTTGAAGAAATCAAACGAGCGGTTCGTGCGGGAGTCTTGGAAAGGGCCATCGTTCCTGTTTTTTGCGGATCTGCCTTAAAAGACAAGGGAATCCAAAACGTCCTCGATGCAGTGGTGGATTATCTTCCTTCTCCTCTGGATCTTCCTGACCTTCAAGGCATTCACCCAAAGACCGGAGAGGAAATCACCCTTCAATTACTTCCCGAGCAGCCCCTTTCGGCCTTAGCTTTTAAAACAATTTCCGATCAAAATGGAGATCTCACCTTTGTCCGGATTTATTCAGGCACTCTGACTCCGGGGACCACCGTGCTCAACCCTAGGACGAATCGTAGGGAACGGGTGGGTAGGCTTCTCCGGATGCATGCGAACCGGAGGGAGCCGATCGATGTTGCACAAGCAGGGGATATTGTGGCGATCATGGGGTTAAAGCAGTCCTCCACCGGGGATACTCTTTGTACACAGGATTTCCCCGTAGCCTTGGATTCGATGGAATTTCCCGAGACTGTAATTGCTATGTCCATTGAGCCAAAGACAACCAAGGATCGGGATAAGCTCTCGGATACCTTGGCCAGGTTGACAAGGGAGGATCCCACCTTTCATGCAAAGACGGACGAGCAGTCCGGACAAATCATCATAGAGGGGATGGGCGAACTTCATCTTGAAGTGGTCTTGAATCGAATTCAGAAGGATTACAAGATTCCTGTCAATGTCGGGAAGCCAAGGGTTGCCTATCGCCAGACACTGAAAAAAGAACGCAAAGTTGAAGCGCGGCATGTCAAGCAATCCGGTGGTCATGGTCAATTCGCTGTTGCCCGTTTGATCTTCTCTCCCAAAGAAACCGAGAAGGCTGTTGAGTTTGAAAATAACATCAAGGGTGGAGTGATCCCTCAGGAGTACATTCCATCCGTCCAGAAAGGGATTGAGGCTGCTGCAATAGGAGGGGGGAAGCTTGGCTACCCCTTCGTGAACATTCACGCAAATCTTTATGATGGGCAATTCCACGAAGTGGATTCCTCGGATATGGCTTTCCAGGCTGCGGGTCAGTTGGCTTTCCGCTTGGCCTCTGAAGGGAATATTATTCTTCTTGAACCCATTATGCGCATTGAGGTCCAGACCCCTGAGGAGTACGTCGGAGATGTGATCGGGGATCTAAACAGTCGCCGTGGGATGGTTTCCGATATTGATTTGGCCGGCAACTTGCGCACGATCAAGGGGAAGGTTCCGATTGCCGAAATGTTCCAGTATTCCACCGCCCTGCGTGGAATGACCCAAGGGCGGGGGACTTTTATGATGGAACCGCTGGAATACACGCCTGTTCCACAATCTGTGGCTGAAAAGATTTTCAAGGGGGAAGAGGGATGATCGGAATCTCCCTTCTTTTCCCTCTCTTGGTCCTTGCCGGATCTGTGCCGAAGGGAATAGGGGGGAGGGATGCCTCGCGGCCAAAGCTCTTAGTCTATGTCTCTGTGGATCAATTGGCTGCTCGTTACATTGAGCGCTTTTCGCCTTTTTTGGGGCCCGGAGGCTTTCGTCGCTTGATGGCGAAGGGTGTGTATTTTTCCCGGGGGTCCTACATGGATTCGGCGACCGAAACCGGACCCGGGCATTCTGTTCTAAGCACAGGGACCTATCCATGCCAAAGTGGAATCGTGGGCAATCTTTGGCTGGAAGGACCCGCCCTCAAGCGGCGATACTGCGTTGGAGGGACGAAGGGGATGTCTCCCGCCACACTTAAAGTTCCAACATTCTCGGATCAATGGAGGAAGGTGTTTGGCCCCAAGTCTCGGATTTTCAGTCTCTCTCTCAAGGATCGAGCGGCAATCCTATTGGGGGGCCATAAGGCTGATTATGTGGGATGGGGTCATTCCCTGGGAACTTCTTCCTATTATCTCGATCGGGGTTTAAGTCCCTGGGGAAAACGAGCAAAGGAAGTTCTTCGCCGTTATGTAAAAGGGGAAAGGAAGCATTGGAAGGGGGCTCGCTGGGAACCGATTTGGAACAGTTGGAAACCTGCGAAGGTCCATGCTCTCCTGAAGAGGGGGCTTCGAAAAGATGATGACCCTGCGGAGCAAGCCCCGCGACCTTGGAAGAACCATTTTCCCCATGTGATTGGCCCCAAAGGGCGGCTTCTCTTTTCAAGCCCTTTTGGAAATGCCTTTTTAGTGAAGGCGGCCGAGGCCCTCCTCCAAGATTCAGTCTTGGCCCTTGGGAGAGATGGGATTCCAGATCTCTTGCTTCTTTCCTTTTCCTCTAATGATTACGTGGGGCATGCCTTTGGTCCTGATTCCTGGGAAGTTGCGGATACCTTTCTTCGACTGGATCGACAACTCGAAGGACTGATGAATCAGTTAGACCAAAGAGTCGGGGAGGGAAATTATGTTCTTTGTCTTTCCGCCGATCATGGAGTGGCCCCGATTCCCGGTCCAGGATCGAAAATGCAGTACCTGAATCTTCGATCCTGGGTTCCCGAAGAACCAGAAAAAAGCGGTCTCTATCCCAGGTTGGCCATGGCTCTCGCAAAAGAGTTTGCTCCTTCTTTACCTGAAGGGTTCCAGGCTGTGCAACCCTTTGGAGCTGGAAAGTTTCGAAGGGTCCGCTTTCCCCTTTTCTCGAGTTCCGGTAGGGAGATCTACCTGCGGAAGAACTTGTTGGATCGATATGATCTTGACGAGAAAACAGTCTCCCGGTTTATTCGAATTTGGCTGCAGAGCCAAGCGGAGGTTCTTGATGCCGCCAGCGTTTGGGATCTCCAAAACATGACGGAAGAACAGGCAAGCAAGCATCCTAGTTGGAAGCTTTTTTTGAAGGCCTGTTATCCGGGACGCTCGGGGGATGTTTTCTATGCTTTAAAGCCCCAATTTTTGGGATTTCTTCCTCGAGCCGGTCTTGCGGCGAGTCATGGAACGATCCATTCCTATGACCGGGAGGTTCCGATTTTCTTTTATGGAGCCGGCGTCCCGGGGGGTAAAAAGTTTTCCAAAGCGGTTTCGGTCGCGAGAATGGTCCCGACAGCCGCAAGGCTTTTTGGAATCGCCCCTCCTTCGAGTTGTAGGGAGGCTCCCCTTTCTTGGAAGAATAAAGAAGAAATAAAGAAGAAATAATTTAGAGGCGATCAGGCTTTAGGATTGCTGAATCCGGGTGGGGGAGAACTCTGTCAGTTCACCAAGGTGTCAAGAACCAACCAACAGGACAGGGTCAAGAGTCCGCAGAACAAAGGAATGCACGAATTCAGGGAGAACTCCCTGGTCAAAGGTGAAGGGGAGGATGTGAAGCCTCCCTCCCGTTTCATCCATTGCCGGTGAAAAATGGTCTTCAGGGAGCAAGTTTGCGCGGATATGGAGAGGAGGATCTTGGGAGAGGAGTCTGTGCAAGAGGGAGGATGGACCCCCCTCTAGAAGGGGGAGAAGTTCTGCAGGAGCTTGGTCATAACCCTGGTTTTTGCGAGTCTCCCACTCTTCCTGGGCCATTGCTCCGCGAGGTTTCAAAAACGTGAGAACCAGTTCCTCCCGCTTAAAGGACCGAAGGAGGATTTCGGCTATCGCCAAAGCTTTGTTGTCTGCTTCCACTTCGTCTCGGATGATGAGATGCGGCCGGGAAAGATAGAGGGTTGGGTCGGAGAGGGTCCCTCGCACAATCAGGGCCGGGCACTGCCCTTTTGAAATCGTAACTTCAACGACGGTCCCCAATGTCGTTTGTCCGAGTTCTCCCAAGTCATGCCCGAAGGGGGAAGGAAGCACCAGTAAATCCGGTTTTTTTCTATGGATGGCTTCGAGAATCCCCCGAAAGGCCTCTTTTTCTTCATGGAGAAGTCCTTCGGCTTGGATCTGTTCACGGTTGAGGGCTTCGAGTGTTGCTTCCAAATCCAGCCCTTTTGGTTCTGGTTCTCCGGTATGGGGGGAAGGAAGGAGGAAAAGGGGGATGTGCAATTGAGAGGCTAAGGTCTTGGCAACACCTAAAACATCCTTGTCCTGATTGGAGCCATCAAAGGCCGCCAAAACCCCCTTTAGGCGAAAGCTGGCTGCTTCTCTGGCTGCTTTGCCGGAAGAAAGGGCTGCTTCAAAAGCTTCCATGTTTTTTTGAATCTGTTTGTCTTCTCGATGTTCCATGTCGGGAGCTCGTTTTTATGAAAGGGAAGGCATGAGGCCAAGGGAAAAGAGGCCGATCAAGTAAAAGGAAGCAAGGGCGAGTTGAATGATGGTGAGCACGCCTCCGACGGCCAAAAAGCGCCCCCAACCTAATTTGATGCCTCCCTCATGTTCGAGGGCGTGCAGGGCGATGACGCAGGAAATGGAGCCGATGGGGGTTGCACTTCCTCCTAGATTGGATCCTAAAACCAGGGACCACCAAAGGGGCTCGTGAGGGATCCCCTCCATTCCTGGAACCATGGGGATCATGGTGGCAGCTACAGGTATGTTGTCCACAATGGCGGAGGCGATTCCCGAAAACCATGTGAAAAGGGAGACTGCCATAGGAACGGAGTGCCCGGTGAGAGAGGTTAAGGAAGCTGCGATGCGATCCAAGAGGTGGACTTCTTTGACCAACCCAACAATGATAAAGAGACCGGTAAAGAATAGGATGACGGTCCAGTTGACCTTAGCGATGGTTTTCTCCACGGATTTTCCATGAAAAAGAAGCATCAGAACTCCTCCTCCAAAGGCGATGTAATCCAAACCTAGGTGGAGAACCCCAGCAAAGGCGAAGCCTAAAATGGTAAGGAAGAGGATGCCGGCTGCTCGAATAAAGGCTCCCCGATCTGGCGCTAATGCCCACTCATCGAATGCTTCCACGGTTTGCCTGAGCCTTCTAGCCTCGTTTTCATTGGCGGGAGCTTGGAGATCTGTTCGGAAAAACCTCCTCGTGAACAGGTAACAAACAACCAAAGAAACAAGCGCGAAGGGAAGGGAAACTTGTAGGAATTGCACGTAGGGGATTTTTGCTGCAGATCCGATCATTAAAGTGGGGAGGCCGGAGGCAAAAGTGCAAAAGGCTGCAGCATTACTGGCAAAAGCGATTCCGAGAAGAAAGGGGGTCAGGGGAAGATTAAGGTTTCGGCAGATTACAAGGACAAGGCCTGACACGATGAGCATAGCAGGCACAATGGTGAGGACTGCAGTGAGGGCAAAGGTGAAAAGCTGTAATGCCAGGAATAAGCGGATCGGGTTTCCCCCAGTTTTTTTTACTACCTTAATTGCCAGAAAATGGAAGAGTCCCGATTGCCCGGCGAGGTCTACCAAGATGGATGTCCCGATAATGACCCCGAGGACATTGAGGTCATGGCCGAGGATTTCATGGATTTGGTCGTATTCAGGGATGACTCCAAGGGCTACTGCCAGGGCCGCCAGGACCAAGGCGCCCAAAAGGGCGGCAACGGTTTTATGGAGAAGCCCAAAGGCGATCAACCCATAGGTAAGGAGCATCAGGCTTCCAAATAAAAGCTGTAAAAGGGTTGGACTCATTGGTGGGGACTATGCCGGGATGCTTTCGGCGCGACAAGTCTGTTACCTGGGCTGTATTTTCTGACTCGTATGTTCCCTCTGGTACTTAAATTCCGGGGGCTGGGTAAGGATTTTTGCATATGGGGAATCTTTGGGGGAATTCAGGGCGGTCTTCCCAATTTAAAAAAAAACCAAAAAAACCTCTAAGACAAAGGGAACCTCTAGGCCTCTTCTGATCGTCCAAGGGTCCGAAACGGGAGTCGTTCCCTGGTGATGGGTCCTAGGCGGACCGGACAACCCGAAAGAAGGATGT
This sequence comes from Planctomycetota bacterium, assembly GCA_026984035.1. Taxonomy (GTDB): domain Bacteria; phylum Planctomycetota; class UBA1135; order UBA1135; genus HyVt-539. The sequence goes on from JALSSW010000128.1 coordinate 6,588, forward strand.
TGTCTCCAGGCTAGGCTCCTTTGCTCCTTATGAATTGAAACTCTCCACGGTGTCGAGGTTCCGGATTCCAATCTCTCCGGTCCGCCCCCTATCGTCGGCTTGTGCGAGCCTGGTTTTGTTTCTCCAGTGTGCTTCCCTTTGGTGTCTTCCGAAGGGCATGCTTGACCCAGGAAAGTCCGATAGGTGGAAAGAAAGATCCGTTTGCTCTGTGTGCACTTGCTCTTTGCTTTTGCAATCTTATTTTTCGGTTGCAGCTTTTTGCAAGAAGAGAGCTTGCTGAATCCTTCAGCTGCTCGCTTGAGATGCAGGGCTACGAATTTTTGGTGCATCACCTCCTGTCGATCCAATCTCAAACCTGGTCCGTGTCTTCTCCACACGGCTCCCCAGGTTCCAAGGTTCCAGGGTCTTTCCTTGTTCTCTCCTCCTTCTGTCTCACCCTTTGTGGTGACCAGTTGGGCCGGAGTCCTCCTCCCGGAATCCGGGCCTCGACTTCTTTTTTTATCATCCATTCTACCCAGCTCTTAGTGAATCTTGCCCTTGTAGGTTTGGCTTTCAGGCCCGGTTTCCCTGTCCAAAGTTGCTTGTCCCGAGTTCCCTGTTCCTCAAATCCCTTATCCAACTTTTCCATACCTTTTCCATTCTGAGAGCAATTCTGGCAAAGTTCGCTCATGAGTCGGGAATCGAAGACATTTATTGTCGTCGGTGGTGGAATTGCCGGAGCAAGTGTCGGGTGGCATCTTCAGCGTGGCCAGAGATCCCAAACAAGGGGAGCTCAAGCCAGGGTGATGGTCCTCGAAAAAGAATCGAGTTTTGGGCGGCATGCGACATCCCAGAACGCCGCCATGATCCGAGGGCTGGCGGGAGAGGCATGGATCCGACCTCTTTCTCTCGAAGGCCAAGGTTTTTGGAACCGTGGGACAGCCCATCTGGCGGTTCCCAAAGGGGCCTTTCGAAAAACGGGTTCTCTTCTCCTGGCCAGTCAAGAAACGACGGCTAAAGAACTCCAAAGATGGGTCCTTCAGGCGAAGCGGCTAGGAGTTCCGGCTGCGTTCTGGGATGCCGAACAATGCCGCAGGGCTGCTCCTTGTATTCAGGGTTCTCCATTGATCGCAGGTGCTTTTTGTCCGGATGATGGAATTGCGGATCCTCTTTTACTCACGGAGGCTTTTTTAAAAAGCATGGTCCTCCAAGGGGGAATCTTAAAACTCGACACCCAGGTCCAAAGCATCCAAGTGGACCGGGGGCGGGTTCGCGGTGTGTTCCTGTCCGATGGAAGGTTTTTGGATGCGGACGCCCTGGTGATTGCGGCCGGAGCTTGGTCTCCCGGTTTTCTTCGAACCCTGGGGCTTTCAGATCGGGGGATCGGAGTCTTCAAACGGCACATTCACTGTTCAATGGATGGGGCTGAACTCATGAAAGATTCACCTGGGTTTATCTGGCATCTTGATCTTCAAGCCTACGTTCGTGTTGAAGGAGAAGGTCTTCTCTTTTCGGCTTGTGATGCGGAAGCCTGTGAACCCGGAATCCCTCAAGAGGATCCAACTCTTTTAGAAAAAGTATCGGAGCGACTGACCCTCTGCTTCCCCTTCCTTCAAGATCTTCCGATTTCTCGGTTCTGGGCGGGCCTTCGGACGTACAGGCCGGATCACCGTTTTTTGTTAGGGGAAGATCCTGAAATCCATGGTCTCTTCCATGCCACAGCTCTTGGGGGCCATGGGATCACCTGTGCAGCCCCGGTAGGCCGCATTGTTTCGGAAGCGATCTTCGCCTGGCAGCGCGATCATTTTTCCCCCGGGGAAAAAGCCTTTTCTTAATAAAGAAGCGTTCAATCCCCTTTCGGGGTCTTCATTCGTTTGCTCTTTAAGGCTCTGGCCTTTTTTGGATGCAAATTCATGAAGAAAGCCGGCCCAGAAAATAAAAATGGCACGCCCGGCAGGATTCGAACCTGCGACCTGCGGATTAGAAGTCCGCTGCTCTATCCAGCTGAGCTACGGGCGCCTCTTCGGAAAGCGCAAGAGGGTAGCAGGCTTGCTCAGGCAATGGAAGTGAACTGCTCATGTCCTTCGCGGAGGAGAGCGAGACCTCGATTCAGAGTTTCCTCTGGAACTCCATACCCAATGCGCAAGGAACCGGGTTGACCGAAAAAGTCCCCGGGAACGACCCCTAAGCCTTTCTCCCTCCTGAGCCAATCACTAAAAGCCATTGTGTCCAAGAGTTTGTTTTGAGGATCCTTTACCTGAACGAAGGCGGTGAGTCCGACTTGGGGGGGAGGGGCAGAGAAGCCTGGCATCTCCCCTAGGAGTTCAAGAAAACGGGAACGGCCCTCTTCGGAGATCTTTCGTGCCCGAGATAGGATTTTCTTGCGCTGCTGGAGGGCAAGGGATGCGATTCTCAGGGGGACGGCTGGGAGGACGGGGGCATAGATCTCTCGAAGGTTGGCCGCAGCCCGGATCCAATCAGGTTTCCCCAAAAGCCAACCCGTCCGGGCGGAGCCGAGACCGTAGACCTTGGTCATTGAATTCGCTGAAAGGAGGGACGGGTGACAGCGATGGGCGAAAGGTCTGGCTCCTCCGGCGGCAACGCTGTTTGGGGAAAAATCCAAGTAGACCTCCGAGGCCAGGCCGGGGATCCCCCGCTTTTCCAGGCGTTCACCCAGGTCCTTGAGGACTTCAGGGCTTGCAATCCTTCCGCTTGGGTTATGGACAGTCGTGAAAACGACCAGCTTGGTCCGGGGGCTTAGGGTGGCTTCGATGAGCCCGGGTTCGAGGTCGAAGTTGTTTTCCGGGCGGCGTTTGAAAAAGCGAGCTTTTGCTCCAACCGTGGACGCGAGGCTCTCGAAAAGTCCGTAGGCGGGAGATTCAATCAGAACCTCATCACCAGCCTCCAAAAAGAGGTGGAAGGTCAAAAGGTCGGCCTGCGTACTCCCCGCAGTAATCAGACATTCTTCTTCCTGAGCTTGGTAGATGGAGCATACCTGGCTCTGGAGAGAGTCTTTCCCGACCGCGAGAAGTTCGGTCCGCAAGTCAAGGTCTGTGGGAATCTCGAAGTCGTCGGGGCCGGGTGGAGGCATCCCACTGGGAACAAGGGAGATGGGAGCATCGAAATAATGGATTTTGGCCCATTTCATGTAGGAGAACTCATGAATCTTGCGCATCCCCTCAGGCTAACAAGGAGGACCTTGGAAGGGGGAGACCAAAATGCATATTCCTTTTCTCTTTGCCTCGATCCAAGCAAACGGATCCAAGGCAAACCAAGCGCAGGGCAAGTAAGGGGGACACCCTATTACCCAAACTTGGCCCGTGCGAGAACCCCTGCCGCTTGGTATCATCCGGGCCAAACAGATCCTTGTTGGGAGGGGTTTATGAATCTGCGCCTTTTCACGGTTTTTATTGCTTCAGCTTGCTTGGCTTTCTCGGCCTCTTTGCCTGCGACGGAGTTTTTGGCTTTGTCCCACTTCCAGGGGAAAAAGGATCAAGGGGCAGGGGCCCATCCACATTTCCCAAAGGTCCAGGGGGCAGGCGCCCTTCCTGAGAAGGTTTTGAACAAATCCTTAGGAGAAGGTTCCAGCAAAGATTCCCCTTCGAAGGAGTCCGCAGCCCTCCGGGGGGAGCAGATTCTTTTTGAGCTGAACAAGGATCAAGAGGCTCGTTTGTTTGCCTCCCCCAAAGCTCCGGCAATTGGAGTGATCCTTCGGAAGGGAAGCTTGGTTTGGTCCCTTCCTGGGAGCGAAGAAGGGGACTACCGTCAAGTATTAGTCCCTGGAGGCTTTCCGGGTTGGGTTTTTGCACGTTTTGTTCAGGTTGATTCCAATGGAAGGGGCCGAACCATTGGTCGCAGAGTCTCCTTTCGGTATCGCCCGGAAACCAAGTCATATCCCCTGACCCTTCTTCCTCGGGGTGCGAAGATCCTTGCGCTCTCAAAGAAAGGTGACTGGTGGAAGGTGATTGTTCCCGATGCTTCCCTCGCTTGGGTGGAAAAGGTTGCATTGAAGGAGCGGCTGCGAACTCCCCTGGATCCGACCAAGATCCAACTCTCGGAGGCCCTTGTGAAACGACTGGAAGCCCAAAAGAAAGAAGCACAAGCTCCCTTTTTTGCGAAGCAAGCAGAGTGGAAAGCTGCTCAAAAGAAACGGGAAGCCAAAGAGCAGCTTGAAAAAGACCTTCTCGCGGTTCAGAAAGTTTTTGAAGAGACCGGCCCCAAAGCAGGTCTTCCTGAGCTCCGAGAAACGGAAGCAGCCTTGAAGGTTTTACAAAAAAGAGCCAAGGCCTTGGCGTTAAAAAATGATTCTGTGACGCAAAGGCTTCGTCTTCTCCAAGAAGAGGTAGATCGAAGGCGTCTCCTCTTAGATGCCAAAGCCGCGCTTGCCGAAGCTAGTCTTCCCAAGATCAAAAAGGTGGATCCTGCGGCTAGTCTTCCCAAGATCCATCCGAGGCGTCGCTTTCTTGAAACGGGATGGCTCGAAAGGCGGCCCGGGTTCAATGATTATTCTCCCTACCGCCTTGTGAAGGGTGGGCGGACCCTTTACTACCTCTCTGTTCCTGGGGGCCGCTATGATCTTGAAGATTTCGTGGGTCGGGAAGTCGGGGTTTTGGGCCAAAAAGTTCGCCCTAAGGATGCTGATTTCCGGGTAATCCAGGTGAAACATTTGGTCATCCTATCAGGTCGATAACCGGATTGATTCCTGGATCCTGCCTACAGCTGAGGAAGGCTGCAGAGGGATCTAGATTCTAAGGGGATAAGGAATGGGTCCATTAAAATCCCTGTTTCAATGGATGGGCGGTTTTTTCCGCCGCCTTGCAGGAGGGGGTACCACAATCCTCTGTGATCGATGTCGATATAATTATGGCAATGTCTGCAGTCGGCCCGAACGCCCCAATGCTCGCATCTGTCCTGACTATAAAAAGAAATGAGTGATGGAATCCTGCAGATAAAACCCTTCCGGGTTTTTTACTTCCATCTTGGGGTCGGGTCCAGGAAGCATTTATCCTAGGATTCCATGACACCTGTCTTCGCAGCACTCTCGGCCTTTGTTCTCTATTTTTTGGGATATCGTTTTTACTCAAAGTTCCTGGCCCAAAAGATTTTCGACCTGGATGACGCACGTCCAACTCCCGCACATACCCTGGAGGATGGGGTCGATTATGTTCCGACTCGGCCTGGGATTTTATTCGGACATCATTTCGCCTCGATTACGGGCCTTGCTCCCATGTTGGGTCCGGCGGTTGCTGTAATTTGGGGGTGGGGGCCAGCACTTCTCTGGGTTGTCCTAGGTGCGGTTTTCATTGGTTGTGTGCATGACTTCAGCGCACTGGTCATCTCCATTCGTGACCGAGGGTTAAGTGTTGGGGAGGTGGCTTCCAGAGTGATCGGTAAACGAGCTCGCACCCTCTTTCATTTGATCATTTTCTTTGGAGTCGCCCTGGCAATGGGTGTCTTTGTTTTTGTGATCGCCAAGCTTTTCTCCACCCAACTTGCTCCCGCACATCCGGGTTATCCCCAGGCGGTTCTCCCTTCAGCCCTTTTGATGTTACTCGCCGTCGTCTCGGGCATTCTCCTCTATCGCAAGGGTTTCCCCCTTCTTCCTGTGGCTTCTGTCGGATTTTTGCTGGAACTGGGTTTTATCGAGCTCGGCCGTAGGTATCCCACAATCGGTTTGGATCCAGCTTCTTGGCCCGGTTCCGGGACCTGGACCTGGGTTCTTTTGGGATACGCTTTCTTGGCTTCGGTGCTTCCTGTTTGGGCTCTTTTACAGTCACGGGATTTCTTGAATTCTTTGCTTCTTTACCTCGGTTTGGGATTGGCCTACATCGGTTTTTTCTTGGGAAATCCCTCTTTTGCAGCCCCGGCGCTCAATCTACATCCCGAAGGTGCGCCGCCTATGTTACCTTTTGTGTTTATTGTGATCGCTTGTGGAGCTGCCTCCGGATTCCATGGTCTTGTGAGTTCCGGGACCACAGCCAAGCAGCTTGATCGCGAATCCCAGGCAAGGCCCATCGGCTATGGAGCCATGATTGGAGAAAGTCTTCTTGGTTTGCTCGCGACCCTGGCTTGCACTGCCGGTTTTGCCAACTCCGAAATATGGCATCAACACTATGGCTCCTGGAACAGCGCTCAGGGTCTTGCCACCAAGATAGATGCCTTTATCCAGGGCACCACAGAATTTGTTTCCCACTTAGGTTTCCTGGATTCCGGTTTGTCTTCTTCCTTGATTGCCATGGTTGTTGTCTCCTTTGCGCTCACGACCCTGGATTCGGCGACTCGGCTTCTTCGCTTTAATCTCGAGGAAATTGGGGCCAACTTCAAAGTGCCCTTCTCGCAAAACCGTTATGTCAGTTCTTTGGCCGCCTGTGGGGCCATTGGCTTTTTCGCCTTTTATCAGGTGGGAGGAAAGCCTGCCGCTTTAGCCCTCTGGACCCTATTTGGCACGACCAATCAACTTCTTGCAGGACTGACCCTGACTCTGGCCACCCTTTATTTGAAGCATCGCCGGAAGCCCCTTTGGTTTACGGGTGTTCCTGCCGTATTCATGATGGGAAGCACCTTGATTGCGATGTTCAGCAACTTGTTGAACTTCGCTCCGGGCGGCAAGAAACCCGATACTTTGCTCCTGGTTGTTGGAGGTGTTCTGTTTGTTCTAGGTTGTTGGCTTTTGGTTGAGGCGGCTTTGGCGCTGCGGTCTCCCCTTAAAGAAAAGGGAAGAGGACAACAAGACTGATTGGATTCTTACTGCTTGATCGCTTGAACCTTATTTCCCTTTTTTCCTCCCGAGAGCTCGAAGAACGGCCTCCCGAAAACGTTCCCGAGGAGCTCCTCCCTCAATGCGGTCAACGATCTTGCCTGTAAGGTCAAAACAGAGGGTGACGGGGATGGCCCCCGGGAGATGGTAATAAGCGTCCCGCTCCTCGTTATTTTCATCGTCAAAGAGGAAAATGGGTGCATTCAAATTGAGGTTCTTCTGGGCCGCCAAGACCTTGCTTCGGGCATCCTGGGTGCTGATCCCGGGTAGCATCAGATCATCGGAGACAAGGAGGATCCTTCCACCCTGCTGTCGAAAGATCTGCGCTTCTTTCATGAGTCCGGGAAGCTCGGCCATGCAGGGGGGACACCAGGTGGCCCAAAAGTTGACGAGAAGGGGGGAATGGATTTTCTCGATCCTGGCCTTGAGTTGGGTGAAGGAACCTTGTTCAAGGGGAGGGAAATCTGGAATCTCCTTGCCCTCGCAAGCAATGAGGACAAAGGAGGTGAGGAGGATCGGGAGAAGAGAAGGGAAGGTCATGTGGGAAAGAACCTAGGTTCTCCGACGATGTTTTTTGACAATGGCACGTTTGATGGAACAGCCATAAGCACGCGTATTGGCTTGTTGGACCTTTTTCCCTGACAGAACCGCATCTATAGCCTCAGCAAGATAGTGTCTTACTCCCTCTCTTTTTCGGCCTCGGGGATCATTGTCCAAAGCCCCTTGGTAACGGAGGATCCCCTGGGCATCAATTACATAGCAATGAGGCGTGGTACGGGCTTGGAAGCGATCGGCAGCCTTGTTACCTGGGTCCACCAGAATGGGGTAGGGGAGTCCCCGGTCCTTGGCGACTTTTTTGAGTTCAGGATAGCCTTGGGTTTTTGGCCCCTTGTGTCGCAACTCAGTCTTGTTGGCGTTGATGGCGAGGAAGATCACCCCTTTTTTGGCGTAATTTTTTGCCAAGGCGATCATTTTGGGATCACTTAGCTTGACGAAAGGGCAACGAGTCGACCAAAAGTGTACGACAATGACTTTTCCACGGAGGCTTTTAAAGGAAATCGTTTTTCCCGTAATCGTTTTGAGGCTGAGGGCCGGGTCCACGGGTTTCCCGACGCTGAAGAGCTTTGGGTATTTCTTCGGACTCTGCTTTTTGGGAACGGCAGGCTTCTTCGGTGTTTGAGGTTTTGTGGTGGGGATGCTCCCCTGGGCCACCAGGAGGGGACTCAAGAGGATAGAGAATACTGGGTAAAGGAAGTGTTTCATTTTCTCTCCAGAAGGTTGGAGTTTGGAATGGGAAAATCCAAGGGGAACAAGCCTTGAAGGTTAGTCCATACGCAAGCAAGCGGGAAAGGGGTTAGACTCTGGGTGGATTTCCTGATTCTAAATATGGAAAAGGAAGCACCCGCAAGTTCTCAAAAGGGTGTCTGCTGAGGGCACCCCCGAGAAAGAACTCTCACCAATGGAGAGAAAAGGTTTTTGGCCTTGGCTCGAGATAAGGAATCCGGCGGGCTACAATCCCCTCCATGAAACCTGGAACCAAGCGAACCCTGGTCACTGCGGCCCTTCCCTACGCCAATGGACCCATCCATCTCGGGCATCTTGCCGGGGCTTATCTCCCCGCGGACATCTATTGCAGGCAACAGCGCTTGACAGGAAGGGACTTAGTCTTTGTTTGCGGCTCGGATGAGCATGGTGTTCCCATTCTTCTCAGGGCTCGTAAGGAAGGGGTCGATCCTCAGGTCATTGTGGACCGTTACCACAAAATGATTCAGGAGGCCTTTGCTTCCTTTGGGATGAGTTTTGATTTTTATGGACGAACAACAGACCCTCTTCACAGGGAGACCAGCCAAGATTTTTTTCGGGTTCTTGCGAAAAAAAAGACCTTCACCCTCAAAACGGATTCACAGCTCTATGATCCCAAGGCCGGGATCTTTTTGGCGGATCGTTTTATCCGTGGAACCTGTCCGAATTGTTCATATGAAGAAGCCTATGGAGATCAGTGCGAAAAATGTGGTCGCTCTCTCTCTCCCGATGACCTCCTGAATCCTTACAGCGCTCTCTCCGATGCCGCGCCTGTGGTCAAGGAGACGACCCATTGGTATCTCCCCCTGGGCCATTTTCAGGAACGCCTGACTCAATGGATCGATGGGCATGGAGATTGGAAACCCAATGTTTTGGGGCAAATCCAATCTTGGCTCACGGATGGTCTGGGAGATCGTGCTGTGACCCGCGACCTTCCCTGGGGGGTTCCAGTTCCCCAGGATGTCGCCGAAGAGGCTGGAGTCGATGCAGAGGGCAAGGTCCTCTATGTATGGTTTGATGCTCCCATCGGCTATATCAGCGCGACCCGCCGTTGGGCCGAAGCCCAGGGAGACCCTGAGCTTTGGAAACAATTTTGGTGCTCTGAGGAGAGCCAACTCATTCATTTCATCGGAAAGGACAACATCGTTTTTCACTGCTTGATTTTTCCGACCATGTTGATGGCCCATGGTGACTTTATTCTTCCGGACAATGTGCCTGCCAACGAGTTTTTAAACCTTGAGGGAGAAAAGCTTTCGACCAGCCGAGGTTGGGCTGTTTGGCTCCATGAATATTTGGAAGAGATGCCCGCCGATTACCTTCGCTACGCCCTGGCCGCAACTTTCCCCGAAACCAGGGATACGGACTTTTCCTGGAAAGACTACCAGGCCCGTGTCAATAACGAACTGGCTGACACCTTGGGCAATCTCGTCAACCGAACTCTGACCTTTGCGGATCGATATTTTGAAGGCAAAGTCCCTCCCCTCTCTCATCCCAGTTCCAAAGACCTCGGCTTGTTGGATCGTCTTCGAGAGATACCAAGCCGTGTGGGTGAGCTTCTCGAAACCTATAAAATGCGGGAAGCTCTTGCTGAAATCATGGGGCTCGCACGGGAAGGGAACCGCTTTTTTAATGAACAGAAACCATGGGCTACCCGCAAGGAGGACCTCAGGGCTTGTGGCAACACGATCCATATTTCTCTCCAGCTAGTAGCCAGCCTCTCGATTTTATTGGACCCCTTCCTTCCCGCTTCTTGCGCTTCCTTACGGGCCATGCTCAATCTTCGGGGCTTGAGGAACAGTGCTTTGCGTGAGGACAAAGAGGCGCTTCTTTTTTGGGAAGATGCAGGGCGCCCCCTTCTCGAAGCAGGCCACAGCTTGGGCCAGGCAGGGATTCTTTTCCAAAAAGTAGAGGATGCTTATGTGGAGGCTCAGCGGAAGAAGCTGAAAGCTGCCCCTATTCAAGGAGGTTCCGGGGTCCAAGTGGATCCCAACCAGGTGCCTGAGTTTCGGGAGTTGATTGAATTTGAAGATTTTCAAAAACTCGATCTCCGCGTGGGGGAGGTTCTTGAGGCCGAAAAGGTCAAGAAATCCAAAAAATTGATACGTTGCCTCGTGGATCTAGGGCGGGAGAAGCGGCAGATTCTTGCGGGGGTTGCGGAGTCTCTGGGGCCGGAGGATTTGATCGGGAAAAAAGTGATCGTTGTCGCGAACTTGAAGGCTCGCAAGATGCTGGGTTTGGAGAGCCAGGGGATGATTTTGATGGCTGAGAGGCCGGACGGGAGCCTGGGGCCGCTGGGAGCAGAAGGACCGGCGGGAGCCGTGGTGCGCTAAGCCCCTATTTTTGGGAGGGCTATACCTAACTTCTCTTCTTTGCTAGTCTTGGAGTAGATCTCAGTTCTCTCTTTTTGACAAGTTTTCGCAAGGACCTGCGATGAAGAGCCCCCATTATCTTCGTCTATCAGAAGGGTTCCGATGGCTGCTTTCCCGCAGCCCTTCGGCCTTTTTTCTTTTCCCCATTCTTGTGCTTCTTCTTGTGCCTGCGTGCTTTGAGTCCAAAGCTGCAGAAAAGGGTAAAACCGGCAAGTTGGGTACGAAAAGCTCTACAGAAGTTCAAACGACGGTTCCATCTGCTCGAGCCTTCAAGTCTTCCAAAAACCATTCCGTCCTCCTTTTTGGACGCGCAAAGGACAGCGTTACCTTAGATCCGGCAGAATCCTCCGATGGAGAATCCTCCAAAGTTATTGACCAAATTTTCGAAGGCTTAGTTGCTTTTTCTCCCAACAAAAAGGAACCCTCTCGTATTCTTCCCTGTCTTGCCGTGGACTGGGAGCAGAGTGCTGATCGACGCTCCTGGACCTTTGATCTAAGGAGGGGAGTTCGGTTTCATGACGGGACTCCTTTTGATGCAGAAGCCGTCCGTTTCAGCTTCAATCGAATCCTCAAATCAGATCATCCCCAGGCCCCTCTGACCGTTCCTTATCGGTCCAATTTTCAAAGCATCGAGTCCATTGAAGTTCTTGGGCCCTACAGGGTCCGTTTTTTTCTTTCCGAACCTTCCGTTGTCTTTCTTCCTAACCTCGCAATGTTTTGTGCGTCCATTGTTTCTCCGACCGCGGTTCGCAAAGCTGGTCGAAGATTTGCCCGTTCCCCGGTCGGCACAGGACCCTTTCGCTTTGTGAAATGGAAGAAAGATGTTCGAATCCATCTCACCCGCAACAAAGATTGGTGGGGGGAGAGGACTCAGGGGGGGATCCAAAACCTCGTGTTTGTGCAGATCGCGGATGGGAACTCACGGCTGGCCCAGCTTCGGGCCGGGGAGATCCAAATGGCGGATAATCTGCAGCTCGAGGAGGTTCCGCTGATTCAGAAGGACAAGAGCTTGGTTCTCGAAAAGAATGAAGGGATGAACGTCTGCTATGTGGCGATGAACAACATGAGAGCCCCCTTCACGGACCCAAGAATAAGGCGGGCCTTTTCCATGGCAGTGGACCGCAGTCGGATCATCAACCGTGCTTACTCAGGGATGGGGCTCCCTGCGCGAGATCTCCTTCCTCCCTTAGTTCCTGGCCATCAGGGGCAAGTGGCTCCTGCGAAGGATTTGGAGCATGCCAAAGCCCTCCTCAAAGAAGCTGGTTTTGACCCCAAGGCCAAGTTGGAACTCTGGGTTATGAATAATCCGAGGCCTTATTTACCTCGTCCTCAACGTGTGGCCGAGATCCTGCGTGACAGCTTCGCAAAGATTGGGGCCAGGGTCCGCATCAAAGCCTTTGATTGGGCTAGCTATATCCAAAAATTACAATCAGGAGATCACCAAATGGCCTTGGTCGGTTGGACTTCCGACAATGGCGATCCCGACAATTTCTTGACTCCAATATTGGGTAAGAAATCCATCGGGGGGACGAACTTTATTCGGATGCGCCACGCGGGTTTTGAGCATCTTCTTCGTTTGCAAAGAGAAGAGGCCGTCCCGTTTCGTAGGCAAAAGCAGATCGCCCAGATTGAGGCCTTGCTCGGAAGGGAATGCCCCTTGATTCCTCTGGCATTTGCTCCGGGGATGGTCGGTGTTCGCAAGGAAGTTCTCGGTTTTGTAGCCCACCCTCTTCGCTATCTTCTCGAAGGGGTGCGCTTGGCCGAATAGACTTGCAGCTCTTTTTGGGGAACAAGATTTCCCTCTAACCGGAGGGAGATTTCACGTATCCTTTGCAAGATGCGAATCAGCCTTCTCGCCCTTGCTGCTGTTGCAGCCTTCTTTCCCGTTTCTTGCAAACCTTCAAACGCTTCTACGGCGGACTCGGTCAAAGATGTCCTGCTCTATGGCCGGGGAAAAGACAGCATCACCCTCGATCCCGCCGCCGCCAGCGATGGTGAGAGCACGAAGGTCATGGACAATCTCTTCGAAACCCTCGTGGATTTTTCCGAAGACCCAAAGCACCCGGCTGAGCTGATCCCCTGCCTTGCGACTTCCTGGGAAGAAAGTCAGGATCGTCTTGCCTGGACTTTCCATCTGCGCCCGAATGTTTCCTTTCATGATGGGACTCCTTTTGATGCAGAGGCCGCCAAGTTCAGCTTGGACCGTCTTGTCTTCGGAGGGGAATGGGGGCCTCAGACAGCGCCCTATCGAGGAAACTTTGTAGATGTGAAGAAGCTCGAGGTGGTGGACTCAAAGACGCTTATGATTCATCTTAAACGCCCCAGCGTTGTCCTGCTCCGAAACCTTGCGATGTTCTGCGCTTCGATTGTTTCTCCTACCGCCGTAAAAAAGGAAGGTCGCCGCTTCGGAAATCGACCGGTAGGAACAGGTCCATATAGACTTCATTCATGGAAAAAAGATGTTCGTGTCACTCTCACGCGGAACGAGAAATGGTGGGGAGGTTTCCAACCCAAGTTAAAGACCATTGTTTTCCTCCAGATCCGAGATTGGCCCAGCCGACGGGTTCAACTTGAGGCAGGCGAGATCCATATGGTCGATAATGTTGTCTTTCAAGACATTGAGAACCTCAAAAAAGCTCGGGGAGTTGAAGTCCAGGTTCGGGATGGGATGAACGTGTGTTACATCACCTTGAACAATGAAAAGCCCCCCTTTGATCGCCCTGAGGTTCGCAAAGCTGTTGCGATGGCTGTGGACCGAGCAAGAATCGTGGACCGAGGATACTTTGGCTTTGCCAAGGCAGCGTTTGATCTCATTCCGCCGACCATCCCCGCCCATTCTGAAAATGTCGCTCCGAAATTGGATCTGAGTCTGGCCAAGTCCCTTCTTACAAAAGCGGGCATCAAACCGGGGACGGTGGTGGAATTGCGGGTTATGAATAACCCCAGGCCCTATCTCATGGAGCCTGACAAAGTCGCCGAAATTCTCCGAGATCAATTGGCACAAATCGGCCTCGTTGTCCGGATTAAAAAGTTAGACTGGGCCGCCTACTTAAAGGGCCTGCAACAAGGCGAACACCAAATGGCACTAATTGGATGGACCACTGATAATGGGGATCCAGATAACTTTTATGGACCTCTCCTTTCCGGGGATTTGGTCGGCGGAACCAATTATTCGCGTATGCGGAATGCGAGCTTCGATGTTCTTCTTCGTCAAGCACGTGGAATCTCGGATTCCGTTGCCCGCCGGGCAGAATACCAAAAAATCCAAAAGATCCTTCGGGAACAATGTCCCCTGGTTCCCCTTGTTTATACCCAAATTGCTTCGGCTTACCGCAGCGATGTCCATGGCTTTGTCCGTCATCCGATTAAAATCCGCCTTGCACCTGTCTTTCGGAAGTAGCCCTTTCCACTCTCTTGGTGCCGTTCCCCAGGATCCCGAGCAGAATGATCCTTGCTCGATTTCGGGGATCGGGCGGTCTATGCTGCTCCTCTTTTTCCTGGATGAGGTCCCCTTATATGGTCTTGAGATGTGGCATTGTCGGCCTCCCCAACGTGGGAAAGTCCACGATTTTCAACGCAATTACATCTGCAGGGGCGCAATCGGAGAATTTCCCCTTCTGCACGATTGATCCCAATGTGGGAGCTGTGGCTGTTCCTGATGACCGCCTGGAACGCATCCACAAGTTCGTCCAAACCGACAGGATCGTGCCAGCGGAGCTTCAACTCGTGGACATTGCTGGTTTGGTTCAAGGAGCTTCTCAAGGTGAAGGTTTGGGAAACAAATTCCTGGGACATATTAAAGAAGTGGAGGCCATTGCTCATGTAGTGCGCTGTTTTGAGGATGAGGATGTCATCCATGTGGATGGGGCCATTGATCCGGTCAGTGATATTGAGGTCATCGAAACGGAGCTTGCTCTTGCGGATTTGGAGACCTTGGAGCGAGCCTACGAGCGAACGAGCAGGAAGGCCCGCTCGGGGGACAAGGATGCGATTGCCCAGGCAGCCGTTTTTGGGAAGGCTAAGGATGCAGTTGCGACGGGCAAGCAGCTTCGCTCTTTGGATCTCAGCGAGAAGGAAAGGGAGCTTCTGAAGCCTCTTTTTTTACTGACGGCCAAACCTGTGCTGTTTGTTGCCAATGTTTCTGAGGATGATATCCATGCCCCGGAGTCCTGTCCTCGTTATAAAAAAGTGGCGGCCTATGCCAAAGCGCAGGGTGCCCGGGTTGTGGCGATCTCGGGACGCATCGAGGGGGAGCTGAGCGAGCTTCCGCTCGAGGATCGCAGGGAGTTTCTCAAGGACGTGGGACTCGAAGAGCCGGGTTTGAACCGTCTGATTCGGGAAACCTACCACCTGTTGGGGCTTCGGACCTTTTTTACAGCGGGAGAGATCGAGATCCGGGCGTGGACTTTTCACGAGGGAGACACGGCTCCCAAGGCCGCTGGGGTGATTCATACGGATTTTGAGCAGAAGTTCATCCGAGCCGAGATCTATCGGCTTGAAGATTTGGAAGAATTTTCTTCTGAAGCGGGGATCCGTTCCGCGGGAAAACTGCGGACGGAGGGGAAGGCCTACCTAATGCAAGATGGAGATATTGCTCATTTTTTAATTGGGCCATAGCCGGCCTCCAAAATTCCAGATTACAATCCAAATCGCGGGATCCGAAGCACTGAGATGAACTCGGAAGAAAAGGAACGTGTGGCTCAAGGCTTATTGGAGGCCGAAAAACTTCTCTTGGGAAAGCCTCGGGAGATTGTGCGTAACTTGTGCATACAAGCTCATGAGGGGGAGAACTTGGTCTTCGAGACAGAACGAGCCTATGCACGTCAAGTGAGCCCCAAGCTGCTTCGAGTTTTGCAAGGATGCCTCTCGGAGGCCTTGGGAAGTCCTGTCCGTGTTCGGATCCATCCTGCCGATTCGCGTCCCATTGAGGAGAGGTTTTATCCAGATCCTTCGAATCAATCCGTGCATCTTTTGTTGGATGCGCTCGCAAAGGATCCTCGTCCCCCTGTGGATGGGATGAATCCCATTGTGATCTATGGACCCATGGGAGCGGGGAAAACCTTTTTTTTGCAGCGTTTCATACGAGCCTTGGAAATTCCGGTTGCCTTTTGGAATGCAGGAGATTTTATCTCCCAGGTGATTCGGCGTGCCTACAAGGGTGGGTTGGATCGCTTTCTAAGGAGCATCATTGAAAGCAAGATTTTTATTCTGGATGAGGCCCATAGGCTCCGCAGCAAGCATCGTTGTCAGGGGGAGCTTGCAAAAATGATTGATGAGATGCGGGCTCGGGGAAACCTCGTCCTTTTGGCCAGCCGCTACCATCCCCTGCAGATCCACGAGTTTAAACAGAGTCTTGCCTCGCGCTTCTTAGGCGGCTTTGTTCTCGAGCTTTCTTCTCCTCAACGGAAGACTCTCCTCAAGGTCCTTTCGGATCGAGGAATCCGTGGAGAGGCTGCCGAGTCACTCCTTGCGGATCTTGGGGAGAATCCCAGCATGGGCCGCCTTCTGGAAGAGATTGAACGAAGACCCAAAAGCTTGCTTGATGTCAACACTCGAAATGTGCCCCATGAGCCTTCTTTACGGCCTTTTGAGTTGGGGGGCTGGGATCTCGTGAAGCTCAGGGATCGGGTTCTTGAGAGGTTCCAAGTGAGTTTAGAGGAATTCACGGGGCGAAGGCGTCCTCGTCATGTCAGCACAGCGCGCCAAGTCGTGGCTTATCTCTATAGAAAGGGTGGGATCAACAGCAGCGAAACAGCGCGCCATCTTGGCTGGTTTTCCTCGGCATCTGTGCGCAACGCTGTCCACCGAGTTGAGGAGCGCATGGCAGCGGACGAGGAGTTTCGGAAAAGAGTAGAAGGGTGCATGGATGTCTGAACCGGGAAGGATCATTGCTTTCGACGGCCTGGACGGGGCGGGCAAGTCCCTTCAGGCCCGCCGTCTCGCGACGCGGCTTTCGGAACGGGGTTTGGATGTAAAGGTGTTTCGTGAACCTGGGGGAACACCTCTGGGGGAAAGGCTGAGAGATGTTCTCCTGGAAGGGGGTGATATCGCCGGCGATCCCCTCCTTGAAGGGCTCTTGTTTTCCGCGAGTCGCCGGGCACTTACTCTTTCTTCCCTCGCCCCCCGGAAGGCTTGTGGGGCATGGAGCCTGTTGGATCGTTCTTTTCTCTCAACTCTTGTCTACCAGGGGCTTGTCGGTGGAGTTGACCTGGAATTTCTCGAGGGGATGACGCGGGAAGTCCATGGAGAAGCTTTCCCCGATCGCATCCTTGTGCTGGATGTCTCCCCTGAGCTTGCAAGCCAACGGCGTAGGGTTCGCAGCGCCGAGGACATGGATGCTTTTGAAGGCCGTGGGGAGGAATACCTTCGGCGGGTGGGAGAAGCTTATCGTTTTCTGGCCTCGAATCACTCCGACCTCTGTGTTCGCATTGATGCAGAGGGGAGCATTGAGGAAGTGTCAGGGCGCTGTTATGAGGCTGTGAAGGACCTTCTTGCGGGTGCTGTTCCATGATGGGAGCCAGTAAAAACTTTCCCCTCCAAGGATTGGATGCTTTTTTCCATTCACTTCAAGATCGGCTTGAGGGAGCTGGTTTCCATCCGGCTCTGAGCCTCAGTGGCCCCTTTGGGGTGGGGAAGAAGACCTTGGCCTACTCTCTCGCCCGGGGGTTTCTTTGCGCTACTCCCGGAAAGCTTGGAGGCTGTGGGACTTGTCCTTCATGCAGGGATGTGGACAGGGGAATGTCGGTGGATTTATTGGTTCTCGAACGCCCTGTCGGTAAGCGTAACATCCCAGTCAAAATGGTTCGTGAACTGCTGGGTTCCATGCAAATCGCATCTCAGGGAGACCACGGAAAGGTTGCTCTTCTCCTGGGTGCAGAGGCCTTGGGGATCGAAGGTCAAAACAGTCTTCTCAAGGGTCTAGAAGAACCTGAGGGAGGCAATCGCTGGATTTTGACCACAACTCGACCTGAAGCCTTGCTGCCCACAGTCCGGTCCCGTGTACAACAGTTGCAAATCCCGCTGCTGCCCCTCTCTGCAGTCAAGGAAAGTCTCGTGTCCCTCCGTGGGATCCTCCCCGCAGATGCCGATTTCCTTGCAGAGCTTTCCGGGGGAAGCATGGGAAAAGCCTATTGGGTTCTTGATCACTTTGGGAGCGATTGGAAAAGCCTTCTCCTACCTCTTAAAGAATGCTGCGAACCTGATCGTTCCAGGGGTCCCGACCTTGCTATAGCCCTCGAAGAGATCCTTCAGAAGGTTCCCATTGAAGGTGGGGCTTCTGAAAAAAGATCTTTTCTCGATGCTCTTTTTCAACTTCTGACCGAGATTCTTCGCCAAATGGGTCGGTTTGAAGCTTGTGACAGAGTGCTCGAGGCCCGCGAGCTTCTTTCTCGGTCCATTCCTTTGACCCCCGTCCTCCGGAAGTTGGCAGTGGATCTCTCCATGAACCCGGATTTGAATGGATAGGGAAAATATCCCACTTCCCTCGAGTCCTGCACAGATTGGGCCTTGCAGCATTTTTTCCGTCTTCTTTGGAACAATCCTCCCCAGGCTTCGGAAAAATAGGGTGAATCCTCACTGCTATTGGGCCGATAGTCTTTTTGCCGTCCGACTTTGTAGGGAAGGGCGGGGGAAAGAGACCCTTTTGGATTGAGAATGAAGGGAAGGGATGGATGTCAGGAATGCATGACAGTCTCGAAAAACGGATCGAAGAGATCCGGCGGAGGGATCGGCGCTACTCGGCAAGGGCCTTCTTCTTTGTGCTCGAGGCCTTGGATTTCACCATCGAAGAGCATTCGCAGCGACGGCGCGACCGGCATATCACAGGAAAAGAACTGTTGATGGGGATTCGGGATTTGGCGCGGGAGCGATTTGGTCCCCTGGCCAAAAACGTATTTCAGCAATGGGGCATCCTTTGCACGGAGGATTTTGGGGAGATCGTTTTCAAACTCTGTGGAGCTGGATTGCTTCAAAGGCGGGCTCAAGACTCCAAACAGGACTTCGAGGACGGTTTCGATTTTGATCGGACTTTTGTTAAAGAATACGCTCCTCGTAACCCATGGCGCAGCCAGGTTTAGATCCAGTCCTAGGGGTTTTCCCCTTGACCTAAGCCCTTTTCTCCCTAAACTTTTCGGCCTTTCCTCTCGGTCTGGAAGCTGGTTTCGGTATGCCAGTTACGCGATGAGGATCTTACTGCCGCCGAACGCGCGGTTCTTCTCAAGGAGTTAAAAATGCCGAAGGCAAAAACCAAAAAGTCCGTTTCTTCGCGGATGAAGGTTACAAAGGGAGGCAAGGTCCTCCGTCATCGCCAGGGCTCAAGCCATATGATGGTCCGGATGGACCGTAAGCGGAAACGCAATCTGAGGAAGGCTTGCCTGGTCTTGCCGAGCCGTGTCGCTCGGACCATGAAGCGTCTGATGGGGGAGGGCTGATCCATGCGCGTACGTTGTAGACCAGCATCCCGCGCCCGGCGGAGGCGCATCCTAAAGGATGCTAAGGGTTTTGTCGGTGGGCGCCATCGCCTGCTCCGAACGGCGAGTGAAGCCGTTATTCGCGCCCGGGCCGAAGCCTACAAGGGTCGAAAGCTCAAAAAACGGGACTTCCGCAGACTTTGGATTACTCGCATTACTGCGGCTGCACGCAACGCAGGCATGTCCTACAGTCACTTCATGGGTGGCCTCAAAAAGGCTGGGGTTGAGCTGAACCGCAAGCAGATCTCGGAGCTGGCGATCCACGATCCCGCAGCATTCAACGCTTTGATCGAAAAGGCCAAAAGCGGCTTCCAGGCCCAGGCCTGATTCTGCGGGAGCCAAGATGTCATCGCTCGCGGAGCTTCAGGCCCGTGCTCTGAAAGAGATCCGCGAAGCGGCGGATCTCGAAGGGCTCAAGCGGGTCGAGCAAGTTTATCTCGGCAAAAAGGGAGAACTCAGGCAACAGCTTGGACAGCTCTCCTCGCTCCCCAAGGAGGAGCGTCCGGCCTTTGGTAAGGCCGTCAATGATTGCAAGCTGGCCATTTCTGAGGCGCTTGAGGAGCGTGAGCGGGAATTGCAGGCTGCCGAGTTGACTGCGAGGCTCAGTGGGGAGGGTTTTGACCCTACGGAGCCGGGACAGCCCTTTGAAACTGGTACTTTGCATCCCATCTCCCAGATTACCGAGGAGCTGGTGGATGTTTTCCAAGGACTGGGTTTCTCCTGGCTGGATGGTCCTGAAGTGGAGTTCGAATACTACAACTTCGACGCTTTGGGCATTCCTGGGGACCATCCCGCTCGTGAATCTCATGACACCTTTTGGCTGAAGGACGGGAACGTGCTTCGGACGCACACTTCCCCCGTGCAGATCAGGGCCATGGAACGCTTCGGTGCTCCCCTCTCGGTGATCGTCCCTGGGCGATGCTTTCGAAACGAGACGGTAGATGCCAGCCATGAGCATACCTTCTACCAGATGGAAGGTTTGATGGTGGGACGGGATATCTCGGTTTCTCACCTGGTCTACACGATGAAGACCTGTCTTCGCGAGATTTTGAAACGAGATATTGAGATTCGCCTCAGACCGGGGTACTTCCCTTTTGTCGAACCCGGGTTTGAGTTAGATGTCAACTGTCCCTTCTGCGGTGGCATTGGCAGCCCGGACTGCAAAAACTGCAAGGTTTGCAAGCAAAGCGGTTGGATCGAGATGCTTCCCTGTGGGATGGTGCATCCCGACGTCCTCCGCAGTGGAGGACTCGACCCTGAAGAGTGGACGGGCTTTGCCTTTGGTCTCGGCCTCCAACGCCTGGTCATGGTCCGCTACGGGGTCAACGATATCCGAGACTTTACCGGTGGCGATCTGCGTTTTCTCCGGCAGTTCACCCGCGTTTAGCTCCGCATTGAGGAAGGAAGATGCTGATCTCTCTGAACTGGTTGCAACGCTATGTTGATCTCAGTGGTCTCTCCCCTGAGAAGATCGCCGATGACCTGACCCTGACAACCGCAGAGACCGAAGGGATTCACCCTTTTGGAGAAGCACTGGCTCAAATCCTTGTTGCCAAAGTCATCGACTGCGGTCCTCATCCCGAAGCCGACAAGCTTTCGGTGACCAAAGTGGATGCCGGGACCGGAGAGCTTCTCCAGATCGTTTGCGGGGCTCCCAATGTCGCCAAGGGACAGACCGTCCCCGTCATTCTCCCGGGGCGGCGTCTTCCTGATGGAACGAAGATCAAGAAGGGCAAGCTGCGCGGCCAGGTTTCTCACGGGATGATCTGTTCCGAGAGGGAGCTGGGTCTCAGCGATGAACACAAGGGGATCCTTGTCCTTGACACCGATCTTGCTCCAGGAAGCCCTCTTACCGAGGCCATTCCTGTCCGGGATGTTTTGATTGAGATCGACAACAAGTCCATCAATCACCGTCCCGACCTCTGGGGGCACTATGGTTTTGCGCGGGAATTGTCCGCCATCTATGGCCGTCCTCTCGCTGATCCCCTTCTGGGCCGAAGCCTGGATCTCCCCCAAGAAGGTGAAACTCTTGCGCTCAGCATTGATGTCCCGTCTGAAGCCTGCCCGCGTTACATCGGTGCGATCGCCCACAAGATCCGGATCCAAAGTGCTCCAGATTGGATGCGCTACCTTCTCATCGCGGTGGGGCAGCGACCGATCAACAACATTGTGGATCTGACCAATTTTCTGATGCTGGACCTCGGTCAACCCATGCACGCCTTCGACTTGCATGCGATCCGGGGTCAAAGAATCAGCGTCCGCTTTGCAAAAGAAGGCGAGACGATGAAGACCTTGGATGGCGAAGAACGTGTTCTGGAGCCCAGCGATTTACTCATCTGTGACGCCGAAGGTCCCGTCGCCTTGGCCGGGATCATGGGGGGCGAAAACTCCATGGTCTCCGGGGACACCCAAAGTTTGTTTCTCGAGTCGGCCAACTTTCATCCTGCCACCGTTCGGCGCAGCTCCGCTCGTCTGGGTTTGCGAACCGACAGCAGCGCCCGCTTTGAAAAGAGCTTGGATCCCAGCCTCGCCGAAGAGGCCGCGAAGAAATTTCTTTCCCTCCTCCCCGAAGTTAGCCCCGGTGCGATCCTTGCCGGCCCTCTCCAGGATCCCAGTGCTTGGACCTATGAGCCCAAGAGGGTCCACCTGCGAACCGAAAGGGCTTCTAGAATCCTCGGCATCCAGCTCGAGGAATCGAAGGTTCGAAGCATCCTCGAACCCCTTGGCTTCGAGCTCACAAAGGAAGACGAGAAGAGTTTCATCGTTGGGATTCCTTCCTGGCGGGCCACTAAGGACATCGGAATCGAAGAGGATCTCATCGAAGAGATTGGTCGTAGCTATCGGTACGACAATATTCCTGAAAAGGCTCCCCTTCGACGTGTCCAAGCTCCCTACCGCGACCCAGAGCTTTGGACTCTTCGGAAAATCCGGCACATTCTCGCCGAAGACTGCGCGATGAACGAAGTCTATAATTACAGTTTTCTCGGCGATGAGCTTTGCGAACGATTGGGCCTCACAGATCTCCCTTATGCGGAAGTGACCAATGCCATTGCCTCGCATTACACCCGCCTCCGTCGGGACCTCCTCCCCGGCCTGTTCGGTTCCATGGCATTGAACCTCGGCCCGCAGGATCAGGTCGCCCTCTTTGAATGTGGCAAGGGCTATCGTCCGGACCAAGCTGGGGAAACTCGTGTGGACCCCGAAACAGGTCAAACACGGTCTCTCCCCCAAGAAGTTCATCAGGTCGTTGGTCTCATCGCCTCCCGCAAAGACAAGGGGGCTTATTCTCTCCTCCGTGGCCGGCTCGAACATCTCCTCACGCGTCTGGGGCGCCCCCAATTTTCCAGCAAACTCCTCCAAGAGGCTCCTCCCTGGATGCATCCCGGCCGAAGCGCGTCCCTCCATCCTCCGGGGGATCCGGACGCTCCTGCCTTTGGATCCATCGGGGAGCTTCATCCCAGGATTCTGCAAAACCTCGACTTGGATCTCGGAGAAGACCAGGCCGCCGCCTTTTGCCTGGATTTGCGTTCCCTCCTCGCCGTTCCCGAACAGCCCCTAAGCTATCGGCCCGTTCCCAAATACCCCGAACAACCTGTAGATCTTGCCTTCCTCGCTCCCGAAGGTCTCCAGGTTGCGACTCTCACAAAACTCCTGAAAGAAGCCAACCCCAAGCTTGTGCAAGGCGTCCGTCTTTTCGAAGTGTACCGTGGAAAGGGCCTCCCCGAAGGAAAGAAGAGTCTCAACTTTACAGTCACCCTTTGCTCCCCCAAGCGCACCCTTGAGGCCAAAGATGAGGAACGATACATCAACCGCGTGCGTGACCTTGCACGGGAGCTTGGAGCCGAGCTGAGGGGATAGCTTGTAGACGGGATTCTTTTCCCCAGGCCCAGATTTTTGGATCCTTCAGCGTTTTTCAAGTAGGACTCTGCCTTCTCTTGAAATGACTTCATCCATCATGAGGATTCTCACAATGCGGTCGAAAATCCTGAAAACCGCCTATAGGCCAAGGGAACGAGCCTTCTCCCTTTTTCTGAGTGTTTCCCTGGGACTTGGATCTTTACTTCTCCCTTCCTGTGCCTTCTCCGACCTGCGTACTCCCGAGCTCTTACGGTGCATGGAAAGTCCCAAGAATCGTCAAAAGGCAGCGCAATTGGGGAGGGCGCTGTTAAACCGTGCTATGGATGCTGCTGGAGGACAGAAGCGCTGGGAGTCCTTTTGCAGTGCCGAAATGCGGCTCGAAGATGAGTGGCAGGGTTTTTTGGGATGGCTTTTCCGGCCTTGGCCCAGCAACCCCACCCATCTTCGGATGCGCTATGGTCGTGGGAATGTTTGGGTGGAGGCGATGTATACAAAAGGACCAGATCGAGGCCGTGTTTTTGGAGTGGATTCTCACGGGTTTTGGTTCAAGAAGAAGGGTGAGCGCTCTCGCAGATATGCCTCCAATGAGAGTTTGCGCTTTATTCTCAGAGCCTACCAATTTTTCTTTGAGCTGCCCTTTGAGTTAGCAAAGGCCGAGATCATCCTTTATGCGGGAAACCGGACGAGAGCCGGACGAGTTTACGATCTTGTCTTTGTTACATGGGGGAAAGAGGCTCCGCATGCAGAGGCTGACCAATATCTTTGTTGGATCCCTAGGGACAGCCATCGATTGGAAATGGTCCAATATACCCTCAGGGATAAGTTTGATTTCGCCAAGGGATGCAATCGCTTTTCAGATTTTCGGAAAGTCCAGGGGATGGTTCTCCCCTTTGCCTATTGGATTGCCCAAAACCCGGATGATCCAAGTTTCATCCATCGCGTGCAGATAGAAGATGTATTTTTATTTCACCATTGAATCAGGACAATCTCGGAGCAGAAGGCAGGTCCCATCGCGAGCAGAAGGCCATAGCTCCCTTGAGGGTGAGTTTCTTGTTCCATGACCCGCCTTAGGACCATGAGCACGGAACTGGAGGAAAGGTTTCCTTGCTCCCTGAGGGTTTCCCAGGAATGAACCACTTGCGAATCTTCAATGGCCAGAGATTGTTGCATGGCTTTGAGAACCTTGGGACCACCTGGATGGCAAATCCAGGCATGGATGTCCTCTCGCTGCAATCCTTTGTCCGATAAAAATCTGTCCACATCAGGTCCAAGTCCCTCGGCTGCCATTTTGGGAACACCTGGGCTTAGAATGAGTTCGAAGCCATTCTCCCCTATGTGCCAACCCATGACTTCTTCGGTGTTTGGGTAAAGGTTGGACCGAGAATCCAGGATGCAGGGTCCTTTGCATCCTAGTTGGGCCGCCCTTTTTTCTCCTACAACAATCACTGCGGCCGCCCCATCTCCAAAAAGACCTGTCGCGATGAGGTTGGCAATCGATAAGTCCTTTCTCTGAAAGGTCAAGGAGCAGAGCTCTACCGAGAGGAGAACTGCAATTTGATCCGGGAAACCACGCACATAGTCAGCAGCCCGAGCAATCCCCGAGACCCCCGCTACGCACCCTAAACCGAAAAGAGGGATTCTCTTGAGATCCTGGCGCAGTCCCATACGGTTAAAAAGCCGTGCGTCTAAGGAAGGAGAGCAAACTCCGGTAACCGAGGTTACGAAGAGGGCGTCTATGTCTTGGGGACCAAGTTGAGCCCTTTGGAGTGCTTGGGTGATCGCTTTTTCACCGAGGTCCAAGGATTCTTGGATCCAAATGTCATTGGTTTCTCCAAAACTTTGGAACTGGGCATATTCTTCAAGAGGACGAACCAAATGCCGCCGTTCAACTCGGACATGTTCGAAGAGTTTCCGAGCACGGAGTTCCAGATCCGGATTGGCTTTCCAAATAGAGGTTAAGGCATGAAAAATCTCTTCTTGGCCATAGGAGTATTTTGGTAGGGCTGTTCCCAGGGATGCAATTCTCATTGGTTTCCATTACCTTTTCCTCAGGTGAGAGGAATGTCTCTGTATGTCACAATAGCCCCAGTCTTCGATGGAAGGCCCCAACCATCTTGACCAAGGTTTCCGATGGAGCGTTTTCTTACTGAAGCGTCTCCCTATGGAGGATGACGCTTCCTTTCTTGGCGCGAATCCGGAGATAGTCATTCCAGGCATCCAGGTTCGCAGGGGCGGCTTGTTCCCCAAGAAGAAGTTTCTTGTGTTCGTAGTTCCAGGAGCCTTTTTGGATTTGGAAAGAGGGCGGATGGGTGTTCATCAACGCTGCAGCGGTGAAGCTTCCATCCCCGTCGAAGTAATAATAAATTTTGAGGATGGCCTCGGCGGGGGGACCTTCGATTTTAAGGGATTGATAGAGGCCCGGGATCTCTTTCTTCATCGCCGGTTTCCAATGGAACGAATCGAGAGTGAATTTTACCTCGCGATCCTTGGGAGCGATGATGTTGGAGGGGATGCAGGAGCCAAGCCCCAGAAAAAGAATCGAGAGGGCCATCGCCATGGAATGGGTCTTCATTGTTAATTGCCCTTCACCCGAGCCCGGAGGCGGATCCAAACCTTTACCATCTTGTTCATGCTGATAAAGCCCAGCTTACTTGGCGGAACGATCTTGTAATCTGTGATGTCCATGGGCATTTCACCTTCGACATGAAGCCTGCGTGAAGAGTCAAGGAAAAGAGTCGTCGGCATATCCACTTCTTTGCTGATCCCATGGATGCTCATCTTTCCATGAGCAATGCCTACAACCTTTTCATGTTTCGGATCGATTTTCTTGCTTTGAAAAGAAAGAAGGGAGAAACGGATTTCCGGATACTTGTTCACTGCCAAGGTCGAATACATCTCCTCATCTCTTCCGGAAATCCCCGTTTTTAACATCTTTGACCTTACTTTGATGATGGCCTTGGGGTGGTCCGAGGGATGAGAGAGCTTTGCTTCAAGACTTCCACTGAGGTCGGAGGTGACACCGGAAAAATCATGTAAGGTGCTTTTCCCGTCAAAACCCACGCGGGAAAGGGAGGGTATCAGCGTCCAAGTCAGTCGCTTGTCAAAGCGAACCTTTTGGCTGGGAAGTGTGAATGAAAGAAAGCTGTTCCCTTGGTCCTTAGGTTTGTTTCCCTTTTTTTCCTCTTTCTTGGGAGGCTCCTTGGATAGAGGGGAAGAAGTTATGGGTTTGGAGGCAAGGGGAACTGATTTCTGCCCCTTAGGCGCATGGTTGAACCTTTCCTTGAGGTCTTTGGATTTAGGATGCCTGGGACTTGGGGCGTTTTCCTGGGAATGAGTGGACCCAGTCGCAATTGGAATCTTGTCTTCCTTTGGGGCCGCGGTAAGGAGTTTGGTCTGGCTCAGCTTTTGAGCCCAGGCTTCCAGGGTTCTTGATTGTTGGGCAAATTTCCGGTTTTCCTCAGCTTGGATGCTGTCCAGCTTGGCCTGGATGCTTTGGATTTTGCTTGCTAGGGCTTTGGAATTGTTTTGACTCTCCTCCTGGAAATCCTTCTTTAATACATTTTGGAGGCGTCCAAAGTTGATCCCCAAAGTCTTAGTTAGGGTTTGAAGGTCCTTTTGCAAAGAGTCGAAGCGATCTTCAAGGGAAGCGAGCTCATGACCTCTACCTTCGGAGGAACTCCCTTCCTGAATCGTGATATGGACACCTTCTTTGGTGAGAGCCCAAGCTGCGACACCTCCCCCTGTCCAAATGATAAGGGATAAAAGTCCCAAGAGACTGAGAACGTTTTTGCTCATGATTGGTCTGAAAGCAAAGAATGGGCCAGCTTGAAGGGATCTCGAGGCAAGATGGGGGGAAACCCCCTAGTCAAAGCCATACGGGGATTTTGCCTTCTCTTGGTCCGGTCTTTTTGCAACCAGGATGCTTGAGATCCCGTGTTTGGATTTGTAACTCTTACAATTCCTTTTGTAATTCGTTCCATTTGTTAAGGAGCTAGGTTCCTTTTTGCGATAGCTCTCCTGGCTTCAAGTCCCATTGGAACATCCGTATCGAATCCCTGTTCCAAGAAAAGAATCATTGTTTGGGTCCTGAAAGCTTCGAAATCATTCAGCTGAAGCTCTTTTCCGGGAGTTTCCTGAAGAGATCTGGAAATTTCTAATGCAAGGCATGGAATCTGCTTCTTGGCTTTCCTGTGAACCGCCATACCGACATTGTTACTCTTCTCATTTTGGTTCTTGTGGCTACGGTTTCGGGATTGGGCTTTTTTTCCCTTCGCTTGGATCGGGAGAATCAAAGCATGCGCTCCCGAAAGACCCTGCAGGCGAAGGCGGAAGAGCTACGCGAAAAAGAATTTGGAAAAGATCACTCTCTCTTATTCCTGTTGGAGCCTCTCCATCAAGGTTTGTTAAACCCAGTGAAGGATCCGGAGGTTCGGAACTGGATCCGGAGCATCAGGAGGATGGAGGGGGTACGCAGTGCGCAAACGCTTCCCCAAAGTAGTTCCAAGTCCCTCATTCTTTTGATCCAGGTTGAGAGCCCAAGAGATGGTCGCTTTTTTGAGCGCATTCAACAAACGGTTTCAAAGAGCAGGAAGAGCATTCCTCCTGGGTATCGTTTCTTTGCAACGGGGCAAGCTTCGGGGGAATTGGCGATTTCCCAGGCGATGGATCAGGAGAGGCAACACATCATTCCCATTCTATTGATGGCTCTCCTTCTCTTACTTCTTTTGGTATATCGAAGCCTTGTTCTTTCGCTCGGAATTCTCCTCTCTGCCCTCTCGGGGATTCTTGTGCTGGGAGGGTTCCAATGGCTTCTTGGGTTGCAAGTCGATCCTATTTCCTCTCTGCTTCCCCCGGTTCTCCTTACAGTGGGCGTGGCTGGATCGGTCCATTTTATCGAAGCTTTTTTAGGTAAAAGGGCCGAAGGGTTGGAGCTCGGTGCTGCAACTCGGAAGGCCCTTTGGGATCTTCTTTGGCCCAGCATTTTAACGGTAAGCACGACCATGGCCGGCTTTACGGGCCTTTTGTGGAGTCCCATTCCCGCGGTCAGATCCTTTGGGCTCCTTGCATGCCTGGGGGTTGCCCTCACCGTCTTTCTCACCTTTTTGCTCTTGCCTGCCTACCTTCGGGTTTTTGCCAAGGCCCCTAAGTTGGCTCAGATGCGTTCTTCCCGAGGGGCTTGGTCCCATATCAGTAGCGGACTTGCCGTTTTCCTTCGCAACCGTAAGAACCTTGTGCTTGGCGGGGGTGGAGTCTTGGTCCTTTTTTTTGCTTGGCAGTGGGTGGGAATCCAGGTGGATACCCATCCTCTTCGTATTCTCCCTCCTCATCATTCCTTCCGTTTGGAAACGCAGTCGATTGCAAAAGCCTTAGGGGGGATCGAGACCTTTGATTTACTCCTTCCCGCACCAGAACCCCCGCACGGGATTGGCCGTCTTGTTTCATTACAAAAGGAAATCCAAAAGGAACCCTTGATCGCAACCCTGATTGGAGGGGGGGAGCGGGCCTCTTCCGGGCTTCGCAGGATCCGTATGTTATTAAAGCCCTCGGGAACTCGGGCGCGGGTGGATCTTTTCGAAAGAATTGAAAAGCAGGCTCATTCTCTTGGTTGGTCGAAAGCAATGACCGCAGGTGACCCTGTCATTGTAGCCAAGGATTCCAACCAACTGGTTCGGTATCAGCTTACGGGAATGGGTTTTACCCTCTTATTTCTTTGTTTGGCCATGGGGTTGGGATTTCGCTCCCTCTCCTTGGGGATTTTGGGCCTCATTCCGAACGTGATCCCGGCAATCCTTCTCTATGGTGGTCTGGCATTTGTGGGGCGACCCCTTTCGGTGGGTTCTGCAATGATCGGTTCTGTCCTTCTAGGCCTCACTGTAGATGACACCATTCATTTTCTTTATCGCTACAAGAGATCGCGCAGTTTTGGTTCCAGCCCAGTGATTTCCACTGCTCGCAGCTTCCGCGTGGTGGGACGTGCCTTGGGCATCACAACTCTTGTGCAGGCTTTTGGTTTTTTGGTCTGCATCTTTGGGTCCCTGGAATCAAGCCGGGAGTTCGCCATCTTGGCCTCCTTGACGATGGTGATGGCTTTAGTGGCCGATCTTTTTCTCCTACCTTCTGTTTTATTGTTGCAAGCAAAAAGGAAGCCCTCCTATGAGCCTTCCCCAGTCTAAAGGAAGCCCTTTTGATGTTGTTATCCTGGGAGGTGGACCAGCGGGGAGTCACCTTGCAATAAGGTTGGCCCAAAGGGGGAGGCGGGTGGCTCTTGTGGAAGCAAGGCGATTTCCTAGACCCAAACCCTGTGGTGAATTCATGAGTCCGGAATGCTTGGACCTCTTGGAGGACCTTGGGCTCAAAAACAGGGTTTTAGATGCCGGGGCATGCCGAATCCGGAAAATGCAGTTGTATGGATATGGGCGGAGGGCCAAGGGCTCTTTTTTGGGTAGGGATCTTCAAATGGGTGGGGGGATCTTTGGCTTGGGTCTAAGACGGGAAATCTTGGATGAGATCTCCCTTCGGGCGGCAGCGGATGAGGAAGGCGTTACCCTTTTTGAGGGGAGACGAGGGAGCCACATTCTTAGAGATTCCAAGGGATATGTGGAAGGGGTTTGCTTGAACCCAAGAAATGGGTTTGCGGAAGAAATTCATGGGGAATTTACGATTGGGGCTGATGGGCTGCGGAGCCTCCTTGCTCGGGAGATGAAGGTTTTCAGGAAGGCGGGATCTCCTGAGAAATTAGCCTTTGTTTACCGCTTTTCCGGGCTTCCGCCTCAGGATTTTGCCGAAGTTCATTTTGTGGATGGAGGTTATCTCATTGCGGCTCCGATTGATGGAGGAAAAGTAACCTTGAACCTCATTATCGAGAGGAATGCTTGGAAGGAAGTGAAGAATAAGGAAGAGTTGTTGCGAGTGAAATTGATGGAAGCACCTTTATTAGAAGCAAAACTGAAACGAGGGGTTCAAGAAGACAAGGTTCTTTCGGTGGGGCCACTTGCTTCGGAGACCTCGACTCAAGTGTTTGATGGAGCTGCTCTTGTTGGAGATGCCTGTGGTTTTGTGGATCCACTCACGGGCGAAGGGATGTATTTTGCAATGCGGGGTGCTGCCATACTTGCTCCCGTTCTGGATAGAGCACTGGCTGAAGGACGGAGGGATCGGGGATCTTTGTTGGCTTATGTGAAGGCTCGGCGCAAAGAGTTTGGCCCGCGCTTTGCGTTAGCTCGGGCCTTGCAGGTAGGGGTGAGGCGGCCTTGGGTAGCAAAGGGAATTCTCTCTCTCTTGGCCGCGAGGCCAGGTTTGATGGATTTATTAGTAACCGTAACCGGAGATTCTGTTGGTCCCCTGAAAGCTCTTCATCCTCAGATTTTATTTCCTGCACTTTTGAGGCGATAATCTGTGAGAACAAAATCCTTCAGCTTGGGCCGGATCTTCGGTTCTAAGGGAGGTTCCTTCCCATCCTTTTTTTCGATCAAGGCGGGATATAAGGACATGGATCGTGCCAAGAAATTTTTAAAAGAAACAAGTCTATTTCAGCCTCTTTCTTTTCAAGTCAATCTCGAGTTTCAATCCTAATAAGCTTGCCTTCTCTGGAAGAGATATGCAGGGATAAGGTGGGTAAAGCGATAAACATGATTTCATTCCGAATTTGGAGAACGGACGATTGCGACGACCTCTCCTGACACTTAAGGCTAAGACAAGTCTTCTTTTTGCAGGTTTAGGGATGTTGCTTGTTGTGGCAGGGGCCTCAGTGTTTCTAGAGATTCGAGGAATGCAGGTTGATTCTCATCGCCTGGTGGAGGAAACCCGGGAGTCGGTCCTTTCGGGGGATCTTTTGTTTCTGATTCATAGAATCAAAGGCGAAGTGGAAACCTCAAAGGGTGAACTTGGGAAGGGAGGAGCCTTATGGGGAAAGCTGAAGCCTCTTTGGGGACGTTTGGAGGAGCTTCTGAAGAAGGTCATGAAGGGGAGTGGTGAGAGGGATCCTTCACGCCGTCAGCATCAAGAAGCTGAGGAACGTCTGGTAGGGCGTATCCTGAAAGATTTAGCAAGCTGTCGAAGCATGTTGTTCCAACCCCATCCTCCCAAGAAAAGCATTCTCAAGCGCTTATCTTTGGCTAAGCGCTACTCGAAAGTTTTAACGCAGGAAATGCGGGGGGAATTTCGGCGTGCCAATGAGGATCTTCATAAACGAACTGCAGGAACAAGTTGGTTACTTTGGCTCTCTTTTCTTCTTGTTGCTGTGGGCTTTCTTTTTCTCAGTCTCTTTTTTGTGAGGCATATTATTATGCCGATCGAGGAGCTGAGAGATGGGGCCGAGCGCTTTGGGAGAGGGGAGCTCGGTTTTCGGATCCCTGGGAAAAGGAGAGATGAGCTCGGGGATCTCGCCTCCAGTTTTAATGAAATGGCTTCAAAAATTGCCGCTACCCATGAGGTTTTGGAACGCAACCTGGAGCGTCGAACACAGGAATTTATTCAAGCATCACGTTTTGCGGACCTTGGAGTTTTGGCGGCGGGTCTGGCACATGAAATTAACAACCCCCTTGCCTCGATCGCTAGTTCCGCCGATGGCTTGGATCGTCGCCTTGGAAGAGGGGAATTGGATTCCGAGGAGGCTGGCGTTTATCTGAAGACGATTGCCAATGAGGCTTACAGGGCAAAAGGAATCACCGAAAGATTGTTGGCTCTGGCCAGGCCGCGAGAGGAAAAGATGGGCCAGGTGGATCTAAGACTTGTTCTAAGCCATCTGGAAATTATGTTCCGACACCAAGTGGAAGATCGGGGTTTAATTCTTCGTGTGGATTGTGATGAGGAGATCCCCTGGGTTCGAGGGAACCCGGGAGCCTACATGCAGGTGTTTAGTAACCTCCTACGGAACGCCATGGATGCTAGCCCTACTGGGGGCTTGATTTGCGTTACCTGCCTTCAGGATGCCAAAGGCCTTCGGGTTGAAGTTTTGGATCAAGGAGAAGGCTTGGGGGAGAAGGAACGGCAAATGATCTTTGAGCCTTTTTATACAACTAAGGACCCTGGGAAGGGAACGGGCCTCGGCCTTTCCCTTGTTTCAAGTTTGTTAGCTTCTATGGGGGGGCGGATTGAAGTGGAAAACAGACGGGAAGGAGGTTGCTGTTTTTCTGTATTCTTTTCGGTGGAGGCCGTGGGGTCATGAAACGAAGGCGGGTTTTATTTGTTGACGATGACGATACCTTTCGTGCAGTCCTTCAAAAAGAAATCCAAGCCTTTGGATATGAAGTTTTCTCCCTCCCCGGAGCTTTGGGGGCTGAGGACATAGTTCGGAAATTCGCTCCTGATGTTGCCTTGCTTGATTTACGGATGCCCGGAATGGGTGGCATCGAGTTAATGGAGCTCTTACATAAGATTGATGAGGATCTCTTGGTCATCATGTTAACGGGACATGGGTCTGTCCCTGAAGCGGTTCAGGCCATTCGTCTTGGGGCCTATGATTTTTTAACCAAGCCGGCACCTCTGGACCAAATTGAGCAAGTGTTGGAGAGAGCTTGTCAGAGACGCCAACTTGGGACGCAGGTGAGGGGCTTGCAACGCTTGGCCGAAGAGAGGCAGGGGTCTTATGTTTCTGGGACCGATGAAATCCTGGGTGCGAGTCCGGTCATTGATGATTTAAGAGGGCAAATCACTAAGGTTGCGCAAGGTGATGCCACTGTTTTGATCCAGGGTGAAAACGGGACGGGAAAGGAACTTGTTGCACGGGCGATTCACTCTGAAAGTCCCAGGGCGGGAAAGGCTTTTGTTGTGATTCATTGTGGGGCCATTCCGGAGAGTTTGGTTGCGAGTGAACTCTTTGGACATGAGCGGGGAGCTTTCACCGGTGCCCTTCGAAGGCGTGCGGGACTTTTTGAAGCTGCCGAAGGTGGGACCCTGTTTCTTGATGAAATCGGGGAACTTCCTCTTTCGATCCAACCGACTCTGCTCCGGGCCATCCAGTTCGGAGAAATCCGCTCCGTGGGCTCCCAACGAAGTCGGCGTTTGGATGTAAGAGTCATTTCTGCCACACACCGAAATCTGGAAAAGGATGTTGCTCAAGGGAGGTTTCGGGAAGATCTCTTTTATCGTATTTCTACCATTCTTCTTAGGGTGCCTCCTCTCCGGGAGAGGAGAGAGGACATCCCTCTCTTGGCTCGCTCCTTTTTCGAACGTGAACATGTCAGGGGAGGTCCTCTGAAACAGTTAAGTCCGGAAGCTGAGAAAACCCTTTGCGGTCTTGATTGGCCGGGCAATGTTCGTGAATTGGAAAATGCGATTTTGCGCCTGAGAACCTTTGTCAATGCCAACACAATCGAGGCTGAGGATATCCATGCCTTTGTTGCCCAATCCAAAAAGCCAAGCTCCGGATCACTGCCGACACTTTGCCTTGATGCACTCGAACGTCTTGCTGTTCTTGAAGCAATGGAGCGACATGGTGGGGATAAAAAAGAGGCTTCTTTGGAGCTTGGGGTTTCCCTGAAAACTCTATACAACAAACTGGCGAAATATCGCTGAGGTCTTCTGCACCAACATGGCAATCCCCTCATTCTCCTCAATCAGGCTGTGACCGGCATACGGTGCCCCCTTCTTTCTCTTTCATCGGTTTTTTCATGCGATGAAGAATCGCCCTTCACATGGGAAGGACTGACAGTAGGGGGGAGGAAAGGGAGAAGGCCGCAGCTCCGGTCTCAATCTGGGACTTGCCCCTTCTCGTTTTGGGAGTAAATTCAGGTCCCTTCCTTTCGATCAAGGGTTTCCCCTTCTGATGCACCCTGCGCTTTGAATCATTTCTTGGAGGTCTTTGGATGCGCACTTCGCTTCTCGTAAGTTCCACTCTTTTCCTTACGATTGCTTCCCTTCCTGCCCAATTGGGAAAGTTTCTTCCCAACCCGACCTTTCCCGGGGGCTCCCATCGGCTTGATGTAGAAGGAATCGTTGCCAAGGCCACCGGGTCAAAAGCCTTCAATGCCATGTTGGGTGTTGCACGGGATACCAGTGGGCATTATTGGGTTACTTCGCGGCGCAACGTGAGTAATCCGGCCAACCCTCATATGCTTTGGGAGCTTTGGTGGGACAGTGCCAAGAAAGCTTGGCAGGTCAAGGGCTATCCACAACCTGCGGGGGTATCCAAATCCACCTGGGGACTTCGCGACCTTGCTTTCGATGGCAAACGCTTTCTCTATGGAGGGGCCGAGAACCTTGTGACGGGAAACACAGTCTATGCCTTCGACGTGATTCAAAAGAAATGGGACTCCTCACAGAATTGGAAAGTTCCGATTGTGACAGGGCTCACCACAACGAGGGCTCTGGCCTATGACCCCACTGGAGATCAAGGGAAAGGCAGTCTTTGGACCTGTAATTACTCCAGCTCCCATGTGGAATTCAACCGAGCAGGCAAGGCCCTCCGGGTATTAAAAAACATGAGTCCTTTTACCTATGGAGCCGCCTACGATCCCGTTCGCAAAACCATTTGGTGGTGGGGTCAGGGGGATAATTCTCTTGGCAAGATTTTCGCGATTGGTGCGGAGATGGATACGGTATCGGGTTTAGCAACCGGGAACCGGGTCCTGGGTGACCAACAGATCGCCGATCCAAAATATCCCGGCGGTTTGGCTGGCGGGGCTGAGTTTTACATGAATGGAACGACACCCACCTTGGTCCTCCTTTCCCAGGCGACCACAGATACGGTTGTTGAGGTGTATGGCCGCTTTTCCTATGGGAAGGCAAGTGTGGGCACCTTGGGTATGAATGGCTTTCCTCCCTTGGTCGGTTGGACCAAGACGCCGAATTTTGGTTTCCAAGTGACGGGAGCCAAAGGTTCGGTTGCCATTCTGATGCTGGGGCTTTCAAAGGTTGCCTTGCCTCTTGGAAGCGGTTTTGTCCCCGGCTCTTCCCTCTATGTGGCTCCGGCTTTTGTCGTCACGACGGTGCCGATCGTGGGAGGAAAGGCCAGCATTCCTCTACCTCTCCCGAATCTTCCCGCGCTCAAGAGGGTGACCACCTATTGGCAGAGTGCGGAGATCCTTGCGGGCCCAAGGATGGGCTTTTCTCAAGGGGGAGAGACGGTTCTTTACTGAAAGGATTTTTCTGAAAGGCTTTACCGAAGGGTTTAATGGAACAAAGAGAGTCCAAATCCTTTCCCGAAGAAGCAGGCAAAAAAGCCGCAGGTTGGGCTCTTACTTTGAGGGTTTTGAGGGTCCTTCCAGCACGTAGCAATAGCCTCCTCGTTCCATCCAGCATTTGCTGAGATCTTCGCGAAAGTAGGAGCGGCGGACGCTTTCGTTTGAGCCGGCTCCTGGGTCGGCAACGATGACTCTTGTCCCGTCGGGGTTGAGGCCCAGGAGGACAATGAGGTGGCCATCAGAGCGTGAGAAGGCTGCGTTGCGCAGCTGTCCCTTTTCGAAGGCAATGCTGATAATCAGGGGCTGGCCTGCTTCGGTGAACTCGATTACCCGGTCCCAAGAAGCGATTCGGGTGAGGTAACCTCTTACCCCTTGGGTCCATGCGTATTGGATGGCGCGGTTCCAAACCCCGTACATTTTATTGTGGGGATCATAGATCCCTCGAGCTGTTGCAAGGAGGGAAACAGCTTTGCCGAGGGAGCGCAGGACCATGGCCACGGAGCTGGGGCTGCAGATTTGGGAAGAGATGGTTTTGGGGGCGCTTCCCTGACGGAGGAGGGGGACTTGAAGGGGAGGAGTTTTGGGGCCTCTGCTTGGGGGCCTGGGATGGATCCCATGGCTTGTGTTGCTGAAACAGACGTGGAGGCGGTGGAGAAGGACCCCTTCCTTGTTTTCATCAGAAGGGAAAGCTGTGAGACGGAAGCGGGCTTTTTGGAAAAGGTTCTTTGAACGAAAGATATCGATCGCGACTCGGCCCCTAGGGTAGCGAAGTCGGCGTCGGGTTTCCGGGACGCGGCCCCAGTCTCCGATATGGAGCCAGGGAGACCAAGAATGGGTGTCCCCTACTTGGATTTCGATGCGGAGGCCAGCGCCCTTGGGGACATCCACATTCCAAGAGGGGAGGACCTCATTGAAAGGGCGACTCGGGCGGAAGACCCGGCTGAGCCAGGGCCGCTCGAACGAAACATGGCTGTCCCTCTTCTGCTCCATGTCCTGGTGGGGACTGGTCCAAGTAGGGGTGGGGAGCGGGCTTAGAGTTGGGGAGGAGCAGGCGGCGAGGAAAGGGAGGAGGGAGAGGGGAAGTTTCATTGAGGGACTTTTGCTATTTTTTACTGGGAGTTAGGAGGGCATCGGCGATAGGGAGGGCTCCGGCGAAGAGGCCGCGGACAACCTTGGCCATGTGGGGATAGTTGAGCTTTTGGATTTCATCCCCCGTGCCGTGGTAATCACGGTGAAGAGAGCCAGCCGAAAAACTGTGCCCGATGATGCCCGCTTGAACAAAGGAGAGGTTGTCGCTCTGACCATAGAGCATTTCGCTGAACTTGGGGTGCTCGAAGATTTTTACCCGGGCACGGCGAGCCCCTTGGGCCATATAAATCCCCAGGTTGGAATGCCCCCAACCCGTCATCCAAATCTTTCCCTCGGCATCCTCTTCGGGCCGACCAATCATCTCAATGTTGATGTCGGCAATGATCTTGTTCCTCGGCCAGGGAGAGTTTCGGACAAAGGCTCTCGAGCCAAGGAGACCTTTTTCTTCGCCCCAAAAGGTGACGAAAATGAGACTTCGCTTGGGGGGGACCTCAAGGGAGGCAAAGGCTTCGGCGAGGGCAATGACTCCCGCGCAGCCGCTGGCATCGTCATCGGCGCCGTTGAAAACAGGATCATCCGCCCCAGGTCTCAGGCCAATGTGATCCATGTGGGCGGAAAAAAGGAGAGCTTCCTTGTTGTGCTCGGGATCACTCCCTCTCAGGACGGCGGCAACATTGCGGACCTTAGCTTTTCCCACAAGCTTTGCCGGTAGGTGGATGCTCAGTTTGCTTTTGGAAGAAAAACCCTCGGGGACAAGAAGGGTCGGAATGGGTAAACCACGTCTTCGGTTGAGCTTAGGCGCGTTCAAGGCTCTTGCCTGGGCCACAAGCCCTGAATGAGGGGACACCCTTATGAGGCAGATTTTTGCCCCTTGAGCACGGGCGCGAGAGACGGCTCGGAAGGCCAGGAAGAGGAGGGGAACTTTGCGCCCCTTCCTTCCGGGACCCATGGGAAATGCCCCGGGTTTTGGAAGGTCTGCGATTTGGATGTCCTTGCCAGGGATGGCGCTGAGATCCAGGGGCTGTTCGGGAGCTTGGAGGAGCCCAAGGTGTGGGAGTGCCTTGCCCTGAGCGTCTCGGAATTGGACCAGGTTTTGAGGGATCCTGACTGTTTTTACTTCATCTTCTAAAAAGAAGGATCCCTTGGGCCCTAGTCCTTCCAGCCCCGCAGCTAAAAAGCGGGAGGCGATGTACCTGCCAGCCACTCGAAGACCACGAGAAGGGGTGTCCCGTCCTTCCAATTCATCACTTGCAAGAAAAAAGAGGGTCCCTTCGAGTCTTTGGGGCTGGATCGTTAGAATTGCTTGGCCTTGTTCCGGGGTCAGCCGGGGCAACGCAAAACGCTGGCCCGGTCTTTGGAGCATGGGAAGTAAAAGGGGAAGTAAAACTGCAATCATGATCGGATCTCCATCCAAATGGCTTTGAGATATCGTGTTTCAGGACAGGCTAAGGATACGGGGTGATCGGGGCTTGCGCCCGTACAACGAAGGATGCGAATTTCCCGTTTGGCCTGGGCGGCTGCCTCGCGTAGTACACGAAGAAACCCACCCTCGTCCAACAAACCCGAACAGGAACAACTGAGGACTTGTGCCCCAATGGGCAGCCCCGCAAAGGCTTGGCGGTTGAGGTCCCGATAACGCCTAAGTCCCTCCTCCCGCTCCTCCTTGGAGTGAATCCATTTTGGAGGGTCAAGAATAAGAAAATCTGTATGGCTTAATTTTTGGCTCCGGCAGATTTCGAAGGCATCGGCCTGTTCCACATCCACGGGTAGGCGATTGGTCTTGGCATTGGCCTTCGCGAGAGCCACTGCATCTTCATCCAAGTCAAAGGCCTCGACCTGCTTGGCCCCGCCCTTGGCCGCATTCAGTGCAAAACCCCCTGCGTGGCAACAGAGATCGAGGACACGCATTCCCTGCGCTTGCCTTCGGAGGAGGAGGCGGTTGTCTCGCTGATCGCAGAAAAACCCCGTCTTATGCCCCTGGCCAGGCGTGAAATGGTAAGAAATCCCATATTCTTCCAGGAGGCCCTCGGCTCTTACTTGGGTGTCCCGGATAGAAAACCCCTCCGTTTTAGCGGCCTCGCGGTTGATCCTTAGGACGAGGCGGGCACCGTCAAATTCCTTGAGCAAGCGCTCCCCCATGGCTTCGAGAAATGGTTCGTAACCCTTTGCTGCCAATTCCAAAACAATCCAAGGTCCGAGGCGGTCGAGGATGAGACCGGGTAGCCCGTCCCCTTCCGCGTGGACCAATCGGTAAGCATTGGTTTTTTTTGCAAGTCCAAGTTTCCGGCGGAAGGCGAGAGCTTGATCCAAGAGATCGAGAACTAGGTCCGGACCCGCAGGTTTTTTCCCATGGGCCAAGAGGCGTAGGGCGATCTTAGAGCGAGAGTTGTAGAATCCCGTGCCCACAGCTTTTCCTTCGCGGTCTTTGACGAAGACGAGGGAGCCTGCGGGAAGGGAGGCCTTCGGCTTTCGGCATTGCTTGCGGAAGAAATTTGGATGGCGGCCACTGACTTTGAGGTTCAATCGCAATTCAGGGAGTGAGGAGTTGGCCATGTGCCCAGAAGGTGTCCAAGAGGATGCGGAAAACGAAAAACCTAAGAGGAGCCTAACGGATGGGCCTGGGCGAGGCGACTGGCTGTCCAAGAACTTGGAAGGAATCTCGGGAGATTTTCGGGTTGAGCCAGAGGATTTTGAGGTGGAAGAACAGCTTTCCTATGAGCCCAGTGGCGAAGGAACGCATCATTTTTTGTGGATCGAGAAGCGTGGCCTCAGCACCTTTGCATGTGTGAAAGGGCTTGCCCGAGCGCTGGGGCGGAAGGAGAAAGAGTTTGGATATGCAGGCCTGAAGGACCGTAGGGCGGTCACGCGTCAGTGGATCTCGATTGAGCATTTGGATGCACGCAAATTGCTGGGATTAGAGATTCCCGGGATGCGGGTATTGGATGTGCGAAAACATGGCAACAAGATCAAGATCGGGCATTTGAAGGGAAACCGCTTCCGGATCCT
The DNA here is from genome assembly GCA_026984035.1 of Planctomycetota bacterium. Taxonomy (GTDB): domain Bacteria; phylum Planctomycetota; class UBA1135; order UBA1135; genus HyVt-539. The sequence continues at coordinate 45,538 of JALSSW010000128.1, forward strand.
CCTGAGGGGAACCAAGGAGGGGGATCTCCAACGGGCTCAAGCCATTTTGGACCTTTGCGCAAGCAGGGGTGTCCCCAATTTTTTCGGCATGCAGCGCTTTGGGAGGGGGGGGAGCACCCCCCTGTTGGGGCGACTTTTATTGGAAGGCAAACATGAGGAGTTTTTGGAATCCTTCGAGCCGGGCCATCCCTTGGCATCCAAAGCTCTCGCCCAATGGCGGAAAGGGAGCAAGGCTGAGCGGGCCTTGCGGGCCTTTCCCAGGCGTTTCCTCTCCCTTTGCACGGCTGCATTGCAAGCCCGGGTTTTTAATGATTGTCTGCGTGCCCGCCTCTTTGACCTGGATCAGATGCAGGAGGGGGATATCGCTTTTCTCCATAGAAACGGGGCCTGCTTTCTTGTCTTAGATCCTGCGGAAGCCCAGGTTCGGGCCGACACCTTCGAGATCTCCCCAAGCGCCCCCCTGCCCGGCCCCAAATGCCTCCGCCCCCTTGGCCGACCTGCCGCCCTCGAAGACCAAATCCTCCAAAAGCACTCCCTTTCCCACGATTGTTTCCAAGCCTCCCCCGGAACCTATGCCCCCTATTCCCAACAAGGCGCCCGCCGCCCCCTTCGCATTCCGATCCGGGACAGCCATGTTTGCCCCGGTCCGGCTCCGCATCAACTGGCCCTGTCCTTCAGTCTCCCTCGCGGTTCCTACGCCACCGCCGTCCTTGCCGAGCTTCTACGCTTTCCTCCGGACTCCCCTCACTCCCATTCCTCCCCTTGAGTCTGCCGCCCACCTCGTTATGCTCTCCGCCTCGATTCTTCTCGAATCGTCCTCCCTCGGATCGGGGCGTGGCGCAGCTTGGCTAGCGCGCTTGCTTCGGGAGCAAGAGGTCGGAGGTTCAAATCCTCTCGCCCCGACCAATTTTCTTAAGGCTTTCCTTTCCCTGCATCTTGGGTGGCCCAGGGTGGATTCTGGTTCCCGAAGCCATAAAAAATTGATCGCCATGCTAACTCCTCAAGCTCAACCTGCTTGCTTAGTCTCAATTGTCTTCTGAGGGCCTCATTGCAAGTAAACAGAATGGGAATTGCCGTATGTGTCTTGTTTGGTTTTGTCTTTCTTCTCCCATTGGGCCACACTGACGATTTATTTGCCACACCTAGGAGAGATGCAGGATGGGTCCGGAAACAATGGAATCGTCTCTCTTTTTTGCAACACTCATTCCGGCGGTGATGAAAAAATCCACCCTCGAAAACAGACGAAGTGAAGCCTCTGCCGCTGCCTGGAGGCGGGGAGGGGAATGAAGGCTTCGGCGGTTAAGGCCCTGGCAACCAGGGCCCATTTGCTTCTCAGCTTGGCTCTCTTTGGTTGCGCGACCTTTCATCCGATGCCCCTTACTGCTGCAGCAGTCACGAAGAAACTCGAAATCCCTGATGCTCGAGAAATTCGTATTCAGGCGAGATCGATCAAGCATCCAATCCTGAGACCCGTTCTTTTTGACGATAGGGATGGCTTATCGCCGGACGAGGCCGGGATCTTAGCTGTGATCCTCAATCCAAGGCTTCGGGCTGCCCGCGACCAAAAGGGAATCGCAAAAGCGCAGCTCCTTCAAGCTGGAATCCTGCCAAATCCCCAACTTTCGTATTCCTTCAAGTCTCCCGTGGGCGGTGACAAAAATGGCGCGGCAAATGGTCAGGG
>JALSSW010000129.1 GCA_026984035.1 Planctomycetota bacterium
AGGGTTCCCGAAAAAAGGTCTGGAGAGTCTTAAATCTATAGCCCTCAACGTTCCGATTCCACGAGTCGAACGAGACATCGCACGCCTTCAAGCCTACTACGCTCTCGATGACCTGGCGGCCCGTAAAAAGTCACAAGCCAACCTTGTCCGCATGCTCGAGACTTCTCCTGACCTATTGGGAAGCCTTGCCTACCGAATCGGAGACATCCAAGAAGCCTGGAAACGCCTTTTCCCCCTCCCTTCTTCTTCACCCATTCCAGTCCAGCGCATCCGACTTTTTGCAGGCCTGGCCGCGGGCAAGTCCAAAGACTATCCCGGCCTGGAAAAAGATCTCAAAAACCTTGCAGAAAAGACAAAAACAGAACTTTTAGAGGATCTGGCTTTTCAAGCAAAAAAACTCATAGAACAACCACCAAGCAGTCCCCGATGAATCTTTCCCCGTTTCCGAATCCTTCGGCTTCCCAAGACGGGGTGCGCCCTCTGTTTTTCTCTTTTTGCCTCCTTCTCCTTCTCCTGCTTCCTTTTTTCATTTCTTGGTTTGCTGGTCCTATTGTTCCCATCGGAGACGATTGGAAACTCTTCGAAAATTTGGATCAATCCAGTTTTCAGGAGGCCCTGTTGGTCAACACCCACGAAAACGAAGGGCGGCGCTTTCGCCCTTTGGTCAATGGGGCGGTTTGGTTCGAGCGAAACATCCTTGGATGCAGTTTTCAAGGAAACATGCGCTTGGGGCTTCTCTGGATAGGGCTGTCAGGAGTGGCTCTTTTCCTCTTGCTCCTGAGAATGGGGCTCAATCTTGGACGGGCTTGGTTGGGCGCCCTCCTCTTTCTTGGGCATCCGGCGGCCGCCGAAATGTATGGATGGGCATCCACCAGGGTCGACAGCATGGGGACAACCTTTTCCCTCCTTGCCCTATGGGCAGGGTTGGGGAAGTCCAAACTCCACCCCCTTTGGGCCACCTTCCTCCTCCTCTGCGCCTTTCTGAGTAAGGAGTCCACGTATCCCCTCGCTGTAGCTGCCCCGCTATTTTTCTGGATTTTATCTCGTAAAGAACCCTCTACCCTCCTAGGACCACCCTTGGCCCTGGGACTTACCTTTGGGCTCAAAAAAATCTTCGTGACCAAGGTCTTCGCTTCGTGGTGGGCTGCCTCCATTCCTTTTCTCATCCGCCTCAAAGGCTGGCTCCTCCTCGCCTTTCCCCTTCTCCTTTGGCCCTTGGGAACCTCCGCGGCCCTGCCAAGCCTGGCCAAAATCCTTACATGGATTTACGCCGGCAGCATGTTGCTCTCCCTTTTGACTCTTCCCCTTCAAAAACAACCGAGGAATCAAAGAATCAAACCTCTTCTCGCCCTAGGAGCCCTCCTCCTATTCACCCTCTCGGTCACAGGGGGCGTCCCTCCCCACTCCGATCTGGGAGGTGGAAGAGTGTGGTTTCTTCCATCCGCATTCCTTTGTGCCCTATTCGCTACTTATGGCACTCGAAGCTTTTTAAGCATCTCGGCCCCCATCGGCCTTGGCCTCCTGCTCTTAAATCTCGCCCCTTGGGCAAGGGCTCGAACCAAGATGAACCATTTCTTGGATCGCCTCCATGTAGAGGTCGCCAAACACGAGCGAGCCCTTGAGGTCACCAACCTTGAATCCCACCATGGTCCGGTTCCACTCTTCTTTTTGATGACTGAGTTTTACACTCTTTCCTTTCGTGGCCCCCGCTTCGATCGCCCCCTCCTCATGAGAAAACCCGCCAATCAGGATGAACTTGCCTTTCAAGCAAAAATAGAAAAGCGCTGGCTCCAATACATGACAGCGCAGCGGAGGAACATCCTCCGCTTGCGCTGGAACCCCGAAAAAGGAACTCTTGAGGAGTTCAAGTAAATGGTTTTTTTAGAAAACCATCCCTTTATTTCCCGATGACCCACTCAACCGCAGTACTCAAATTGGGCTTTGTAGTCACCACTGCGGCTTGGAAATCCAATTTGAGGCCCAAAAGCTTTGAATCCTTGGGAAGAGGAAAGCGGATGGGAACCCCTGAAGAAGAGATCGGCCCCGGAACCAAAAGAGTGACTAAGGGGGGCAGGGCTACCAAAAGCGTCCCATAAGGAGTTGGGGCTGCAACCCGGCTGGAACTCACGAGAAGGACAGCAGCTTTCACTCCGGAAACAACGGGCTTCAAAACCATCTCCCCGCGGTATTGAATGCTGGGGGGAAAACTGTCATTGGGCATCAATTCAGGGGTCGTCGCCGAGGTCTTTCCATAGGCATAGGCAGCACCCTGGGCCGCCACGTACATCCGAACTCTGGAGACATTAAACCTGTCTTCTGAAGAGACCCTCCCCACGCCCTTGTTGCTCACAATATTAGCCTGCATCAAAAAGCGGTACATCGTGAAAGGGATACCCAAAACACGACTGGGTGCCTTAGGCCCCGCATAGGAGTTATAGAGCTTGCTTGCATCACCACAGGCTCCAAGAACACCGATCCATTCTCCCTTCTTCACGATCACGGGAGGGACCACCTTCAGGATTTTGCTGCTATCAATACCTGCCGCAAAGAACAAAGGTTTTACCGAGAGACTTTGAGAATAGGCCGGTGGCCTGACCTTCATTCGATACAAGGCCACATTTTGTTTTCCGATCTTTTTTTCATCGGGAACTTGAAGGCCCGTAATGACAAAATTCGTCGGAGCTTGGAAGTAATAACCTCGAGTCATGGAAGCCGTATAGGTCCTCTGGTATTTCGGGAGAGGAATCTGTGCGGTGAGATTTGCGCCGAGCGCAAGGAGAAAGTAGGGCAACAGTGAACGCATTTTGCACCTCTAAAAGAAAAAATTTACATCAAACGGAGTTCGATCGCCCAGGAAATGAAATCGAAGCGATCCACGTTTAATGAGAAAGAGGAAAGGATTCGCCCCTTGAGAGGAAGACCAAGTCTCGGAGGAAGAACCAAAGCCATGCTCCCTCTACCGGCACTGTCCAACCTTCTCGCGAAGCGAATAAAATCAGCAGTATTTAAGGCTGCTAAACCCACCCTATAAGGGTATCAAAGTTCATAGGGATTTGAGCAGTCAAGATATGAAACCCCGTGTCGTTCCAACTGGCAGAAATACGGGTCGTATAGGGACCTTTTGTCTTGTGCGCGCAATGTTTGCATCTAGCAAGAGATTGCAGATCCCCCTGACCAACATCCCTTTCATGGCGATCCACAGCAAAGAAAGGAGTCACAAAGGGCCGTGTTCCCACCAATTGGCTCAAAACCCCGTGCAAAGGATCCCAAGCCCACCTAAAAAGAGTTTGCCAAAAACCCGAAGGGATCCTTACGGAGAGACTTGAGCCGAGCTCTTGGAAAAACCCTTCCCGACTCATTTCGTTAAAAAGCAAAGACAAGACCTGCGAAGGATCGTAACCAGCCCCCCAAGGCATGGAGATTTCCGGGGGCCTGCGACCAAGCTCCTCGGAAGAATCCATCCGAAAAAGCAACCCGGAAGGACAGCCTCTGTTCGAACATTTTTCCTGCTTTCTTCCCTCACTCATCAGGGATCTTGGGGTAATCTTCCGCAGTCGATCCTGTTAGCCCTAGACAGCACCCAACTTACAACCGAGGAATTGTTGCTTCCCAAGGGCTTTTCAGAAAAAAACTAATCAGGGGGCTTTCCTGCAAATCATTGACAGCTACGATTTACGCTGTTCACAACAAACGGCGAATTCCAGCCTCTCTTTCATCCTGCCTTTCGTTTTCCCAAGTTCGAGTCAGGGGTTCGCAAATAACCTTATCTCTTTTTCAGATATCTCTCCTGCTTTCTCTCATTCGCCTTCTCCGCTCTGTCCCGAGGAAAAAGCTGAAAGTTGCAAGGTTTCCAAGAATTTCAAACATCTAACTCTCGGCAACCTCTTTGAGGGGAATGGGTCGGACTGAATTAAGCTGCTTGAAACCTGGTTTTGCACAAGAGAAACGGCAAGCGGGATTCTGAAAAAAGAGAATCTGTAATTACTTCATCATTTCGGGACCTTTCTGGGTTCTAAATCTTTTCTTTGACTACCTTTCTCCAAAGGAGCCTTTCATGAGTTCGCGACACCCAATTCAAACGAGTCTTGCCGCACTGTGCCTGGCCGGACTCCTAACCACAACCGGAGCCTTTGCCCAGGCCCCGGCCATCCCCACTGTGGGGACCGTGAAAAACTTCATCTATTCATCCCCAAATGGAAGCAACGATGGTCCGGGACAAGTGCTCGTTTCCGAAAAGATCATTCGCTTTCAAAAAGCTTCATTTCTTCAGGTTGAGTTCTCAAAGATTCAACTGGGGGAAGGCTCCGTTCTCGAAATTGAGTCTCTTTTTGATGACGAAAAGCAGGCTTGGGAATGGAACAAAGTCTCAGAAGTCGGCCTGCAGTCGGTCTACTTCAACGGAGACACCATAAGGATCCGCCTTTTCGCAGGGCCAAAAACCAAAAACAATTCCTTCGCCATTAAGTCGATTGCCGTGGGCAATCCGGTGGACCAGCTCCCCCCCCTTACCATTTGCGGGACTGCAGACAACCGCGTCCGCTCCGGTGACCGCCGGGTCGCCCGCCTTTTAATCCGCAAGGGGAGTTCCGTGGGAGTTTGCACGGGTTGGCTCATTTCAAGAGTCAATTGCTTCGCCACTGCGGGCCACTGCCTTGCCGGTTCCGTGAGCTTGGTCACGGCACAATTCAACGTGCCTCTTTCCAGTTCCACGGGCGCTATCAGAAACCCCAGCACGTCCTCCCAATACACCTGGGAAGGCACCAGCCGTCGCATGTTTGAAAATGGTGGACAAGGCAAGGACTGGGGAGTGTTTTCTACTCGGAAAAACAGCGTCACCGGACGCTACGCCGGGTCTGTCCAGGGGAGCTACTTCCTCTTTTCTTCAGTCCCCTCCAATGGGACAACCCTCAGGGTAACAGGTCATGGAGCCGACAGTAGCCCCAGGACCTTCAACTTCGTCCAGCAAACCCACTTTGGTCCTCAGAAATTTAAGGGAACTTCGCTCCTTGGATACCAAGTGGACACCATGGGTGGGAACTCCGGAAGTCCTGTCATGATCGCCAGCACAGGAAGGGCTGTAGCAGTTCACACCCACGGAGGTTGCACAACTTCTTCTTCGAGTTTCAACCGAGGAACCCGGCAGGACTATGCACCCTTTGTCACAGCACGGAGCCGTATCTGCAATCGCAGACCCCTCCCCGACCTGAGGCCTGTTTTTATTACAGGCCCCTCCAGCCTGTCAGCTGGAGCCACAGCCTCGATCTCCTCCCGCATTTATAACTACGGGACGGCATCTTCTCCTTCGACGCTCTCGGGATACTTTATCTCGACCAACAGCATCATCTCCACAGGAGACAGGCTGATTTACAGCTTCACCACAAACGCCTTGAGCGTGGGCTCATCCCACTTTCATTCGGCCTCAGTCCGCTTGCCCAGGGATCTCCAAAATGCAAGCTGCTATCTAGGTGTCTATGCAGACCGCCTCTCCCGCGTTGCTGAAGAAAGCGAGAGCAATAACGGCCTGGGAACACGGAGAACCTGCCGGGGACTTCCGGATCTCAATCCGACTTCCCTCGTCTCGAGCACCACGACGATTTCTCCGAGCCAAATCTTTTCGATCCGGTCTACGATCAAAAATATTGGAAAGGTCACATCGAGCGCGGTCCTTTCCGGTCATTACTTCTCCACCAACAGCATCATCAGCACGGGGGACACTCTCCTAGCTTCCTTCACGACAAATGCCCTGGTTGTTAATGGGAGCCACACCGTTTCCACAACCGTCCGCGCACCAAGAAGCCTCCCTTCAGGTTTCTGTTACCTTGGGGCCTATGCTGACAGGCTCTTCCGACTCAACGAAATCAGCGAAAGGAATAACACCAGGGCCCTTCGGGTCCTTTGTAGGCCTCCCTCAAGGAAACCTGACTTGACGCCTACGTTCTTTTTTGCCTCTACTACAAGTTGGAGGGCTGGGGCCACCGTTAGCGTCCGCTCGACCACAAAAAATATTGGCACGGCAACAGCCCCAGTCTCCAACAATGGGTATTACCTTTCGACGAACAGCCTCATCACGGCAACGGATACCCTCCTGCGAGCCTTCGCTCTTCCAAGCCTCGCCATCAATGCATCCTCAACGAATGCGAGCCTCGTAAGGATCCCCACCAATGTGCGTCCTGGCACTTGCTACATGGGTATCCTCAACGACCGAACAGCTTCCATCGCCGAACTCAACGAACTCAACAATGCTCGTGCAGTTCGAGGAACTTGTTTTGGACGCCCTGACCTGGTGGTCCCCTCGATTGCTTCCAGCTCTCTAGTTGCTGGAGGAGCATTCACAGTCAGGTCCACCACAAAAAACCAGGGAACGGCAACCGCCCCGAGCAGTCTCACGGGGATCATGATTTCCACCAATACCATCATCTCAACCAGTGATGATTATGTGGGTGCCTATGGAACAGGAACCTTAACCGCAGGGGCATCCCGCACCGTTACCACAAGGCATTTTGCTCCCTTCTGCCTCCGAACGGGAACCTACCATGTTGGTGCCATTGCCGACATCGCAAGGAGCATCAGTGAAATCTCGGAAGGCAACAACACCCGTTCCGTCACGGTCAACTTGCGTGGATACAGGGGTTCTGGGCGATACATCCAGTTCCTTCCCCGTTTCGGAACAATGGCCCAGTCCACAACCTTCGCGACCTATTCCGCCCGAACCGGTGGATCCGCCAGGATGTGTATCACAGCACCCAGGCTCAGAAGCTACTGGTACTACTGCCTCTGGAGTGGACGGAGCTTCCCCTTCCGCTTCGACAGCTTGACCAGCTTTAGCATCAGCTTGGTCAACACGCCGATCTTCCCCAACTGGCTCGGAAGATTAAACACAAATGGACAAGGTTTCCCCGGATTCAACGCCCCACGTGGCACTTCGATTCCAAGAGCGTTTAATGCTTACACGCATGTCGTGTTCTTCACGCCCACCTTCTCCGCCATCGCCGGTTTCAGTTCCAATTCAATCAGAACGCTCATTCAGCGCTGATTTTCGAATCCACGGTGAACCTCTAAAACACCTTCTTCCCTTTCCGGGAAGGGGGTGTTTTGTTATTTTTCTCACCCCTACAATGGCTTCCTTGATTCCCAGAAGAACAAGCCGTGGAAAAAAGGAGCTATAATGAAATCAATGATTCTTGCCTTTCCCCTTTTCTTCTCTCTTCCCTTTCTCAAGGGGCAAAGCAGCATCCCTCAAAATAAGATCCGGATTTGGGATCAATCCACTGAGTACACATCACGAGGGTCTGTTGGAGGAGGGACCGGTCATGTTTCTCAGGCTTTTCCCCCGGGTGTTACGCGTGGGCTTAACCGCCTTTCCTTGATCCAATACGTCATCCAGGACCAAAGAATGCAAACAAAGGAACCCTGGGAATTAAAGATTGCACCACTGGATGGCAAGGGCGAACCGGAATACAAACGGGCTGCAATTCTTCTGCGCAACCTAACTCTTCCGAACGGAAGCGGAATTCGGGCCTTCACCATCACCCACAACCGTAACAGTTCTCAGAATGGTCCCTTTGTTCTTTCCGCTCTTAAAGATGCAAAGAACAAACCTCTCCTCGACCCAAACGAGTCTTTTCATGTCGCTTGGAATTTTGTCCAAAAAGTCAATTGGTTGACAGATGGGATCAGCCTTTGGATGTCCCAAGCTGGGACTGCCCTTCCCAATGGTGGGAATGGTCAGTTAACCTGCTGGCAAAACCGCTTCCATCGAGAAATCCCTCGCCCAGAAAAATTTGATCCCAAAGATCCAACAGGCCAAATCATTGAACGGCTCGCATGGACCGAGTTCAACGGCAGCCCCGGAAGGAAGTTCTTTACCAATCGGTCCTGGTCGGTGACCCTCGGTTTTGTCGAACCAACCATTCAAGGCGCCTCGGACAACCCAAGTTTCAACAACAGCCCCTGTCTTAATCCCAACACAGGTTATGCCGCTCTTGATCCGGACTTTGCAAACAAGGCCAATGCAAGCATTGCGCGAAACGACAATTACCAATGGACCATCAATGCAGGAGGATCCTTCGCAGGGGGAATAGGTGTTTTGTTTTTTTCCGACAGTGTTTATTCCAAGCCAGTTTCCATTGCTGGAATCGGAGGGAGTTTAAATGTGGACATTGGCAGCCCCTTGCTCTCTCTTGGCCTTTTTCCCATGGGTATTCTTGACACAAATGGATCAGCAACCCTAAAACTCCCCTTGGGGCAGGCAAACTCTCCTCTACGCAAAGCGATCATTTCTTTTCCTGTCATCCACGCACAAGCTTATGTCGCAAAGCCTGGGATTCGTCCTTCTTTCTCATCGCTGTTCACCATGCGACCACTCTTACAACCCAAGGGGTTTCAAAGGAGCACGGCCACAGCTTCTACTCCTTTAAGGATCCAAAAAACAAGTTCCATGAAGACCCTCTATGTGCGTAACGATGGCCCGGGAGGTTTGGAAATAAAGACTTACATTGGGAGCACCAGAATCGGCCCCATCTTTATGATCCCCGAACGAACCGCACTAAGGGCACCCCTTTTTCCAGCAGCCACAACTGTTGAGATCTCTACAAAGAAAACAGGAAGGACCTTTTTCGCCTATCGCTGAAGCCAAGCTTCATGCACATCTTGGAAGGTTCCGAAGGGATGGCGATCTAAAAGGTAGGCGAGTTTGTCATGGGTTTTTGAAAGATTGACATAGTGACGAAAACCGCGAAGCCCCAGCCCCTGCATTCGAGGTTGATCCGGGTCCAGTTCCCAGGGGTGGAGGTAGATACAGGAGGGGAATCCCTGCCTTTCCCGTTTAGATAAGGCCTTTGATATCCAGCGGATGGGGAAGAGGCGGAGATAACCTCCTCCGCCCAGAGGGAAACGACGCCCAAGGATCTCAGTTACAAGAGGAGGAAGCTCGAAGAGTTTGCCTCCCCCTACCTCAATGAAATGGGGGATGAGAGGAGCTTGCTCCACCCCATAGTCAGGATGGCGGATGGGGTGAAGAGAAGAATCTCTTGTATAACCCCGTTGAACTAAGGTTGCGAAAGCCCAAGGTGTTTTAGGACCCACCGACCAAGTACAAGCCCGAAAGGCCCGAGGAAGCTCTCCTGTGATCCCCTTGAGAATGGACTCGGTCTTTGCAAGATCCTTCTGAAAACCCTCTTCTCCAAGATCCGGAAGAAGCTGGTGGTCATAGCCGTGGGAGGCGATCTCGTGACCTCTCGCAGCTGTTTCCCGCACAAGATCAGGCAGACGTTCCGCAATCCAACCGAGAAAGAAAAAAGTTGCCTTCGCCTTCTTGAGATCCAAGAGATCCCAGAGAATCTGCATGGGTTTTTCCAGCCGCAGCTCGCACTGGTCCCATTCTTCCAAAGGAAAACGGTCTCTTAGGTTTAGGACCTGAAACCAGTCTTCGACATCAACTGTGAGAGCATGCTTGAGATTCATCCCTCTTCCTTGACCAGGCGGTTGACGACGGGAAGGGCGGTTCGCAAAAAGTCTGCGAGGAGTTGCTCAGCTTTCTTTCGATCCATCCCGGGAACAACGGGGAGATCGGCCCGAAGGAGGTAACCCCGAACTGGCTGCCGAAAGAGGGCCTTGGGGCTGTTATGGAGGAAGAAGCTAAGATAGGAACCGGTTTCAAAATCCTGGCCACCGAAGAGGTAGGCCACGAGATAGCTTTCGCCCTTTTTTTTGGCTTCCACAAAACGAACCTCATGGCCTTGGTTGTCGAGTTGACGCAAGCTCTCCTTTTCGAGATCAAAGCCACTCGCTTGGAGGCATGTTTGGGGGGGATGCACAGACTTCCAGTTATTTCCATGAAACACAAGAGTCAGGATGATTTCATCCCCACTCCGACGGTCTCGATAACGACGCCAGCAAACGTCCCGAGTCCCAAGGAGGGCATACCAGCGTTCGCTCAGAGGATAGTCCTGAACACCTTCGAAGACCCCCAGGTGATACGGAAAACGCGTAGAAAGACGGAAACTGGGATCCTTGGGTTTAACCCAAGAAAGGATACCTGCGGGACCGCCAATCAGAAGAAGGGGAATGAATAGAAGCAGGCGCTTGGCTGAAAAAAGGGATTGGTGAGCTGGAGGAATCCTTGCTTCCCTGAAGTCCCTGTTATGAGGGATGCACGCGTCTTTCTGGATCTTTAGGGCTTCGCTCGGCTCTTTCAGCGAAGGGATCCAATGCTCCAAAAGGAGGAGGAAGCCAATGGCTCCTAAATACAAGAGTGTTCCTGAGATGTCATGTGCAGGGCCTGAAGCGTAGGCAACCCCCCAGCCTTTGGCGATCCAAGCTAGGACCGCGATGCGAATAAAATTGGCGAGAAGGGCGGTCCCGAGGGATGCCAGGAGGAACACGAGACGCCAAAGGATTGTTCGTTTGCCAAGGAGGAAGGCGAAGATGTATCCCAAGGCAAAAAGAGCCACGAGAGATTTGAGGCCGGAGCAGGCATCCCCTACGAGAAGAACTTGGGTCTGGCCAGGTATGTGGATGGTTGCACCTTCCTGGACCAATCCCAGTCCAAAGAGATTCCCCAGGAAAACGGAAGCTGTTGTGGCAATGTGTTTCAGGGTGTAGGCAAGACGCCCGGTAATAAAAACGGGGAAGGGGACAGCCAAAAAAAGGAGCCCCAGTGAGGGGGCTGCGATGCGTAGACGCTCACAACCTTCCAGAGCAAGGAGGAGGGCAAAGAGGGAGGGAACGAGAAGAAAACCGGAGAAAGAATCGACCTGGAGAGCTGTGGATGCAAGATGAAGGAGAAGAAAAATGGACAGGAGACCCGCGCCGAGAAGCGATGGTTTTGAAGGGGTTGCTCTCCACTCCTTATAACGACGCAGGAAAAAAAAACCTGCTACAAGAAGGAGCAAGGGCCCGTGTTGGAAGTAACCGGCCGCATGCA
>JALSSW010000130.1 GCA_026984035.1 Planctomycetota bacterium
TTATTGGAAGATGAAGAGTTGGCCCAATCACCTCTTCTACTTCACTCAAAAAACCTTGCCCGCTCTTATGGAATCCGTCGGCTTCCAAGTCCTCGAGTGGTCTTCGCAGATCGGGGAAAGCGATGTCGCAGATGACTACCGCATTCTCAGGGATCGTCTCAAAATTGAGGCTGATAAGGACCTTGAGGAGGCTGTGGCCTTTTTGGGGAAAAAGGGAAAGGGCCAAGAGCTTGTCGTCATCGCCCGCAAGCCCCTAGCAGAACCGGAAAGTTCGGGTGGGTCAGAAGTTTCTGAAGAGTCGAAAGAAACAGGAAGCTCAGAAAATACGGAGAATTCCGGAGTCTCGGACGAGCAGTAAAGATCTTTGGGTGTTTCAGAAGGATCGCATGTAGATGCCAACTCCTGCTACTTGGGTGGCCTATTCCGGCTCCAAGGGAAGCCTCCAAGCTCTCAGGAGGCAATCGTTTATATCCCATGGGTCTCTCGGACCTTTTTCTCCAGATAGCTGAAGAAGGCATCGGAACTGAGCTTTCGGCCTGTGACCTGCTCACAGAGCTCTCCCGGGAAAAAGCGCGATCCTTGTCGGTGAATCTTCTCTCTGAGCCAAGCGAGGAGAGTTTTGAATTGTCCCTTCGCGAACGCGTCATCCATGCAGCCAAGATCTTCTTCCGCTTTTGCAAAGAACTGTGCAGCGTAAAGGTTTCCCAGCGTGTAGGTGGGGAAATATCCAAAGATTCCCAGGGCCCAATGAATGTCCTGCAGGCAACCTTTTGCGTCATTGGGCACCTTGACTCCAAGCAAGGATTGATAGAGTTTGTTCCAAGCGCAGGGTAGATCTTTGGCTTCGAGGGTTCCACGGAAAAGCCTCAGCTCAAGCTCAAAGCGGATCATGATGTGGAGGTTATAAGTCGTTTCATCCGCTTCGACCCGAATCAGGGAAGCTTGGACCCTATTGGATCCACGATAAAAAGCTTCGCTGTCATATGGGGTGAGACCACTTCCTAAGATGTCATGGACCAAGGGGGTGGACCATTGCCAGAAACTCCGGCTTCGACCTACCATGTTTTCCCAAAGGCGGCTTTGGCTCTCGTGGATTCCCAGAGAAATGGCTTCGGAAGCCGGCGTTCCGGCTGTTTCCATGGGGAGTCCCTGTTCATATAAGGCGTGGCCGCCCTCATGCATCGTGGAGCCTAGGGCGTCGAGGAAGTTTGTTTCTTGATAACGGGTGGTGATGCGTACGTCGGCAGGGGAAAAGGATTGCGTAAAAGGATGGGAGGACTCATCCAGCCTTCCATGGTTGAAATCGTATCCCATGGATTCCAGAACCAAGCGGCCGAACTTGTCCTGCCGGGATATTGGGACGGCCACATCCAAGAATGAAGTGTCCGGGGCACTTCCCTTTTCCTGGACCTCCTGGATCAGGGCCGCGAGACGGTCTCTTAGGGGGCCAAAGATTTCGCTGATCTCCTTTGCATTAGCGCCGGGTTCGTAGTTGTCTGCCAAGGCGTCCCAGAGTTCGCCCCCTTCGGGAGCCCCGTAGCATTCTGCTTCTCTTTTGGAGAGTTCGAGGTTTTTCTCGAGAAAGGGGAGGAAGATAGAAAAGTCGCTTTTGTCTTTTGCTTCGCTCCATGCACTTTGAGCGAGACTCCGGGTTTCGGCGATTTCCTTGACCAGGGAGACGGGGAGTTTGGTTGCCTTATCGTATTCTCTGCGCCACATGCGAAGGTTCGTTCCATGGACCGAGCGGGGAGCGCTGGTCAGGGTTTGATCTTGTTCGCATTCTTGAAGGAGCTTCCCGATTTCTGGGGTTGTGGAGCGTTCGTGGGCAAGGCCCGCGAGGAAGCCGAGTTGGCGGGCTCTCCATTCGATGCCTCCCTTGGGCATCATGACTTCTTGATCCCATCCGAGGACCGCTTGTGAGGTCTTGAGGAGGGCATTGTTTTGCTGGATCTTTAAGAGTTTCCGGTATTTGTCATGATCGATCTGGCTCATAGAAGAAGCATGGGGGCTTAAGGCTAAGATGCCAAGGATGGCAGGACCTTTTCATAGGATTTGTTCCAAGAAGTGGAATCAATGAAAAACCCCCCTCACGGGACGGCTGAGCGTTGGGCTCTTGATTACATCCAGGGATGCGATTTGGAGAGGAAGCTTGCTCCAGGTCGCCCGCCGATTCGTTTTGAGGAGAATGCGCCTCCCCGGCGAGTGGCCCGCCCGGGACGACCTCCTTGTCTCGAGCTGCGCCCCAAAGTTCCCCGTTCTCTTCGCCCCGGGGCACTCAAAAGCCCCGAGCAGCGTCGGAGGCTCCTGCACACCTTCCTCCACCATGAAATGCAGGCCGCTGAGCTTTTTTGTTGGGCTTTTTTGGCATTTCCCGAGGCGCCGAAGCGGTTCCGGCTGGGTCTCCTGGCGATATGCCTGGAGGAGTGTGCGCATATGAGGCTTTACGAGGCCGAATTGCGTGCGCGCGGGGGCTGGGTCGGGGAGTTCCCGGTTCGCGACTGGTTTTGGCAACGCATCCCCAGTTGCGGGACAGCCCTTTCTTTTGTCGCCCTCATGGGCCTTGGCCTGGAGGGGGCCAACCTGGATCATTCCTCCCGCTTTGCCAAGATCTTTCGAGATTTTGGGGACGAAGCAGGGGCGAAGGTCCAGGAACGGGTTGGAAGGGACGAGATTCGGCATGTGCGCTTCGCAGCCAAATGGTTCCAGGCCTTTGGCCCCTCTCTCGATTTTGAGACTTGGGCTAAGCAGCTTCCCCCGCCCTTGACCCCCCAGATTCTCCAAGGGCGTCCCCTGAACAGGAGTGCCCGGGGGGCAGCCGGCCTTTCCCAGGAATTTTTGGACGCCTTGGAGTCCTACGATTGAGAAAAATGACAACTGCCTGGCTCCTGAACCTCGACGCCGATCTCGAATATGCAAGGGGCGACAGCTACCACCGCAGCCCCGCCATGCGCCGCCGCATCAAGGCCTGGTCTCGCCGCATCCTCGGCCTCCCGGCAAAGGGGGACACCCTACTTCCGCTTGAAGGGCCTTGGGTGTCGGAGCCCGGAGCCGCCCTATCCCGGCCCGAGTTTCGGAGAATCCTCTGTTGGTCTCCCACCCCAAGCGCTCTCACTCAGCTTCGAACCCTCGGCCTTATCCCGCCCAAGGCCCCGTCCCTGGCGGTTCTCCGCCGGGTCAACGCAAAAGAATGGGTGTCCCCCTTGGGGCTGGGGCTGGCGGGGGGGCGGCTGCTGGGGGCTATGGCTGAGGCGCAGGCGGTTCTTGCGCGGCCCAGTCCAAGTGGGGCTTGGCGACTTAAGGAGCGCTTTGGCTTCGCGGGCCGGGGTCAGCGGACGGTGACTGGGAGCCTGGAACCCGGGGATTTTAGGTGGATTGAGGCTCGGATTGCCGAGGATGGTGGCCTCTGGGTGGAGCCCGAGGCCTTGGTCCTGGATGCCTTCGCTCTCCATGGATGGGTGTCCCCCGAGGGGGCGCTTCGTCTGGGGCGGCTCGTGCGCCAACGGATAGGGCCTCGAGGGTGTTGGGAAGGGGCTGAATTGGCCCTGGGGCCTGAGGATGAGATGCGAAATGCTGCCTCCCTAGTTGCGGAACGACTCCGAGAAGAAGGCTACTTCGGACCCTTTGGAATCGATGGGATCGCTTGGAAAATGGGGGCCTTGGAAGGTTTTACCCCTGTCCTGGAGTGCAATGCACGCCTGACGATGGCCTTTGGCCTGGGATTTCCCCCTGAGGGGATTCCGGAAATATCGTAGTCATCGCCCCTTCCTCCCATTCGTTAAGAAAGGCTTTCACCAGGGCGAAAAGGAAGTCATAGGAACGACAAGCCCGTTGGCCTTTTTGTGAAACCGGCTTCCCCGTTTTCCAGCGGGATCAGGGGAACATTTGAAAATTGAATTCATCCGTACGGTGCTGGCCGCCTCCGGCGCCGCCTGCGCTATGCGCGCGGGGGATGCAGACAAAGGTCGCGCGGGGAAGGGAGCCTTTGTCACCTGCTCGTACTTGGTTGGGGGACCCAGGCGTAGCAGGAGGAGACCGAACTCGAGTTGGGGGACTTGTTTCGGTCGGGGAGGGCGGCGGTTCACGCGCGACCGCCGTCCATTCCTTTTTTTTGCAAAGATTTCAAGTTCTGGGCTAATTTTTCTGCATATGTTATCATCTCCGCTGTTTCAACGGATTCCCATTTTTGGGACGTTTTTGATGATTCTTCGAAGGAACCCCCAACAATGAAGCAGTGGAAGTCTCTAATTACCCTCGCCCTTTTGGGTGGGGCTGTTTTTGCGCAATCCCCGGCCCCTAAAGCTACCATTCCTGATGGCTTCATGAAAAAAGAAGGGTCGAGCAATCATTGGCCAGTTTGGCGGTACAACAATGCCCGGGTCCAATACCTCTATTCGAGTCAATTGATTGGGACAACGGCCCCTAAAGTGATCCTAGGTTTTTATGTGCGGCCCAATGGCTCTTTTGGGACCGGGATCGCAAAAAAGGTGGCTGTTGAGGTTCTCATGTCCAGCAAGGGGGTGAAAATAAAGAACCCGAATCTCAAGGTTTGGACCAACCATGGCACGGACCTGCAAACCGTCATCAAGAAGCGGACCTTCAACTATCCTGCTTATACCAAGCCCACCACATCCCCTCATAAGTGGATGCTCAACTTCAAGCTTGACAAGCCCTTTGTGCGTCTTGGAGCGGATCTCGCTGTTGATTTCAAAGGCTTTGTCAGCGCAACCGAAAATAAATATTGGTATGCCGACTGCCAATACTATGGGCCAGATCGGGGCACGGTAAACCATTACGGTACGGGTTGTCCCACTAACTACTACCAATATGCTAATGGCTTTTTCGTGGGTGCAAACTTCCCAGCTTTTACCGATGGCTATTCTCGAGCTAAGGGGGATGTGATTGTTGCTTGGGTCGGAGCAAGCAGGATCGCGGTGAAGGTTCCCGGCACTTCTTGTACTCTCTATACCCCTATTAACCTCCTCCATCCTGTTCCCGTCAAAACCTCCAGTATCTCGGGATATGCCCGTTTTACCTGGGGGATAATGCCTGTGAGCCTTGCCGGGAAAACAGCTTATTTCCAAATGGGCGGACTGAACAACGGGAAGCTCAAATTGTCCCGCGGGATTAAGGTTATCGTGGGAACGGGACAATCTGGAGGCGGAATCGCTATTTATGGATATGCGAGTGGTTCGAGTAGCTTCGATCCCAATAAAAGTGCACCCCTTTATAACTACTCGGTAGTGCCTGTTCTGGGTGTTTATTGAGACGAATAAACCTTTTTCTTTTTGATTTAAAAGGATTGAGGTTGCAGGAAGACACCTACACTGGGGGGCTCGGCAAGAGAACGTCTCCAGGGTTTCAAATAACCTGGAGGCATTCCTATTGGATCCCGAGGCGGCCACCTTTAGCTTCCATCCCCCCTCGATCTGTTCTCTGGGCTCCGCTATGATCCTCTGCCTTTTCCACAGAGGATCCAATGGCCTATAAAAATTTACGAGAATTCATCAAGAGCCTTGAGGAGGCTGGTGAGCTTCGGAGGATCCCGGCAGAGGTCGACCCTGACCTGGAAATCTGTGAAATTACGGACAGGGTTTCTAAGGCCCTTGGCCCTGCCCTTCTCTTTGAGAAGGTAAAAGGGTCCAAGTTCCCTGTCCTGACCAATGCATTGGGAACCATGCGCCGGGTGGAGATGGGCCTTGGGGTTTCGGATATCGAAGAAGTGGCGGATCGCTTATCCGCCATTTTGGACCAGAAGACCCCGCAATCCTTTTTGGAGAAGGTCAAGCAACTCCCCAAGTTGTTGGATTTGGCCAAAATGCTTCCCAAGGTGGTGAAAGACGCGCCTTGCAAGGAGGTGAAGTTAAAGGGGGAGGATTGTGATCTGGGCTTACTTCCCATTCTGAAAACCTGGCCGCTGGACGCGGGGCGTTTTATCACCATGCCCCTGGTGTTCACGCGCTCTCCGGTCTCGGGCAACATGAATTGCGGGATGTATCGTTTGCAGGTCATGGGACCCAGGGAGACGGGCTTTCACTCTCACATGCACCACGATGGTGCCTTCAATACCAAGGAAGCCGGGAGGCGGGGAGAGGTCCGGGTGCCTGTTGCCGTTGCGATTGGTTGTGATCCGGCGACCGTGATGTCCGCGATTCTTCCGGCCCCCCCCGATCTGGATGAGATGCTACTCTCAGGATTTCTCCGGCAAAAACCCGTTCCTTTGGTCAAGGCCGAAGAGTCCGACTTGTTGGTGCCAGCCGAATCGGAAATCGTGATCGAAGGTTATGTCGATCTGGATGACATCCGCATCGAAGGTCCTTTTGGGGACCACACCGGTTTTTACAGCCTTGCCGACAAGTTCCCGACCTTCCATGTCACTTCGATGACGATGCGGAAGGATCCCATCTACATGTCTACCATCGTGGGGCGCCCCCCCCAGGAAGACTGCTGGATCGGCAAGGCCATCGAGCGGATCTTTTTGCCCTTGATGAAAAAGCAGCTCCCCGAAATCGTGGATGTTTCGATGCCCTTCGAGGGTGCTTTCCACAACCTGATGATTGTTTCCATCGACAAACGCTACCCTGGCCATGCGCGCAAGATCATGAACGCGATCTGGAGCCTGGGACAGGCAATGTTCACCAAGGTTGTGCTGGTGGTGGACAAGGATGTGAATGTGCAGGATCATGCAGCCGTCACCTTTCATGCACTTGCCAACATCGATCCTGAGCGTGACCTGCAGTTCACGATGGGGCCGGCGGAGATGCTGGATCATGCAAGCCGCTTGTCCTGTTATGGGAGTAAGGTGGGGATTGATGCCACCCGAAAATGGGCCTCGGAGGGCTTCGAGCGACCCTGGCCGGATCTCATTCGGATGGACGAAGATACAAGGTCTCTCGTAGATCGGCGTTGGAAAGAGTATGGTCTCGGAGACTTTTTGAACTCCCCAACCGCATGATGGTTGCCTGAAGACCCCTCTGGAGAGTGGATATGACTGAACATGAAAAGCCTGAACAAGGGACACCGGACGCGGTGGAGATTCCCAAGCCGGTAACTGAAAACGCTCCTTCACCGGAAAATGGCTTGGAACAGGCTGTGGAAAAGGCCTCGGGAGATTCAAGTGAAAAAGCTGTGGCCTCCTCAAAAGCCCCCGCAGAAGCAAGAACCAGGCGCCCTGCTAAAAAGCGCAAGCGCAAAAAAGCTAAATCCGGTGGCAAAACCGCTCCCAAAGGACCCTCTCTCTCCCCCGAGAAACTCTTAGAAGTTGCCCTCGAGTCCCTGCGGAGAGCGCGGGTGGACCTCGCGAGGCGCGCGGGTGCGAACCGGATCCCTGGGACGATCAAGGAGGAGGCCCTCGAGCTCACTCTTCGGATTCCTAAAACCCAGGCAGGGATCAAAGAAGCCGCCCTGAGCATGGCTCGGGAATGGCGCGAAAGCCTCGAAAAGCAGGTGTTGGAGAGCGGACTGCTTGTTCCAGGCCGCGCCTATGTCTTTTCCGAAGAGGGCTTCAAGGGAGACTATGCCAAGCCGATGGACGCAAGGCAGGTTCTTGTGGGCTACGGCCTCGAAGGGCGGCCTCGTTATGCAGATCTCGTCTCTTACGCGATCGAGCAAAAGCACGAGGGGATCGAAGACCTGCTTGCCGGAAAAGAAGCGGTTGTGAGCTTCTTCGAGAAGGGCTCGGCCGTGACCGATGGTGTCAAGCCTGCCTTCGAGCCCGAAAGCCTCCCCTATGTCTTGGTGGGGCAGGCGATGGTCGGCCTCTTTACGACTCAGGATGGACATCGAAAGGCTGCCTTAACCCTCCAGGTTCTCAAGCGGGATCGCGGAGAGGAGGGCTTCCAGCTCCTTCTGCATCCGGTGGCTTCGGTGGATTTGGATGATCTCCCCGAGGGAGGGGTCCGCAAGATTCTGCGTGCCTTCCAAGGAAACCTGAACCACCTCGCCAAGACTCTGGCCGGAAAAAAAGTGGCGGGCACTGAGTTCGATCTGGAAGAAGAGGTGCTCAGTGAGTTGCGGGGCTTGGTCCGCCGGCTCTCGCACAACGCCAAAAACCTGGGGCGCCGGACAGGGCATGCCCGGGATCGTTCGGAGGAGGGACGGCGTCCAACGCAGTTGGCCTTCCCCGAAGCCAAGACTGCCAGGGACCACCATCTCTATATGGATCCCAAGGAAGGGAGCGTTGTCGTCATTGGGCGAGGCAAGCGGGTTCATGTCTTCTCTCCCGATGCGCGTCACATCACTTCGATGGTGCTCAATCAGAGCCAAGTCAAAGAACGTGTCAAAGCGGGCAGGTGGCGTCCGGCCGAGCCGGAAGAGCGAGGGAGTTTCCGCGAAGCCCTGGCCCAACACGAGAGCAGCGCTGCTTCCGAGGGTCCCAGCAATCCCACCGAAGATCAGGCCCAAAAAACCGAATGAAGCGGAAAAGCAAGGTCCTCTTTCTCTGCACGGGCAACTCCTGTCGCAGCCAGATGGCGGAGGGCTTTGCCAGAGCCCTGAGGCCCCAAGACATCGATCCATATTCTGCGGGGATCGAAACCCATGGGCTCAACCCATGGGCGGTTCGAGTCATGGCCGAAGCCGGAGTCGATATTTCGAAGCAATCTTCCAAAAAAATCAGCGAAGTCCTCCACATCCCCTTCGATCTCATTGTGACCGTTTGCGATCACGCAAGGGAGACCTGCCCGATCTTCCCCCGTGAAGTTCCCTTGCTCCATCAAAGCTTCCCCGATCCTCCCCGTTGTGTCTCCAGCTCCATGACTCAAGCCGAAACACTCAAAGTCTACTCCCAAGTTCGGGATCAAATTCGGGATTTCATTTTGAACCTAAAGGTCGATCCTGCGCTCTGATTTTTTTCCGAGGGCCTTTTTTCTTAGGGTGAATGGATGGAGAAAAAGAGTAGGTGAGTGGCCTTTATGTTTTCATATTGGTTTTTCACAAACTGTCCTCGCCCTAAGGTTTTTTAGTTCAAAGGCTTCCGCACTTATTAAAAGCATTGGTGAAGATCTCTCGAAGTTTCTGGGCGGTAAAGGGGGATGTGCGGTTTGTTTCGTTTTGAGAATTATGCTGGGCTTTCAGGGTTTGTGGGTGTAGAGTCATTGGAGAAAAGGTTTATCTTCAAGGAACATCACCTTCTTCTTTGGACAAAGCTAGGTTACATGGCATTAAAACCTTTCATTCACCATTACGGCCCTTTCCTGACCCCTTAGGACAATGGTTCAAAACAAGGGGCTTTTTTGGCCTGGTGAAAGATTTTGA
This sequence comes from Planctomycetota bacterium, assembly GCA_026984035.1. Lineage (GTDB taxonomy): Bacteria > Planctomycetota > UBA1135 > UBA1135 > HyVt-539. Next base: position 9,253 of record JALSSW010000130.1, read on the forward strand.
ATTTTTTACCTGCCTTTTACTTGTTGATTCTTATGAAACCCAAAGACCCATTGCAAGCTCTAGATGCCTTTTTCAGATGGGAAAAACGAATTCGCAATATGCGGCCTTGCAGAATGGAAACCGTAGAGACTCTTTTCCTTGTAGAAGATAAGTTCTTTTCAAGGTGGATGGTGGATCGGCTTCCAACTCATTTGGAGGCATGGCTCCATGTAGTATTTCGGCATTATCTTTTAAAGGTCAGAAAGAGAAGAAGGCTTTTTTTCTCATTGGATGAGCGGCTTGAGCGGCGGGAAGAGTTCTGTGAAGGTTTGCCGGTGTCTTCGGAATTATGTTCAACGAGAAAAGAACCATGGCCCATTTGTTCTGAAACAAAAGATTTTTCTGACCCTCAAGACACGCCAGGACGAATGGTTTTGGCCTTGTTTTTAAAAGCGATTCAAAATGGAGAGTTGTTGCCTAAGCTAGGATCAAAACCGATCCGATTCACATCGACCCAGCGGCTTGTTCTTGAAGCATTTCTTGGGAGTGGTTCACTAAAAGAGGCAGCAAGAAAGGTTGCCCTGTCCCCGAGAGACTTTCGAAACTATTTAAAAGGAATTGTGAAAAAAATCGCGAAAAATCTTCCCCCCCCTCTCTTAATAGGAAGACAATTCGGTCTTCCTTGTATTGGACGTATTGGATCCAAAACCTTCAGTCCTATCCCTCTGTTTAGCGATTCAGAAGGGACCAAGGATGAGGAATAAGGAGAGAATCATGAAAAAAATCCTGTTAGCATTTTCTGCTCTTTTCCCCGTAGTCGCTTATCCCAATCCTGAGCCGCTTGTAAAGCCTTCGGAAGCTTATGTTTACACTCTTCCCGTCGAGGGGATCGTCAATTTGACAAAGGACTGGAGGTTTATCGCTGTTTCTGATGGAACCAGCTGTAAAGTCATGACGATCAAGAACCTAGGTCTCAATCCCGCTGAGATCCAGGTGAAATGGACTAACAATCAGGTAGAAAATTTTACAGTGGCGCCCGGAGATCAGGTTCCGATTATTTGCTTGTTTGGGGTGGTGAAAGGGAAATGTAAGCAAGATCCCGACAAGCCCGGGGAGGAAACTACGACGGTTAAATGGACGCTTCAATGAAAAGAAAATCTTGGTGGGGGGTAGGACTTTTTGTCTTCATTGGATTCTTCCTTCTCCTTCTTTTCTTTTTTGGAAACCTTTTTCACCAAGGGAAAGCAGTCTCCGATTTCCCCGCCTCATCTCTGGAGGGGGGGAAATCGGAAGCAATCCGAAGTTTTCCTCGGGAAGAAGGGGGGCATAAGAAGTCTAGGCTGTCTGGGCGCAAGCCTGTTGCTGAAGAAAAAAAGCCCCGGGGAATCATCAAAGGATTGGTTCTTTTTGGGCAGAAACCGGTTCCCTCGGCTCTTGTCTACGCCCTTCCTTCCCGGGGGGAGGGGAAGGCGGTTTTGGAGCGAGAGAAGGTTGGGGCTTCGGTTCCCAGTTTTCCCGAATTCGTCCATCCTTTAAGCGAGGTCCACACGAACAAGGAAGGTGTTTTTGCTTTGAACATTCCTCAAAAATGGCAAACAAAAACGATTGATCTGGTTGTTTTTGAACCTGGCTTCCTTCGAGGCGGTGTTCGAAATATTGTTCCCAGGGACATTCGGACGAGATTGTTGGTCATCCTTCACAAAGGTTTGGCAATTCGGGGTTTCATAAAAGATGAAAAAGGGCAAGCGATTGGGGGACTTAAGGTTTTTGCCACTACCGACTTTAAAGCTCGGGGGAGAAACCTTCGATGTCCACGAAACTACAAGAGGCAGATAAAAGCTAGGCCCTATCTTAAAACCCCATTTTGCTTTTCGGAGGCACGATCAGAGCAAGATGGTTCCTTTGTGATCAAGGGGCTAGAGCCTGGGAGCTATGTATTGAATGTGGAAGGTGGTCCCTGGACCATGAAGGAGCACCCGACTGTGTTTGCAGGGTCAGAAAATGTCCAGCTAACCATCGTGCCGGCCTATCACCTTTTATTAGCGGTGAAAAGTGAGAAAGAACGAGCTCCTATCCCACGGTTTAAGGTGAATGCCTCTTGGCACATTTCGGATGAAGAGTCCCAAGGAATGTTCTTGGTGGGCTTCAGGGGGAGGCTGGATTTCTTTTATTCGCCTTTTTCTCAGGGCAAAACCTTGAAGGAAGGCCTGCCTGTTTCATTGGAGATCCAAGCACCCGGTTTTTTTCATTCTTCGAAGGAAGTTGTTCTGTATCAAAAGGAAGCAGAGCCTATTGAAGTGTTGCTTCGAAAAAAGAATCTCAAGCTAACAGAGATTAAAGTGTTTGATGCCTTCGGGAATCCTACTTCCGATTTTAAAGCTTGGATTGCCGCTCAAGGAGATCGAAATTTTCGACCGATCCCCGTTCGCCACAAAAGTAAGGATGTGGGCTTCTTGGAAGTGCCGCAGGGGAGATGGTTACTCCGTATACGGTCTACGGACAGCTTTCCTTTGGGAACCCCTTGGCAGCGTCTTTTTTCCTTTCCCTTGTCTCCAAAAGCTAGGCTGATTGTTCATTTGAAAAGCGATTGCTCCCTGCAGCTGGACCTTCGCGGATTGTCCTGGCAGTCCGAAGTAAAAAGTGTTTTGTTTCAATCAGCAAAAGGTGTGCTGCAGTTGCCACGTCCAAGGAATTCTCGGAACGGTCTTCTCCGATGGGTTCAAGTGCCTCCCGGGGAATGGAATGTTGAAATTCATGGAAAAAAGAAGAGCTTGAAAAAAAAGGTGAGGGTCAAACCAGGATTGAATCTTGTGGTTATGTGATCCGTTCTGCCAATTCTGAGGGACTTTTGGGGTCCTTGGGCTCTAGCCCAAACTTCATTGCAGCGTCCTCCCTTCATTCTCATGGCTGGAAGGTATGAGTTCCCTGTCCAAGGGTTTTATTGGCTTTCCTATAGTCCGGAAGGCTCGAGCAGCTGAAAGCAAGAAGGGGAGATCGCTTTATTGAAGGAGCAGGCGGCGAGCCGATCCGCCCGCTGGTGGAATCCGAGCTTGTGAAGGCTTTGGATGTGTTCGCGGAGAATTCTTTTTTGGAAGGATCCGTCGTTGCCCTTCCAAGGTTCCAGGTCCAAGTATTGGTCGAAGATTCGGGCGAGGGCTTCTTGAGCGGTCGGGAGGGGGAAGGTTCGCATACAGGCAGCTTCGGGGTGGGCTTCGCATCCGCGGGCGTTGCGCCCTTCGAAGTCCCGGGTCATGCAGCCTAGGCAGTCGAGGCCGGGGTGTTGAACTGCGATGAGGGTTCTCCCCTCATGAAGGAAGCGTTGGGGGAGGGCCAGGGAGAAGAAGCCGAGGACAGGGCAGTTTGCCGCTTGGGCGTAATGCAGGAGTCCGGAGTTATTGCCGATGAAGAGATCGCATTGCTCGAGGACGGCCGCTGTGGCGCGGATAGAAAGTTTGCCGACCAGATCGTGTCCGAGGCCGAGGCCTTGGCGGGCGCCGACCTCGATCAGGGTGGCACCCCGGGCGAGCACTTGCCGGGCGAGGGCCTGAAAGTGGGGGATGGGGAGGGCGCGATAGGGGTCGGATCCATCGGAGCAAAGGGCGACGATGGGGCGCCTAAGGCTTTGGATGCCAAGCTCTTGGGCGATGCCTCGCTCCTGGGGGCCGAGGTGAAGCATGGGTGTCCTGTTTTGTGGGAAGAGGCCGGCGTAGGAGCACATGTGGTCGACGAGGGAGGGGAGGGCTTCGAGGGCGGCGAAAGCCCTGTGTCCGATTTCGGTGAAGAGGGAGACGGGGACGATGCGATCAGGGCGGTAGCCGGGAGGGGCTTCTCCATCGATGTCGGGGGAAAAGGCACAGTTACCTGCATGCCCTCGCCAACGGATCTCGGCATCGGGGCCGTGGAAGTCCCGAAGGCCACGCAGCATCGGTTCGGCGCAGACGAGGTCGCCCAGGCCCCAGCGGCCACGGAAATCCACAAGCACACGGGGGGGCATCGCTACTCCTAGACAAAGACCGCTTCGACCGCCTTCTCGATTTCTTGGAGGCGTTCGGGGGGGAGGAATTGGAGGAGGTCGACTTGGACTTCTTCCTGGTGACCTGTGCGGCGTCCCAGTTCAACCGCTGCGCAAAGGCAGTCAGGGTCGTGTTTTCCGAGTTTGATGGCCTGGAGAGTTGCGGCAAGGGCTTTTTTCTCCTCGCCGGTGGCCCAGAGGGAGAGGCCGAGTTCTGCCCAGGCCTCGGGGGAGGCTTCACCTTCCTCTTCTTGCTGCTTTCCGATGGCGACCAGAAAAGCCTGGCTCGCTTCCTCGGGGCGGCCTTCGTCCAGGAAGCGCCGGCCCACTTTGAGGCTGTCCTCCACCTTCATCCAACGGAGATACACCCTTGAGTCGTCGGCGTTGCGCCGGAAGACCTTGCCTTCGCCATCCATGAAAGCTCCGCGCCCCGAGTTCTCGTGACAGGGATCGCAAAAACCGAAATCGCTGCAGGCAAAAAACTCGCCGAAGGAGGGGATGGGTTTCACCCTCCCAATGTCGGTGATGTTCCCAAAACTGTGTTTCCGGGCTTCGAGATGGAATTGGCAATTATGGATGTCCCCGTTCGGGGCGAAGTTGACCCAGCCGCTGGTGCAGCCCATTTGCTGTTTATGTTCATGGGTAAAGGCATCCCCCATGTGATTGCCCCGGAACTCGTTGCGCTGGAAGTCGAGACCTAGGCCACGAGCCGCTTCGTAAAAACTCCGGATGTTTGCGTCATGCTCTTCATCCCGGAAATGCGGGAAGGCATCCAGGTCCAGAAGGGAAAACACAGGCTGTTCGATGACTCCTGAATCCCGGAGTTTCCTTGCCCGCCGAACAAACTCCTCGGGGGCCATGAACTTGGGGTGATAAGTGTGAAAGCTCGAAAAGAAGGTCTTCCCTGCGCTCTTCATCGCATCTACGAAGGCGTCAATGTCAAAGCTCAGGTTGGAGGTGAGGTCCAGCTTGTATCCCTCCAAATGGGTGGCGATGTAGAGAAAATCACGATGCAGGCTCGGTTCTCCTCCGGTCAAAATCAGCGTGTGTTCAGGCCGCTCGGGTAGGGCATTGAGAGAGGACACCCATGCTTCGCCCGAGAGTTCGTCATAGCGTCCCCAGGGGCGGCGCTTTTCTCCGGGGATGATCATTCCCTTTTGGATGCAATAATCGCAGGAGAAGTTGCAGCGGGCGGTCAAGTAAACCACCCACTGGTGGGCCTTGGCCGTGGGGAGGGGAAAGGCTTTGGAACTCATGCCCTCTTTATCGATCGCAAGGGCCTTTCTGCTGAAGTCTCTCGAGGCGCTGAACCCAGGGTTCCTCCTGCAAGGGCAGGATCAAGTGTCCTCCTCCCTTGGCGATCTCCATCTCGGCATGGGGCAGGGCGGCAAGCATCTCCCGGGCCGAAGAAACCGAATCCACGATCTTGTCCCGGTCCGAAGCGACGAGGAGGACTGGTTGTTGCACCTGGCCGAGACGAGGCCGGAGATCCACACCCTCAATCATCTTGAGGCGGCGCCGGTATCCTTGGTCAAAATAGGTCCCGCAGTGGGCGCGGAAGGCGGCGAGGGCCTTGGGATCTCTTCTGTTTCCAAAAAGGGACCAGGGAGCGAAGAGCTTGCGTCCCCCGTGGAAGCAGATCTGGGGGACGAGGGGAGCTGTAAGACGGGCGAGGCTGAGACGGAAACGCCTGCGAAAGTAGACAAAGCTATTCACAATGAGGAGAGCGCAGAAGGCCTTGGGGTGGTCCAGGGCCGCCTGGAAGGCTACGGCGCCTCCGAAGGATTCGGCGAGAAGGATGCAAGGATCTAAACCTTCTGCTTTGATCTTTTCCGCGATGCTGGAGGCAAGTGCCGCGTAGCTGTCCTCTCCCTGAGAAAGATAGCGAAAGCGAACGAGAGTAAAGTGCTGTTCGATCCGGTTCGCCGTGCCGAGAAGCATTTCGCCGGAACCGTCGATCCCCGGGACATAGGCGACAGCCGGACCTTGGCCTTGGATGGATAGGATGTCCGCGATCAAAGTTCTTCTCCCGCAAATTGCATCTCATCACTGTTCCCAGGAGCGAGGAACAAAGCAATCAGGCTGAGTCCCAAGGCGACGATAGCGACCCAAAAGAAAATGCCTCGAATCCCGTGCCCATCCTGAAATACAAGTGGGAAGACGATGGCGAAAGTGAGGCGTGCAGCAAAGGAAAGGGAGGATAGAGCGAGTGCACGATCCCTCGAAGGGATGCGATGGTTTGCATAGCTCTGCACAAGAGGCCAATGTAGGCCGAAGGAAACCTGCTGCAGGAAAAAGAGGGGGATGAGGAGGGCGCTGGTTTCAATGGAGAGCCCCAAAAAGGAAAGGGCCATCAGCACGGGAAGCCAAAGCAGGGTGCGAACCTCGCCGAAACGCCCGCTGATCCTTGGCGCAAGCTTGGTGAATGGGAGGGCGACAAAGGCGAAGCTGAAATAGAGTCCGCCGACGAAAAGGGGACCTTTCTTCTTGGCTTCTTCAAGCCAGGGCTGGTTGGTGTGGAATCCGAAGCGGAGCAGAAAAAACAAGAGGATGTAGAGGATGAAGAGCCACCGAACCTGGGAGTTGCGAAAGACGGCGAGGATCCTTCCAGTGGTGCCCCCATTGGGTCTTTGGATCTTCACCGAACGAGGCTGTCTTCCTACTGTTTCCCTGAGGCCCAAGGCGGCGAGAACTCCAAAGAGGCAAAAGAATGAAGTCGCCAGGGCAACAGCTGGAAGACCAAAGATGGTCCCGATCAAACCTCCCGCTAAAAAACTCAGAGCCGTTCCCAGGGTCCTCCACATCGACATGCTGGATTCAAGGCGCAAGTATTGATCGCGCCTTCCCTCTGCCAAGAGGGTTTCATAGAGGAGGGCGGAGGGTGTCCCTGAAAGCAGCGCATGCCCTGTTCCTTGGAGAAGCTCAGCGATGGCGAAGCTTTGGTAGTCTGTCGCCACAAACATCAGGAAAAATCCGGCGGAGAAAAAACAGGGGCCCAGGATCAGCGGGATCTTTCGTCCGATCCGATCCGCGAGCCAACCTGTGGGAAGCTCGAGAGCCACCATCGCAAAATAATAAACAGACTGGAGGGTCGCATAGTCACCCCGGCTCAGACCTCTTTCCCGGACCAAGAAATAAAGCAGTGGGATGATGGCCAGGGGGAATGTGAAGAATGAGAAAACAGCAAAGCGGATGTGACTCCTCTTGTTCAACCCAATTGCGTCTCCTTCTTCGGCCATTGCCCCATGGCTACCCTGGGCTGTGGGTTCTGTCCAGGTTTTTCGACATGGCCCTTGAGATGCAATGCTCCCTACTCATTGCTCGATCTCCCTCCAAGGCAGGGCTAAGATTTCCCCCCACATGGGAAACGACCGCAAGCCACCTTACGTTCTCTCCTTCGTCGCCCCCTCAGGCACAGGGAAGACCACCCTCCTCTCCCAAGTGATCCGGCTCCTTGCTGCCAAGGGTTTTAAGGTCGCCGCCCTCAAGGGAACGCACCATCAGATCTACCTCGATAAACCCGGCAAGGACTCCTATCGCTTTAAAAAGGCGGGAGCCACGGCGGTCGGTCTTCTGGGTCCGGGAGCCTCCACCCTGTTTCTTGAACCCAGTGATGGGGGGGTGGGGGATGAGCGAAAAAAAGTTCTGGAGATGGTCCACTGGCTCTCCCTCTACCCCTTTGCCCCCTTCGATTTCATCCTCTGTGAGGGCTTTGCCCATGTTCCCGAACTTCCCAAGCTTAGGGTTGTGCGGGATGAGTGGCCCCTTACCTACTTTGCTGAGCGCGGGCATGTGGAGGATCTGGTCGCCATCGCATGGGGCAAGGGAGAGGCTCCGCCGGATCAGATCCCGGAGGGAGTTGCGCTTCTTCCCCTCGAAGCGGAGGCTGTGGCTTCTTGGCTCTTGGATAGGAGAGATGTCTCGTGATCAAGGCTCTGGTCGAAGCCATGCGTCCCTATCAATGGGTCAAGAATTTGCTTGTGTTCGCACCCCTGGTGTTCGCCCAGAAGCTCTATGACAGGCCCTCCCAAATGGGAGCGTTGATTGCCTTTGCGGCTTTTTGCTGTGTGGCCAGTGGAATCTACCTACTGAATGACCTCCTGGATCTCGAGCGGGACCGTCGGCATCCCAAGAAAAAAAACCGCCCACTCCCCTCAGGACGCCTCTCACCAGGAGTGGCCTGGATTGCCGTTCTCATTCTTGTTGGTTTGGGCTTGGGGCTGTCCTGGTGGAAGGGTTTCCTGGCCCTTCCATTGGTGTACTTCCTGATCAACGTCGCCTATTCGATCAAACTCAAGCACCTGGTGATCTTGGATGCTATGTGCATTGCCATCGGTTTTTTACTGCGCGTCTACGCCGGCGGTGTCGCGATCCATGTGCCGGTTTCTTCCTGGTTGGTTCTTTGCACCTTCTTCGTCGCCCTCCTCCTGGCCTTTTGCAAGCGCAGGCATGAACTCTTTGTCCTTGGTGAAGATCAGGCCTCCGGGCATCGAAAATCCCTGGAACATTACTCCTTTGCCTTTTTGGACCAGATGATTGCCCCCCTCGGCGCCTTGACGGTCATGGCCTATGCTGCTTACACCACTTCTCCTGCGGCCATCGCCAACTTCGGTCCCGACCGTGCGCACCTCCTCGTCTGGACGGTTCCTTTCGTGGTCTATGGCATCTTCCGTTATCTCTTCCTCGTGCACATGCGCTCCGAAGGAGGGGACCCCACCCGCCTATTGATGAAGGACCTTCCCACCATGTTGAATATCTTGGGGTGGTTTGGGACCAGCCTTTGGATCGTCTACCACTAAAAGGCCGCTTCGGTCCTGCCCTCTGGGCCATCGCCCTCTTTGGGGGCTTGGTCCGCCTGGGCCAAGGGCTCCTGATCTCGGTTCCCTCCAATGACGGAGCCTCCTACCTCTCCATGGTTGAAGCGTTCGCCGGGGGGCATTTTGGCCAGGGTTTCTCCTATGTCTTCCCCCCAGGGAGCGCCCTCCTCGTCGCTCCCCTCGCCGCGGCCACCGGGGACAGCCTTCTTGCCTTCATTCTCACCGGCACCCTCGCCGCAGTCCTCGGGATCCTCTGGCTCGGAAAGGCCGCCCGCCACTGGCTGACCCCCCAGGCAGGTCTCTTCGCTGCCGCCCTCCTCGCCCTCCTCCACCTCTCCGTCCGTTCCCCCGGCGAAGCCTACTCCGAAACTTTTTTTGTCCCCCTCCTCTGCGGCGTCCTCCTCGCCCTGGCCAAGAACCACCGCCCCCTCGCCGGCCTCCTCCTCGGCCTCGGCTTTTGGCTCCGCCCCGAAGCCCTCGCCCTCTCCCCCCTCCTCCTCGCCCCCCCCGCCCAAAGGGGACACCCTTGTTTTGGCCGTCGCATCTCTTTGGTATCGCTCGGTTTAGCTTTGGGCCTCATGCTTGTGTGCGCTGCATCCCTCCCCCTGCTGCGTCTCCTTCTGAGCCCAGATGCTTCCCCTTTTCCCAAGTTCACCTTGATGCGCCCCATGGGTCCATTGGGTGCAGGAAGCTTCGAAGAAGGGCTGTCCCTTTTCCTTGCCCGCTTCTCTCAGCTACCCGCGTCCATCCTCCAGGGTCTCGATTTTGGGATTCCCCTCCTGGCCCTTCCCGGGATGTTTTTCCTTCGCAGGAGATCCTCCCCTTTGGCGGCAGCCCTCCTCCTCGCCCTCCTCTTGGCGACAAGCGCCCAGCTTCTTTTTCAGGTCAAGCCCAGGTTTTTTGTAGACCAGGCCCCCCTTTGGATTCTCGTTTCGGCAGCAGTCCTGCTCCACGAAGCCTGGGTTTGGCGCTTTTTCCTTGGGGCCAGTCTCCTGAGCTCAGGAGCGGCTCTTGTTCATGACTTTCTTGTTCCTCCCCGGGTGGAAAAGCATCTTGAGCTTCAGGTCGGCACACTCCTACGCCAAGAACCCCTGACCCAAAAGGACCTTGTTACCGACATGCCGCGGGTTGCCTGGAGCGCCGGTTTGATCCCAGCCCCACCTTTGATTTGGACCCAGGCAAGGCTCCGCCAAGCCATCCAAAGACAAAAACCTCGCTTTATCGTCCTGGGCGTAAAGCGTAGAGGGCGCCGTTCTCTTGCCCAGGAACTCCAGGATCGTTACAGCCCCTGGCCTTTCCCACCCCGGTTTCAGAAAGCGAGAGGCCGAGATCGGATTCTTGTTTTGGAGAAACTGCGATAAGACAGGGCTTGTCTAACAGGGCAATTGTTCTGGGGCTTGATATACTTTCACGCTCTCCATCTTTCTCCGATCTCTCCCAAAACCTGGCAGGTCATTCATGAGCCAACGGAACGCATTTCATTCTCTCCCCTTCCTTTTCTTTCCGCTGGCCTTGACCCTTGCCTCGTCTTTGGCCGGGCAAAAAGAACTGCAGCTCATCCGAGTCCAGGATCAGGTCAATTTTGGGGACTTTGGGAGCAGCGTGGCCGTGTCCGGGAACCTCCTTGCTGTGGGTGCCCGAGATGAGAAGATCACCGCCAACTACATGGGGGCCGTCTATCTTTTTCGAAAGAGAGCCAATGCTTGGATCCGCGAAGCAAAGTTGACTGCGCCGGTTCCCGCCGTCCACGATCGCTTCGGCTCTTCGGTGGCCCTTTCCAGGGACTTATTGGTGGTTGGAGCACCCGCGTATATCTCGAGGACCACCGGTGGCAAGATTCATATTTTTCGGAAAAAGGCGGGCAAGTGGGTCCATGAAGCTGAGTTTGCGAGGGGACGTTGGTTCGGAGCTTCCGTGGCGATTTCCGGGAAGCGTGTGATCGCCGGTGCCCCGGGGACGCGCCACTCCAAGGTAAACTGGGGTGGAAACAACTATGCCGGTGCAGCTTGGATCTTCAGGTACAACGGAAGCTCCTGGGTGGAAGAAGCCAAGCTGTTGGCGGGGGATCCTTCATACGGGGACCATTTCGGATCCGCCGTTGCCATCCAAGGAAACAGCCTCCTGGTTGGCGCCTCGGGCGAGGGGGATGATTCTCTAAGAAAATTCGGAATCGGTTCTGTCTATGCCTTTGACTGGAATGGCCAAACCTGGGCACAGTCCCAAAAGTTCCGGGCTCTGAAAGCTGCCGATCAATCCTTCTTTGGAGCGACGATTTCTTGGGATGGAAGTGACGCCCTGATCGGCTCTCCCGGAAAAAAGGCCAACGGCGTCTGGGGCGCGGGCGCTGCCTATCTCTTCCACAAGGCCTCCGCTGGCTGGACTGAAACCAATAAGTTTACTTCGCCCTGGCCCAGCACCTCCGCCGGATTCGGGTCTCGACTGGCTCTCAGTGGGGGCCTCGCCGTCATTGGTCATAATGGCCGTGATGCTGAGGGCAATCAGCGAGGGGCCATCCATGTATGGCGCCGGACAGCACCCAACAAGTGGACCCCCGAACCGGCCTTCCAAGGCTCGGGACTGGTCGGTAAGTATTCGGGTTTCGGCACCTCCCTTGCTCTGGATGGAACAACGCTCGCAGCGGGTGGGTTTATTGATGACAACAAGAAGATCAGCCATGGCGCGGTCTGGCTTTTTGACCTCTCCCCCGACTTCCACCTTATGGTTCTTCCCCTTCCCATCGTCACAAAAGACACAGCCAAGTTCGAAGTCCGTTATGCCCCGAAAAATTCTCTTGCCCTTCTGATGTTCGGTTTTACAGGGCTGAGCAAGTTCCCTCTCCCATGGCCCGGCGCAATCCTCCGCCTGCAAAACCCCATGATCATCGGAGCCCTCCCCACGGGGACGAAAGGCTTCGCAACCTGGGAGTTCAATATCCCGGCAGCTGCCTTAGGGGTGAAGCTCTGGACGCAGGCCTTAGAACTCGAATCCATCAAAAGGGCGCGGACGAGCAACGTGATTTATTCCAAAATTCGGGCGCCCTTTTAAACCTTGTTGATCTCGCCCTACAATCCTTGCGATTGCACTCAATACTCCCCTGGATTCCTCGTTCCTGAAAGGGGCTCAAAAGCTTCGATCAGGAATCAGGTTAAGGCCATCCTGGGGACAACTCTCCGGGTGGATTTAGGAGAAATTTTTAAGAAAATAAAAATAGTTTCCATGTAGGGCGTTCTTCCACCCTTCTGGCCTTTTTATGCGGCATATCTGTTGTGCAGGGCGGCATGGGGAGCGGGTAGGCTGCATTTTTTCTACCTTTTTCAAAGGGAAGTCCAATGAATGTCCTTTCTCTTGCAATTTTCCAGGTTTTCACCCTTTCTCCCATGGTTTTTTGTCAAGGCGGAGTCCTTCCGGCCGGAGACCCGCCTCCCAAGATTATAGAAACCAAAACAAGTCTCAGCCTCGAGTTTCCCGGGGCGGGAAGCTTGCAGTTCCTTAAGAATGGTACGACTCTCCAAGGGATTCGATGGATGAAGTTAGGGGGTCGCATGATCCTCTCGATGGGCAAAGACCATGTTCCCATGCCGGTGATCGAAGTGATGGATGGAATCTCTCTGCCGCCCATTAAAAATTGGAAAGACTATCTCGCCCTTCGTTCCCTCCACAAGGGGGCTTGGCATTCTAGGGGGCGATACGGTTCCAAACTATATGATCTGGCAATGGCCAGGTTTCGGGGTGCGGTGGTCAACGGAAACACCGTGACCTTAAATTTCGGGACCCCCAAGGGCCCCGTTTATTGGGTCTTCGAGGCTCGGACCAATGATATTGGGGGTGTCCCCTATCGTGGATTGGGCTGGAGTCTTGAGGTTTCCGCGGGTCTGTCGCAAGCGGTTTGGGCTTATTTCCTAGAGCCTCTTCCCCTGGGCAAAGACTATTGGTTGCTCTCCCAAAACTGGGGAGCGTTTCTTGAGGAGCCCCTAACCAGCACCAGCACATTTGCGACGAATGTGGAAAAAACCTGGGGTTTCTGGCAACCATTTCTTTTTCTTGCTGGGAAGCAGGGATCCCTTTTGGGGTGGTTGGAAAACCCTGTTTCCATGCAAATCGAGATCGGTAGGAGTGGTCCCCACCTGGTTCGCTCCCTTGCGATCCCCTTTGGGCCAGGACCCCATCGATCGACTCCCGTGAAGTATTGGCAACTCGCCACCAAGCCTTTGTCCGACCGTTGGGAAAGGCTCAATGCCTGGACCGCTGCCTATGATGCTTTGGCCGGTTTTTACCGAAGTGAAACTGGGATTCAGGCAACGGATCCCCTTCCGACCTATCTTTGGACTGTTCCTGATAATCCCTATTCCTACTACGAAGCCTATCGTCGCTGGAAAGAGCGAAAACCCAAAACCACTCCCATGCCTGCTCCCTGGTTGGAGTCCTATTCTCTCCATGCTTCCTTGTTGCCCGAGATCGCTGCTTTAGGTTTGCGACAGATATGCATTCAGTCTCCGTGGCATACCGATGCGGAGCACTCCATTAAAGAGCGTGTGCTGCCCACAAAGCATGGGCCAAAACCTCCAAGGCTTGAGGAACAGGGTTCTGGTCATGCTCCTTGGGAGCCAAAGATCTCAGAGGCCATTGGGGGCATCACTGGACTCAAAGAATTTGTGGATCGAGCCCATAACTTTGGCGTGCATGTCATGCTTTGGACCAACCCTGCCCATCTTTCCATTTCTTCTCCGCAACTGGATAAGCATCTGGATTGGTTGATGTGGACGAGAGAGGGTGTCCCTCTTGACGAGGACTATGGGGATATTACCGGGATGAGTCTATTCAGCGGGTTTTATGGGAACTTGTTGGGGGGGGTGAAGCGAGTTCGCCAGCAAAGCAAGATTGATGGGGTTTGGTTGGATTCCTTCCTCACCTTCGGGGCCGCTGTGGATTATTCGATGTCCGAACCTCGTCCCCAACTCGCCCGGTCCTTGGACCTGGAACGTGACCTTCAAAGCAACCAAATCCCGGAGATTTATGTGGAGGGGATGAGCCTCCTGGGTCTTTCGACCGGTGGTTACGGTTATGAAGCGACTCGGTTTGAAGGCAAGAGAAACCAGGAAGAATGGAAGCACTTTGTTGCCATCAGGGGGCGTGAATATGGCCTCTACCGTTATGTTGCCGACACTTTTTTGGAGCCACAGAGTTATTACCGGGCCTTAGCCTCCAAAGGTGTGATGGCCGTTTTCGATATGAGCCAGGTCCGAAAGCTGGAGGCAGCGAGTCCGGGATCCACGCAAAAAATCGCCCGCGCGAACGAGGATTATCTCACGGTGCTTCCCTGGATGCAGAGGCGTTTTTTGATTGGCAAGGGAAAAACCTGGTATGGAGTGGCTTGGCAACGCGATACCGCGAAGGAAATCGTTTTGTTCTCGTTCCTTCCCTTCGATTTCAGCCGACCAGGCAAATGGGAGGTGCAGGATGTGACGGCCGGGACTCGTACCAAGGTTCAAGTCGGCTTCCGAACCAAGGCATGGCATACCTATATCCTGCGACCTCTTCCATGAACCCAACATGGCAGGGGGCAGTCTTCTTAAACTCTGATTGGGATCTTAAGGGCGGAGAGTTGGCTGTCTCAAACTCTTCGCCCAAACCCAAAGAGCCCCAATCGTCACCGTGTATAGGGACTGCATGAGGTTCTTTCCCAGGGAGCCGAGGGCTTCCTGGGAAAGAAGGTCGTTGATGATGAAATAGAGCAAGAGACCCACCCATCCCTTGTGGCTCCGGGCGTCTTTAACTTGACTTAAAAGGAGGTAGAAAGCGGGGAGAAGGGCGACGTGGTGGGATTTCCACGTGATGGGGGAAAGGAGGAGGGTGAGGGCGAAGAGACAGGAAATGGCCGGGAGCCAGAGCCACCTTTGCTGGTAGGCGTCCAGGCTCTGCCGGTAGAGCTTTCGGGCGCTGATCCAGACCAGGGCGAGAGCGAGGATTCGATAGATCCAGTGGATGAAGGTAGGGGAGAGGCCGGCGCCTTGGAAAAACAGTGGGCTGGGGAGGGCATGTTCTTTTGGGACTGTGCCGAGATAGCGGGCAAGCATGTAGGGGAGGCTCTGGTGCATCCAGCTGAAGGGCGGAAAGCCGTAGCTGGGGGCTGCGAAGACATCGGGCCGGCTGCCATAGGCGAAGACCCCTTGGATCCAATGCTGGTAAGCAGTGGCCCAGCCATGAAATCCAAGAGTCATGATGGGGCTGAGATGGAGAAGGGCTGCGGTAAGGATGGCAGCCACAAAAGCTTTGCGGCGGCCTTGTAGGAGGAGAAGGGGAAGGAAAAGGATGGGGGTGGGTTTGGCGGCGAGAACGAGGCCGAGGAGGCAACCACGCAGGAAGGTGCCGCGCGGTGTTTTTTCCAGAGGGAGGCTGGCCACGAGGACAATGGTGGCGAAGATGAGATTGCCTCCGCCGCCGGCAGTGTCCCGGAGCAAATAACGGGAGACGAGGAGGGTTGCCAGAAGGGGGAGCCAGAGGGGTGGGGTCTTTCCTTGGTGGGTTTGGTGGTACCACCTTGCAAGTTGCTGCAGCATGAGACCGAGCATGGCAATCTGGAGGAGGACCCATAGGACCCTGGCAATGGGAAGGGATGTCAGAAGAAGGGGTGCCATGATGATGCCGTAAGACGGCGGGTAAGGAGCGTGGACAGGGCGGGGATCTTGGGCTTGCGGGTGGTAGGGGAATTCTCCTCGCAGCACGTCCCCCGCAAAGATTCGGTTGCGAAGGAGAGATCCGTGTTTTTTTTGGAGGGCTCTGACGGAAAGAAGAACGGCCAAGAGCAGGAGGATGATGGCGAGGGATCGTCTCAAGATGGTTGTCCCCTTCGATCATTGTGGACTTTGATCTTGGTGAGTAGGCGGTCAAGATCACTCTCTATGTAACGAAAGTCCTTTTGTTGGAGGCGCTTGGACTTGCTTCGTCGAAGTCTCGGCTGGTCCAGGATGACGATGGATTTGGGAGAGGGAAGGATGGATTCGGTTTTCTCCCCAAGAGGGACCAGGAAGTTGCGAAAGCGCACACCGCCCAGAATGAATCCCTGTGCATGGGTGTCCCGTATCAAGCTGCGGAGGGCGGAGGCCCATGCGCGGGCCTGGGAGGAAGAACCTGGGAAGCGGGCGAGATCCACATGGCCTTCGACTTCTCGGGTGATGAGGAGGCTGGCACGGGGCCAGGGGCGCCCGCCGAGGCAGCCTTCGGCGACAAGGATGGGTGTCCCCCATCCGAGGGAGCGGAGGAGGGGGATGGAGCGGGCTTCGCGGAGGATGGGGGAGTTATGGAAAAGGTAGCTGGGCCACTTTCGGAAAGGCAGAGAGCGATCGCGCAGGTCCTGAGTTTTGATGTAGTAGCGCAATCCTCCGAGTTCGATCAGCCGGCAGGTTCGGGTTCGAGCCGAACTGATGATCTCGCCTCCTTGAAAGGCGAGGAAGTCTTGGATCTCTTGAAGGCCGCCTTCTTCGAAGAGGCGGTGGCTGTCCTCATCTAACCATTCGATGGGCATTCGTTCTGAGTCTTGAGGGAAAAAGAAGCGGAGGAATTGGAGGGAGGGTTGCTGGGGAGAAGAAGCGCAAGGCTTTGGCCCGAGAAGAGTCCTGAGAGTGACCAGGTCCGCGTGAGGCGAAAGCCTGCTTCGGCGCATTCTTGGGTAAGTTGCCTTTTCGTCAACAAGGTCCTCCGACTCTTTTTGCCTTCCAGGGCCAATCGGGCTTGATGAAGCCATTGCTTGGGGCTTTCACCATCCAGGAAGCTGAGAATGACGGGGCCACGTGAAATGCGGCGGAGGTTCGCAAGGATATTGGATCGATCCTCCTGCTCAGGAAAGTGGTGGATCAATCGGAGGCAGCAGCAAAGGTCGACGGTCTGGGCGCCCAGGGACATGGCCCGAGCGTCACAGCGAAAGAATCCAAGAGAGGGGTGTCCCGCTTCGCTAAGAGTTTGGGAGCAGAGTTCGAGCATGTGGGGGGAGTGGTCTGCGCCTAGATAGTGGACACCCATGGAGGCAATGAGAGGGGCAAAGCGCCCGGCGCCGCAGGGGATGTCAAGGAGACGGGGGTGTTCTTTGGCGGGAGTGATTTCTCCGAGGGCTTCTTGGATGGCCTGCCTGACGAGTCGCTTCTCCCTCCAGGAGCTTAGGCGCCGAAGAGGACCCTTTTGAAACTTACGCAGGTACTTTCGCGCTTCCTGGGGGTCAAGGTGTCTGCTCGAATAGCTTGGCATGGGGTTGAGCTTAGCTTCCTAGCCCGATTTATTCAGGATCTCGTCCCCTTTGAAGAGTGCTTTTGCATCCTCCCTTGTTTCCCAGGCAGGGAAAGGGGAAGACCCGAGTAAAGACCGCATAAAAAACGCGTAGAAAACCCGGTGGAAAACCCGGTGGAAAACCCGTCCGCGGGTTTTGTGGTAAAAACGCTTCCAGCGTTTTTGGGAAGGGCTTTAGCTATTGAGGATCTTGTGTCTTTGGTATGCCCAAAAGCCCGGAGGGCTTTCGACCGTAAAACCCGCGGACGGGTTTTCCACGGGGTTTTCCACGGGGTTCCACGGTTTGTCGGGCGAAGAAGATGCGTGCTTCGAAAGGGTAGCCCAGCATGAGAGGGCTTGGATGAGGGAGAGGAGGTCTTAGGGAAATCGAGGCGGGAGGGGAAGGTGGAGGGGGCGAACTGTTCCCTTGTGCTCCAGGAGCAGGATGCCGTGTTCGGGCTGAATCCAAGCAAGCTAGCGTTTTGTTTTTTGATACCTGGACTTCAGGTATTCGCCAGACTTGTTCCATTTCACGCTTGTGGAACTGCGCTGGTTGTTCATCTGACTTTTGACGAAGATGGCCACTCCCGCGAGGGCGACAATGACAGCGATTGCAATCAAAAGCTTAACTGTCGGATCTTTTTTCTTGTTAGGCATCTAAAGGTTCGAAAAGACTCTGGAACGTGCGGGCTTGCCAAGCTTTAGTCTTTTCAGCCCTTATCGACACCCACCCCATAGTAAGTGAAGCCCTGTGCCCGAACTTTCGATGGGGCGTAGATATTACGGCCATCAAAGATGACATGTCCGCGCATTTTCTCCTTCATGGCCTCGTAGTCGGGATTGCGGAATTCGCTCCACTCCGTTACCAAGATCAGTGCATCGGCACCGTCCAAAGCATCCATGGGCCGCTTTTCATAATCAATCCGATCCTTGAGGATCTTTTTGGTCTCCTCGATAGCTTCGGGGTCTGTGGCGGTAACCGTCGCCCCCCGATCCAAGAGGCTTTGGATAATTGTGAGGCTGGGTGCTTCGCGCATGTCATCCGTACGGGGCTTAAAGGCGAGGCCCCAAACGGCGAAGTGCTTCCCCTTGAGGTCTCCCTCAAAATGCTTGTCGATCTTCTCGACCATATAATGTTTTTGCTTCTCATTGACCGCTTCAACCGCATTCAAAATCTCGAATCGGTGTCCATGGTCCTCAGCCGTTTTCATGATGGCCCGCACATCCTTGGGGAAGCAGGAACCGCCGTAGCCGACCCCTGCGAATAAAAAGGCATAACCAATACGGTTATCCGTGCCGATCCCCTCGCGGACGCGTGAGAAGTTGGCCCCAACTTTATCACAGATCTGGGCGATCTCATTCATGAAAGAGATCCTTGTTGCCAGCATTGCATTGGCTGCGTATTTCGTAAGCTCTGCGCTTTCGGGGTCCATCACCAAAATCGGCTTTCCGGTCCGAACAAAGGGAGAATAAAGCTCCTTCATGATCTCGGTGGCCCGGGGGTCGTCCGCACCGATGACCACACGATCCGGTTTCATAAAGTCTTCAATGGCTGTTCCTTCTTTGAGGAATTCTGGGTTAGAGATGACATCGAAGGGCTCATCCGTATGTTTTGCAATCTCCTCTGCAACTCTTCGCGAAGTTCCCACGGGCACCGTCGATTTGTCGACCACCAAACGGTAACCAGTCATATGCGTTCCGATGCTCTCAGCCACCTTGAGCACATATTGGAGATCGGCGCTCCCATCCTCTCCGGGGGGAGTCCCTACTGCGATAAAGACCACCGTGGAATCCTGGATGGCTTTCTTGATATCTGTTGTGAAGCGCAGCCGTTCTTCTTCGACATTTCTGCGGATCAATTCCTCAAGGCCAGGTTCGTAAATGGGAACGATTCCATTGTTTAGGTTGGATATTTTTTTTGCGTCAATGTCGACGCAGGTTACATCATTGCCGGTCTCGGCGAAGCAAGTCCCAACAACGAGGCCGACGTAACCTGTTCCAATAACTGCGATCTTCATATTGTTTGTAATCCCGGGGCGAAAAAAAGAGAGGTTTCAGCCCAGAGAGGATAAAGGGAAGGTTCGGGGGGCGCTATAGGGGAATTTGTGGGGAAGGGCTGGGTTTTTCTCTTCTCCAATGCCCAGGATACCCTGTTGAGATTCTTATTTTTTTTGACGGTGTTTGTCACGAAAGGCTTTCCACCTGCGAAGAACTCCGGCACTCCAGAGAGAAAAGCGAAGCTGAGAAGGGATTTCGGCGATCTTAGGTGAAAAGATAGATGCCGAATCGTCAATGGGAGGGGTCTTTTTGCGGATGAGGCGAAGGCGGAAGGGGGGGTCGTCTTTGGATGGGCTGGTGGTGGATTGCAGAAGAAGGCTTTGGAGCATGCTGGTTTCTTTCTGGATCCAGAGGTCGAATTTTCCCTTGGTCCCCGACAGATTGCGGAGAGGATGCCCTGCGAAGAAAGCGGGGAATCGAAAGTTGCCCTGAAATCGAATTCTGCTCCCAACTTCGGTTCGAACAACGGGGCGGGAGTTAGGATCGAGGACGGCTTCCATCAGGGGGCGGACTTCGAGATAGCTCAAATTGGCTCCCATGCCTAAGAGGGGAAACCCATCTTTAGGGAGGAAGGGGAGAAGAAATGCGTTCCCATTCCTTCCTTTAATCCAATATTTGTTTCCATCGGATCCGAAGGTGATGGAGCCTCCAGGGCGGAGAATACGGATCGCGAAGGCTTTGTTGGGGCCAAAGAAGGCTTCGAACTTGCGCCAAATGGTTTTGCCATATCGATTCCCAAGAAAGCTCCCTTCGAAATAATGGATCCCTTTGCGGCTGTTCTCAAGGGTATGGGACAGGATCTCGGCTTCGAGAATTTTTTCGTTCGGGGACTGAAGGAAGAAGCGCCCAATAAAGAGGATGGCGAGGAGGCCGGCGGCGATGGGGATGATTCGCCTCCAGATCGGGAGGGGTGTTGATGCGGATGGCTGCCGAATTGTCTCCAGGATGGCCGCGATCCGAGCCTCCCGCTGTTCTCGGCTTTCTTTGTGAAACCGGTAGCGGAGAAGGCCATGGACGAAGAGTTGTTTGGCCTCTTGTTCCACCATGGAGGTGTTCGACCCGAGTTCCTTTGAACTTCCCTTCTTGGGATCCTTACTTGAATGTTGACTCATCCCTTCTCCCTTGTTGCTTCACGGATGGGCTCCATCCCCAAGGCGGAAAGCCTCTGCTGGATGCAGTCTGCAAGCCAAGAGCGCCCTCGCTGAAGGATCTTTTTGACTCCCTCGCGGGTCCTTCCAAGAAACTCAGCGATCTGCCGGGTATCCAGCTCCTCCTCGTAATGGAGATCGATGATCTTGCGCTGGTGCTCCGGGAGCTTCTCCAGGCAGCATTCCAGGCTTTTGATCTGGGCGTCAAAATCATCGCCGGGGGCTTTGTCGAGAGAAGAATAAAGGAGGGAGAGATGGTCGATGATCTCTTCTCCCGGAAAAGCGTGTTTGTCGCGGCGGACTTTCCGGTAGTAACTGAGGGCCAAGTTTTTAGCGATTCCTCGAAGCCATGGGCCGAAGGGGAGGGTGCGGTCGTATTTCCCAAGGTTTTTCCAGGCCACGAGGAAGCAATCTTGGACGAGATCCTCAACAGCTTCGGGACTTTGGACCATGCTTCCGATAAAGGCTCGGAGTCGGCTTTCCTGTTCTCTGACGAGGATTTCGAAGAGTTCCGTCGCGTCGATGCTCGGTTGGTGGGAAGCGGCCATGACCATCCTTGTTTCTCGGGCCTTCACTGGGGACAACTATTGTACAAATCCTGGGAAGAAGCCCCAGGAAGGAGCCATGGTGGTTTTCTAGGAGTTTTCTCCTCCACAGGCCTTCCCTCATAGGCTAACCTCCTTCCCCGATCCCATTTCGGGGCGATTAGCTCAGTTGGTTAGAGCACCTGCTTTACACGCAGGGGGTCGGGGGTTCGAATCCCTCATCGCCCACCATTTCCCACCTATGCAGCCAAGCCCCCATGCCAGCGCTTCTATGAGGAATGCGGATTAAAGACCCATTCCTTGTATAGCCGAAGAGGGGTAGCCGGAAACTTCTTCCGGGTTTTCCCTCATTCCGTTGTACGAATGGAGTTTACAAATGGCCGAAAAACGCTGTCCCCAAGCGATGGTACTGGCCGGTGGATTTGGAACGCGGCTTCAAGAAGCGCTCCATGGCCTCCCAAAGTGTTTAGCCCCAGTGGGAGGTCGTCCCTTTCTCTCCTACCCCCTGGAACATCTCGCTGAGATCGGATGCACCAAGGTTGTCCTTTGCACCGGCTATTTAGCGGAACAAGTCCAAGCGACCTTTGGAAATCGTTTTGCTGATATGGAAATCATGTATTCCGTAGAGGAGGCTCCCCTTGGGACAGGCGGGGCAGCTAGGCTTGCTCTTCCCCTTATGGAGGGAGATGAGTTCCTCGTCCTCAACGGTGACTCCTTCAGTCCTTGGGCAGCCCTCCCTTTCTTGGGAAATCCCTTGGAGCCCGCTTTGGCCTCTCTTCTTCTGGTGGAGGTTGAGAA
This sequence comes from Planctomycetota bacterium, assembly GCA_026984035.1. Classification (GTDB taxonomy): domain Bacteria; phylum Planctomycetota; class UBA1135; order UBA1135; genus HyVt-539. The sequence continues at coordinate 30,866 of JALSSW010000130.1, forward strand.
TGTCCGGCGTTTTGGTTCGGTATCGATCCAAGAGGACGGCAAGGTCCTGAGCTTTTTCGAAAAGGGGGCCAAGGGAGGAGCCGGTCTCATCAACGCCGGAGTCTACAGGCTTAGTAGGGATGCCCTCCTGCAAATCCCTCGGGACGAGAACGTTTCTCTCGAAAAGGAAGTGTTCCCAAGCTTGGCTCGTGCAGGCCTTCTCTCCGGGCAGGTTCAACATCTGCCGTTTATCGATATTGGGACACCCGAGAGCTATGCGCGGGCAGAGTCCTTCTTCTCTCCGGAGCCCCGGGTATGAATTTTCCGAGCTGCATTGTGCTTGACCGTGACGGGACCTTGATCCGGGAACGGCACTATCTTTCTCACCCGGACCAGGTCGAACTCTTGCCCGGAGTTGTTCAGGGCTTGAGCAGAATTCGGGCCCTTGGTCTACGTTTGGTGATTGCTACCAATCAGTCAGGGATCGGACGAGGGTATTTCTCAACAGAGGAGTTGGAAGCGGTTCACGACCGCTTGCATTCTTTGCTTGCGAAGGGCGGAGTGGAATTGGATGGAATCTATTTTTGCCCCCATACCCCGGATATGGGCTGTGCTTGCCGAAAGCCTGGAACTCAATTGATTGAACAGGCCGGAAGGGACCTTGGCTTTGACCCGAAACAAACCATTGTTGTGGGGGATAAAAGCTGTGACATCCAGGCAGGGAAAAATGTTGGTGGAGTCACAGCTCTGGTCCGCAGTGGATATGGGGCGCGACGAGGGATACTCAGCGATTGCGAACCGGATCTTATCATTGATAGCATTTTAGATCTCGCCCAGCTGCTTACCGCGGCGAAGGGGCATCCTTCGGGAAGCCTGTACGAAAAGGGTGGTGCCTGGTCATGATCATCTCAAGGACACCCTACAGGATCTCCTTTTTCGGAGGGGGGACCGACTATCCTGATTGGTACCGAGAGCATGGCGGCAAGGTTCTCGCAACGACGATTGATAAATACTGTTATCTCTCCTGTCGCTACTTCCCCCCCTTTTTCGATCACAAGTATCGCATCGTTTGGTCGCGGGTGGAGAACCGCAAACAGAGGGAGGACATAGAGCATCCGGTGGTGCGGGAAGCCCTCCATTTTTTAGGAATCGATCGGGGGATTGAGATCCATCATGTCGGGGATCTCCCTGCCCGTAGTGGAATGGGTTCGAGTTCGGCCTTTACCGTTGGGATTCTCCATGCTTTGCATGCTCTCCAGGGACGAATGGTGGGCAAGCGTCGCCTGATGCAGGAAGGGATCCATGTGGAGCAGAAAATCCTGAAGGAGGTGGTGGGATCCCAAGATCAAGTCTCTGCTGCAATGGGAGGATTCAACCTGATTCGTTTTGAGAGAAACGGAGAGATCGGGGTGCATCCCATTCTCTTACCTAAGCAGCGTCAGGAGGCTCTCGAAGGGAGTTTGATGTTGTTTTACACAGGGATCCTGAGGACAGCTTCTACGGTTGCGACGGCTTATGTAACCGGCCTCGACGCTAAGAAGCGGCAACTTCGAATCTTAAAAGATCTCGTGGACGAGGCGATGGAGATCCTCACAAGCCACAAGGACCTTTCGGAATTTGGGGACTTGCTTCACGAATCCTGGCAAATCAAAAAGAGCCTTGGGGGTGGGATCAGTAATGTTGAAGTGGATGACCTCTATGAGAAAGCCCGTCGGGCAGGGGCCATCGGGGGCAAGTTGACCGGTGCGGGGGGAGGGGGATTCCTTCTCTTCTTCGTGCCCCCAGAAAGACAGGCTTCTGTCAAGGATGCCTTGAAGGATCTTGTACACGTTCCCTTCAAGTTTGAATCCTCTGGAGCACAGATCATTTTCCACGAATCCGAAGAGGATTTCTCCGAAGTGGAGCGTCTCATCGAGTCCCAGGGAATCCGGGATTACAGGGAACTCGCGGAGCTGGAGCTGCAACCTTTCTCTCCCCTTCAGCCCGCAGACAAAACCGTTGCTGAGCAAAGGACCGTGAAACAGGAAATCAATTAATGGAAACCCCTCGAATGAAACCGGCAGAGTTCCTTGATCTCTATGAGCAATTGCTTCGAATCCGGACGCTTTCCGAGCACATCCTCGAAGTTTACCAGGATGATGTTATGGAAACTCCAGTCCATCTTACTCTCGGTCAAGAAGCTGTTGCGGTGGGTGTTTGTGCGAATCTGGACAAGGATGATGTTTTGTCCTTGGGACATCGGACCCATGCGGGGGCCCTCGCAAAAGGAATGCCCCTCAAGGCTCTTGTCGCCGAACTCTACGGTCGGACCACGGGTTGCTCGGGTTCCTATGGAGGGTCGATGCACGTGTACGATCCGGAGCATGGTCTCCATGGTTCCTCCGCCATCGTCGGGGGCAATATTGCACTTGGAGTCGGGGCAGGGCTTTCTTTCAGTCTCCAATCCAAGGACAACATTGCGGTTTCCATGTTCGGGGATGGAGCTTGTGATGCCGGCGTCTTTTGGGAGTCGATGAACTATGCAGCCCTTGCCAAGTTGCCTGTTCTCTTTTTGCTCGAAGACAACACGCTCTCGAATGTTATGCCCAAGAGCAAGCACCTCTTTCCCGATCCGGCTGCGATTGCAAGTCACTTCATGCCGACCTTTTTTGCCGACGGAACCGATGTCCTCTCGGTGTACCAGGCTGCAAATGAGGCATGTGGGGAGATACGAAGGACAGGGGGACCGGCCTTTCTCCATTGTCCCACAAAAAGGTGGATGAAGCACCAAGGTGTGGAGGAGGAGGATCTTCCCTTTATTCATATCGACCGAAGTAAGGACTGCCCCATTCAAAAACTCGAGCGCTATCTCCTGGGTTCGCATCTTGCCACGCCGGGGAAATTGAAAGAAATCCGAGCCCGCGTGGATCAGGCCTTGGCGGATGCCGTTCGATTTGCCAAGGAGTCTCCCTATCCCAACCCCGAAGTCCTGGAGGTCTAAAATGCCTTGGAGCCGATTTGAGAAACAGTGGTCCATCGTGGAGGATGGAAGGATCCTCAGTTACAAGGACGCGGTTCGGGAAGCCATAGATCAGGCCATGTGCTTGGATCCAAAGGTCTTCGCCATAGGCCTGGATGCCGATGATTGTTATGGTGTCTATGGGACCATGCTGGACCTTAGCCATCCCGAGCGAGTTTTGGGGACACCCATCTCCGAGAACGCAATGACAGGGGTTGCTCTGGGCGCTGCCCTGACTGGGATGCGGCCAATTCACATCCACATGCGGGCCGATTTTCTACCTGTGGCTATGGACCAAATCACGAACTACGTTTCCAAGTGGAAAGCGATGTTCGGGGGCAAGCCCAAGGTTCCCCTGGTGATCCGGGCTGTTGTGGGGAGAGGTTGGGGTTGTGGAGCGCAGCATTCGCAGAGCCTGCACGGGATGTTTGCGCATTTACCGGGGCTCAAGGTGGTGACGCCTGCGACCCCACGGGATGCAAAGGGACTCTTGCTTCAAGCGATCAGCGAAGACGAGCCTGTCTTGGTGTTGGAACACCGATGGCTTTACAAGAATGAAGGGGCGGTTCCCGAAGAGATGTACACGATCCCCTTTGGAAAAGGGAATTACCTCCGACGGGGTGGGGCGCTGACCCTGGTGGCACCTTCGCTTGCAGCGATCCATGCTCTCAAAGCCTGCGAAGAGCATGACCTGGATGTGGACCTGATTGACCCTCGCACGATCAAACCTTTGGATCGGGAGATGATTCTCGAGTCGGTCCAAAGGACTGGGCGCTTGCTCGTGGTGGACTATGATTCACCCGCTTGTGGGTTCGCCTCGGATGTGTTGGCTCTTGTGGCTGAGGAGGCCCCCGATGTCCTCAAAAGGAGGGCGGGACGGATGACCTTCCCCGATGTCCCCATGCCTTCAAGTGGCGTCCTCGAGAGGAGATTCTATCCTGACCCTGAGCGTATTGCCGCAAGGGTTAAGGCCATGATCGGAATCACCCAAAGCGAAGAGGCTTTTGTATGAGCGGGCAACTGGATGTCCTCATCGTTAACCCTGGAGGCAGGAAAAAGGCTTACCAGGACTTAGGCGGATCGCTTGCGGCGATGGAACCACCGATTTGGGCGGGGCTTCTCGGGAGCTTTGTTCGAGCTAAGGGCCTTAGCGTGAAAATTCTGGATACAGACGCACTGGCTTTGGCTCCCGAAGATGCAGCCAAGCGCATTGATGCCTTGAATCCAATCCTGACAGTCGTTGTCGTCTATGGCCACAACCCCAATGCTTCCACTTGGGTTATGCCCGGGGCCGGAACTCTCTGCCGCACAATCAAAGCCACCAAGCCTGATCGAAAGATCCTGATGTTGGGTGGCCATGTTTCTGCTTTGCCGGAAAGGACTCTTCAAGAAGAGGATGTCGATTTTGTCTGCGATGGCGAAGGTGGCTACACCATTGTGGATTTGGTGGAGCAGCTCAAACATGAACAGCCCAAGTTGGACGCCGTTCGTGGAATCCTTTACTTTGAAAACAATGAAATCCAAAGGACTGCGCCTGCGCCATTTGTCGTGGACTTGGATCGGGAGATGCCGGGAATCGCCTGGGACCTCCTTCCCATGGATCTCTATCGCGCCCACAACTGGCATTGTTTCGGCGAAGAGAGCCGGAGTCCCTACGCCGCGATCTATACCACTCTGGGCTGTCCCTTCAAATGCAGTTTCTGTTGCATTCAGGCTCCCTTTAAGCAGGGGGAAAAGGCTCTTGGGTACAAGCCAAACGTCAATAGTTACCGCAAATGGAGCCCCTCTGTCATTGGGCGGCAGATCGAGATCCTCGTCGAAAACTATGGTGTCCGACACCTCAAGTTTGCAGACGAAATCTTCCTTTTGGATAAGGAGCATGTCGAAGGGGTCTGCGATGAAATTCTCCGCCGTGGGTATGACTTGAATATCTGGGCTTATGCTCGCGTTGATACCGTCCGCGACGAAGGCTTGCTAAGAAAAATGCGAAAAGCTGGGATCCGCTGGCTTGCCCTTGGGATTGAATCAGCCAATCGAAAGGTCCGAAAAGATGTCTATAAGGGCTATCGCGAGGAGAAAATCGAGGAAACCGTTCAGAAGATTCAAGCCGCGGGGATTCACATCGTCGGCAACTATATTTTTGGTTTGCCTGAGGATGACCTGGCTTCGATGCGGGAAACTCTAGAGTTGGCGAAGAAGCTCAATACCGAATACGCCAATTTCAATTCCGCAATGGCTTATCCCGGATCCGCTCTTTATCAGGAAGCTTTGGAAAAGGGCTGGGACCTTCCCCAGACTTGGGATGGGTACTCCCAGCACTCGAAAACAAGCCTTCCCTTGCCGACCAGGCACATCTCGGCAAAAGAAGTCCTCGCCTTCCGGGATCAAGCCTTTGTGGAATATTTCGAGCGCGAGGAATACCGCCGGATGGTGGAGAAAACCTTTGGGGAGAAGGTGCTTGGCCAAGTGCTTGAAATGACGAGCAAGTCCCTGGAACGGGACTTGCTGAAAATAAATTAAGGTTGTATGGGGCCCTTACTTTCCCATTTCGAGAACCAGCTTTGTCAGCCCGTTGAGGACCCCGGGTTTGTCTTGATACAAAGGTGCGGGGGCCATTAGAGGACTCAGGCCGGCAGCGGCACCCCCCTTGGTGATGACCTTGTGGACCCGCTCCCATGTGGCTGTTTTCCTCCATTCAGGATCATGGAAATTTCTCGGCTTGGGTTTGAGGGCAGCGCCGGCGACACCATCACCTTTGCCTTCCTTACCATGGCAGGTGGAACAATAAGAGGCAAAGTATTCCCGAGCCGTTTTCATATCCGCTTCAGAAACCGTGGGCATCTGAGAGCTGGTGTTGCCGGGGGGCGTGGAGGACGTGTGGCTTTTCGGTGCCGGCTTTTTTGGGGCTTCCTTCTTGTCCCCACAGCCTCCGAGGAGCAGGCTTAAACTTGCCGCTATGGCAAGAGAACAGCAGAGTCGCTTAGAGCGTTTCATCGTTTTATCCTGTTTTTGTGGTGAGTCAGTTTCTTTGGATGTAAGCATTCAGGGGTACTGAATCTCGTAAAGATGTACTTCATAGGGGCCAAACTGGTCCGATGCACGCCCAAATCGAAAAGGAAGCTTCCTGTTTTCGTCGAGCACACGGGCGCTCTTTGTTCCCCTCAGTCCTCTCAGGTAGAGAGATACCTTGCTGGGGGTTGCGCTGAGGTTGGCTGCGAAAAGATAGAGCTTGGATCCCAATTGCCGGACCGTCCATTTCATTTTGGCTTTTTTGTTGCTTGGCTTGAGAGTCCCACCATTCTTTTTTGGGGGTGAATTAAGAACTTTCGCAAGAGAGGCCACTCGTTTGTTGATGTTCCCGATGGCTGCACTCATCACCTTATCTCGTAACATGGCATCCTCTCGAAAGCGTGGTTTCCACTCGTGGGCAAAGTAGCCGATTCCCTTGACTCCGGAGATGATCGCTATCCAGACGAGGCTGCGGACCTGGGCTGGGCTTGGTTTGACTTTGGGATTTTTTATATGAGTGCATTCGATCCAAGTGAAGGTGGGCTTTTTATTTTTTACGGCCTTTAGAAGACGTTCGACGCCTCTTGCTACATACTCGAGTTTTCCGGAGACAAGCGGATATTTGGAAGTGATGGGGTAGATATCGAAGGAGAGGATGTCTGCACCTTTTGCGTATTGGGGGTAGTCTTCGAGTTTTCCCGTTCGGGTTCCACGTCCGATGTATTGCTCGTTGGCGATTCCTTGTCCGAAGTTGAGGAAGATGGGGCGGGTTTTGTCCTTTTCCCGCATCTCCTTGTAACGGCCTTGGATGTCCCCCGGTGGGATGGGGGGGCCATAACCTTTGCCTTTGATGGGCTGCGCATTGTCGGGTTCGTCCACCTGCGTCCAGGCCACGATTTGCTTGTTGTTTTTGTCTTTGAGGCCGACAGCGTTTTGTTCGCACATGACCGGCATGCCGGCTTTGGCCAGGGTTGCGAGCTGTGCACTGGTAGGGCCTTTCCAGAGGCCGATGTAGAGGTTGATGCCGATAGCCTTATACGCCTTTGCATTTCTTGGATCTTGGAGCCAAACAGCGATGGGGAAGTAGTCGGTTCGTTTGGATGGTCCGTTCTTCCAGGCTTTCCATGGCGACACGGGCCGGTTTCTTTGCACTTCGTGAAGCTTGGAGGCAGGATGGGGACGGTGCGATAGAACTGAGTTCTGGGGAGCGGGGACTTGGAAAGGCCCGGGGAGGGCGAAGGCGATCAGTGGGAGTAAGAGCATGGCTGGAGGATACGGCAAAGGGATTCCGGAGGGGAGACCCCAGTCATTCGGGCTGTGGGTCGGGATTTCTGCCATTCTTACCCTTGCTTTGCTTTTTCTCTGGTATCCAGCTTTGCATGGGCGATTTGTCTTCGATGACCAGTTGCTGGTAAAGCGGAATCCTCTGGTCCATGGTCCCTTGGATCTTTGGGGAATTTTCGGGGGGAGGTTTTTAGAGGCCTCTGCTGGGCAGGAGTCGGTCCCTTTTTGGCGGCCTGTAACTGTCCTTATTTTTTGGGGGCTCTGGCACCTGGGAAACGGGACAGCCATTGTTTTTCATACCTTCGCGCTGGGGACGCATCTTTTAGTTGCCTTATTGGGGCTTAGGCTTCTGTCTCGAATGGGTGTCCCTCCCCTGCTTGCGGGTCTTGGCGCTTTTGGGTTTGCAGGGCATCCCGCTCAGGTGGAAGGGCTGGCCTGGGTCTCGGCCGCGAGTCTGCCCTTGATGATGCTCCTGCTCTTTTTGTTCCTGTTGGCTTGGGAGCATTACCTCAGAAGGGGAGGGATTTGGGTGCTGTGCGGGGGCGTCCTTGCATTTTCCTTGGCATTGTTGGTGCGGGAGGACGCGATCATGGGGCTCTTGTTGGCGGTGCTCCTTGAGTTTTTGCATCCGGAAAAAAAGGGGGGCGGCCATGGGATGGTGAAAAGGCTGGGGCTCCTTTCCATCGTGGCTCTTCTTTGGTTCCTGAGCAGGTATTTTGTTCTGAATCCCTCGATGAGCAGGCTTGGCAGTGGGATCTTGGAGGCGACCAGGGGGGTTGGGGAAGGCCTGCTTTTGCGCTTGTATGTTTTCGGGGTCCATCTGCGGGATCTTGTGTTCCCTCGGGCTCCCAATGTGCTGCGACCCTTGCCTGCAGAACTCCTGGGGGAAGGGTCCGGCTTGGGAGTGGCACTCACTTGGGTGGCTGGTTTTTCCCTTCTTCTTTTTTGGCTTCTGCTCCGGGGAAAGGGGGATGGGTTTTGGATGCGTTTACAATCCGGAACGCGAAAGGCCCGGGGGCTTCTTTGGGTTTTCCTTTGCCTGCTTCCCCTGTTGATCGTAGGTGAAGGGATGGGGGTGACTCCTCTCGCAGATCGTTACCATGCTTTTGCTGTCTTTGGTTGGATTCTGTTTTTGACTGACCTTCGATTTTTCCCTTGGGGTAAGTGGGGGAGTCTTGCCTTGCTCTTGGGGAGCTGCGCTCTTTATCTTCCTGTGACGCATGCGGGGATGAAGCCCTGGAGGGATCCGAGGAGCTTTTGGGAGAATGCGAGCCTGCAAAACCTGGATTCGGTCCTGGCGGCTTATTCGCTGGGGAGGCAACGCCTGATGGATTTTGAGCGCGAGGGGAACCCCAGGGATCTTGATGGAGCGGGAGAGGAACTGGACCGTGCCTTGGCCCTTCGGCGCAGTTTTGGGAACCAGGGGAAGCGGGGGGAGGTCCAAGAGCTTGCGATTGAGACAGCAAGAGCCTGGGTGCAGCTTACGCGGGCCATGCGCTCGCCAAGGGTGTCCCCTCGGTCGGCGCGCGGGGCTTTTGAGAGGGTTTTGAAAAGGGCGCCGGGAAGTGCCGATGCTTGGGTGGGGCTGGGGGTGTCCCTTGTTCTGGAAAAGAGGGTGGGGGAGGCTGAGCGGGCCTTTCGAAAGGCCGTGGGGTTGGACCCCCGGAACCCCCAGGCACACTTCAATCTGGGCCGGCTCTTATGGGCCAAGGGAGCGCGGGCTGAGGCGCAGGAGCAGATCCAGGAGGTCCTTCGGATTCAACCCGACAATCGAGGTGCCAGGGAACTCCTCCGTCGGCTCAAGGGCTGGTAAGGTCTTCGCCTTTTCTCTATCGTCTTTCCCCATGTTTCATCCTCTGGCCTGGTTCCTTCCGCTGTTGCTGACCTTCCTTCCCGCTTGCGGAAAAACGGTCCAGGATCCTTCCCGCATCCTTGTTTTTGCCGGATCGGCCAGCCGACCTGCCCTCTTGAAAGCCGCCAAGGTTTTCGAACAGAAAAAAGGGATTCATGTGGACATTGTTTTTGGGGGATCGGGACAAGTCCTTTCGCAGATGATCTTATCCCAAAAGGGTGATCTCTTTTTCCCCGGCTCCTCCGACTATATGGAAATTGCCAAGAAAAAAGGGGTTGTTCTCCCCGAAAGTGAAACACGCCTTGCCTACCTTGTGCCTGCGATTGTCGTTGCTAAGGGAAACCCAAAAAGGGTGCAGGGTCTCAACGATCTCCTTAGAAACAATGTGCGTGTAGCCATCGCAAATCCCGAGTCGGTTTGTGTTGGTTCCTATGCTGTGGAAGTCTTTGAGAAGAACCTCTTAAGGGAGCAGGTGCGATTCCTTCGAGACAAGTTGGTGACCTATACGGGGAGTTGTGCCCAAACCGCTTCGGCTGTTTCACTTGGTGCGGCCGATGCAGTCATGGGTTGGAGGATCTTTTCATCCTGGGACCCCAAGCGGCTTGAGGCTCTCCCCCTCAACAAGAACCAGGTCGTTCGGGTGGGCTACTTACCGATTGCGGTATCGAAGTTTTGTAAAAAACCCGAAAAGGCACAGGCTTTCATCAGCTTCCTCACTTCGAAAGAGGGACGGGGTATTTTCCAGGCAGCGGGATATTTCATGACGGCCCAAGAGGCTTTTGATTGGATTGGGGCCAAGAAAGCGGTAGGCGGCTTATACCAACTACCAGGGGAGTGGATCTCTCGTTGAAGTTTCGCCGCATCGCCCTGCTCGCCGCTTTTGGGATTGTTCTCCTCTATGGACTCCTTGTGTTCGCCCTTTTGGGCTTTGTTGGTGAGGCAGATCTCTGGGAAACCCTTTGGTCGCCGAACACCCTCTCTGCCATTCGGATCAGCCTTCTTGCAGCAACTTCATCAGCCATCCTTGCCATGATCATCGCCCTTCCCGTAGCCTGGGCTCTCTCTCGCTTCCGTTTTCCGGGTAGCTCTTGGGTGGACATGCTTCTGGAGTTTCCCATGATCGTCTCCCCTGCTGCATTGGGGGCGATGATTCTCATGTTCTTTCGGTCGACGCCTGGAGAGTGGATACACAGCCTGGGTGTTGACGTCGTGTTCGCCTTTTCCGGCATTGTCCTGGCGCAGTTCTTGACGACAGTGGGCATTGCGGTTCGTTTGATCAAAGCCGTTTTGGATGAGATCCCTGTTCGCTACGAAAAGGTCGCTCGCTCTCTCGGAGCCAACTCCTTTCAAACGTTTCGCGGTGTTGTCCTGCCTCTCTCGGCACGAGGGCTTTTGGCCTCCGGAATCTTAGTCTGGGCCAAGGCTTTAGGAGAGTTTGGAGCTACGATCACCGTTGCGGGTTCCTTGCCGGGGAAGACCGAGACTCTTCCCATCGCAATCTTCCTTGAGTTGGGTAAGGCTAACCTCGAAGGGGCCTCGGTTCTCATTCTCATTCTCCTCCTTTTCGGTGTCTGCGTTCTGGCTCTGGCCCGTCTTCTCCTGAGGAGGAGGCAGCTTGCTTGAAGTTCGAAAGCTTGATCTGACGGCCGGTGATTTTCGGCTCAAAGGTTTGGATTTTCGCGTGGAGCGGGGTGAGTGCCATGCTCTGATTGGGCCGACCGGAGCAGGCAAAACCCTTCTCCTCGAAGGGGTGGCGGGTCTTCTTCCCACCCAGGGGGGACAGGTCCTGATGGATGGAGAGGATGTGACTGGATGGGCCCCGGAACGGCGAGGGATCGCCTATGTGCCCCAGGATCTCGCGCTTTTCCCTCACCTCAACGTGGAGGAAAACCTGCGTTTTGGCATGCGATACTCGAAGCGGAATTCCGGCGGAGAAGAGGGCCTTCACGACCTGATTGCTTTTTTGGGTTTAGAGCCACTTTTAAAGCGTCGGATCGAGGGTTTAAGTGGGGGAGAGCAACAACGAATAGCTCTCGTCCGGGCCTTAGCAGCCGGGAGGAGGCTCCTTCTTCTGGATGAACCCTTCTCCGCGATTCACGCAGGTCTCAGAAGAGACCTCTGGCGGGTGCTGCGTGAATTGATTGCACGCTTTTCTCCCGGAGTCCTGCTTGTGACCCATGATGTGGAAGAGGCCTTCCTCCTCGGGGACCGGGTGTCGGTCCTTCTTGATGGGTACATCCGCCAGGAGGGGGTGGGGGAAGAAGTGTATCGAAATCCCTGTGATCCCGAAGTTGCGCGTCTGCTCGGTGTTCGAAATCTATTCGCGGCAGAGATTCAATCTTGTGAAGAAGGAGTGGGCTGGGTGCTGTGTCCCGGCCTTGGCCGAATCCATTCCCGAATCCCCGAAGGGCTGAGTAGCCGCTGCCTCCTGGGCTTTCGAGGACATGAAGTCCTCTTGGAAAAAGGAGAAGGCCTTGGGACAGAAGTGAGGGGGAAGGTCCGCGAATGGTTCCCAGGTGGTGGAAAAACCTTGGTTCTCGTAAGCCTCCCAGGGATTCCCGATCTTTGCGAAATTGAATTTCGGGACACCCGCAGTTTCTGTCCTGGGGAAGACATCCGCTTTTGGATTCCCGCAGATAAGACCTTTGTGCTTCCTGCTCCCTAGACAGGGGACCTGGGAGCTAGATCCTGAGTTTGAATGCCTTGACTCTCTCCTCGATTTCATCAAAAGCCCTGCGGGATGTTTCGGTGAATGCCGCGAGTTCCTCCGATCTTGCAGCATTATCCTGGCCCATCTGGTCCAAGGCCGAAAGGGCTGTCCTGATTTGATTCAGGTTCGCAGCCTGTTCCCCTGACTGCCCCTTAATCTCCTGGAGAATAGAGCTGACCGTTGTGGTTCCTTCCTGAATCTTTTTAAAGAAATCGCCAACCTCGGAAGTAATCAAAACTCCGCGATCCGCCCGGCTTGCAGCTTCATTGATCATTGTGGAAGAGTTTTGCGCTGCTTCCGCGCTCCGTTGGGCCAGATTCCTGACTTCTTCTGCGACCACAGCAAAGCCCTTCCCTGCTTCACCTGCACGAGCTGCCTCCACAGCAGCGTTCAGTGCGAGGAGGTTTGTTTGAAAGGCAATCTCATCAATGATGTTGATGACTTTTCCGATTTCTTCTCCCGACTCTTTGATTTGCTGCATGGCTTCATCCAGGTCTTTCATCCGGGAGTTTCCTATTTGGGCGGCACTTGCGTTTTCCCCGGCGATGTTGTTGGCTTGCACCGAACTTTTTGCCGTGCTTTCCGTCTGCTCTGTGAGTTCTTGGAGAGTCGCGTTAAGCTCTTGGAGAGAGGCTGCTTGGGTCGTTGCATCCTGGGCAAGGTTGGTACTGCAATCCACGAGTTCCGTGGAATTCCCTTTAAGAAGGTCCACGGTTTTCCGGACGCCAAAGATGGAGTCGTTCAAGCTGTCACAAAACTTATTGAAGGAGAATCCCAATTCCCCGATTTCATCTCGGTGGTGTTCCACGACCCGCTGGCTGAGATCTCCATCTCCTTCTGCGATCTCATGGAGCCTTCTTGCGAGTTCTTTTATGGGAAGGATCATGGTTTTTCGAAGAAAGAGGATGGTTGCAATCAGTGCGGCAATCCCAAGATAGAGTGCCCCCCATTGAACCTTTGCAAGAATGGATTTTTCTTTCTCACCTTTCTTTTGAAATGCTTGGGTTGCCTGGTTCATGAGGGAAAGGAGTTTGAGGTTATTGTCCATAAGAGCCGTCAAGGCAGGACCGATGGCATCTTTGGGCACATCCTTTTGGAGGGCCTTCCCCAGGCGCTGGTAAATCGGCTCCCACACCTTTAAGCCTTCCTTGAGGTATTTTTGAATCTGGGGATCTGTTGCGGGTGGAAGGGTGCATGGTTGGGAGGTTGCATCCAAGGTTTTGCCACCCAAAAGAAGTGCGCGCAGAGTTTTGTCAAAGAGGGAACTGGTTTTTTGCAAACCCGCTAGCTGTTTCCTCCGCAGGTCAGCATTTTCTTCTTTGGCGATGGTCAAAGCTTCCTTGGTCATTCTTTGAGAAAGCATTCGTTGTCTTCCGGCGACGTTGACAAGGAGCCCTGTGGCCCTTTGCCTTGCGAGAAAAATTGAAGACTGGATCGCAGTTCCGAAAATGATCAAAGAAAAAAGGCTGAGGATGAGGAAAAGCTTGGTTTGGATCGAAAACTTCATGGTTCTATTTTTCTCTTTCGGTGGGCTGGACCCCGTGCGATAGGATCGGGAGGCAAGCTGCTTTTTTCAGCGGAACTTCATTTCTGGCCACCTCGACCTTTCCGCTTTTGGGTTATTTTTCGACCTTCCAGAGGGTTCAAATGAACCAATTCTATACTCCGTTTTTCCTTCTTTTCCTCTCTCCGCTTTCATCACAAGTTTCTCGACTGGATGCGGAAAAAATACGTAAGGAAGGCTTGGAGAACAGCCATGTGATGGAGCATTTAGATGTAATCACCAATGACATCGGCCCTCGGTTAACGGGATCTCGGAATTTTGAGCGTGCTTGTAACTGGGCCAAAAAGCGATTTGAGTCCTTTGGGCTCAAGGCTCATTTGGAAAAATGGGCTGAGTGGCCAAGAGGCTGGGATCGGGGTCAATGGCAAGGGCGCATCACTCTTCCCGAAAAAATGGAGCTCCAAGTGGCAACTCCGGCTTGGACCGCCGGAACAAAGGGGCGCTTGTTGGGGGAGTTGACCCTTCTTCCTCGCAGTAAGTCTCGGCTTCAAAAAGAACGAAAGCGTTTGAAGGGGAAAATCCTTTTTGGTCCCGTTCCTTCCAAAAGAACTCCCTATGGGCGTCAGTTTCTGGAACTTGTGTCCAAGGTCGGGGCAAAGGCCATTCTTACTCCTTCCAAAGGCGACAAAGCCTTTCCTCAGAGGATCAGAGTCTTTGGGTCCTACCGAACCGTTTTTGCAAAAAAAGGGCGTCTTCCCAAGCTGCCTTTGATCGTTGTGCGGGCTGACCAAGGGAAGAAGATAGAGGCCTGGTTGAAGGCAAAGAAAAAGGTGGAGGGAGAGTTTGAAATCCGAAACCGCTGGAGGAAGGGGCCGATCCCGATCAACAATGTTGTGGCTGAGATCAAAGGAAGCCAAAAGCCGGACGAAGTGGTAATCGTTTGTGGACACTTGGATTCCTGGCACCAGGCAACAGGCACCACCGACAATGGAACTGGTTCGGCGACCACGATCGAAGCTGCCCGAATCCTTGCGGCGGTTGGAGCTAGGCCAAAGCGCACAATTCGGTTCATTCTGTGGGGTGGGGAAGAGCAGGGTCTTTTGGGATCCTTTGCTTATGTGCGCAGGCATCGACAGGAGATGAAAAAGATCTCCTGCGTTCTGAACCATGATACGGGGACCAACTGGGCGCATCGACTTTCGGTTACAGAGAAGCAATTCCCCTTCATGGAAAAGGTCTTCGCGCCAGTGATGAAGTTGTCCCCTCCTGATAAGGATTTCCAGGGGAAGGTCTTTATTTTGAAGAAAGTCAAATCCTTGGGTCGAGGAGGCGGTAGTGACCATGCTTCCTTCCTGCGAGCGGGCGTCCCTGCGTTTCCTTGGGGGCTGACTGGGAGAAGTAATTACTTCGGAAGAACCTGGCACAGCCAGTGGGATACTTATGATGCTGCAATCCCTGAATACCAGAAACATACCGCGACAGTCATTGCTCTGACCGCCTTGGGGATTGCCAATTTAAAAACCCTGCTTCCAAGATAACAAGAGAAGAGGAGGGCCATGCAGGCCCTCCCGGTGGACTACTTTTTCTTGCGTTCGCTCCTTCGAATGAGTTTGGGACGGGCCTTTGCTTTCCATGCTGCTACTTCATCCATCCCAACCTGGATGGCTTTGAGGAGCTGGGGATCAAAGCCCTTTTGTTCCGAATCCGGCCCTGCCGGGACACGAAAATCAGGCATGCAACCATTGAGTTCCATGTCCTGTCCTGTGTTTTCAATAAACCAACCCCGGAAGGGTAGGCGCAAGAAACTCCCATCCATCAAGCCCGTTCCACCGGTTGAGATCACTCCCCCTGCGGTCCGTTCGCCAACAATCTTTCCCCGCTTTAAGGTTTTGATGGCGTGTGAGATGATCTCTGCATTGGAGAAGCTTCGTTCATTGCAAAGAAGGACGATGGGTTTGTCCCAGGATGCGTAGATTCTCCTGTCCTGAGGATACCCTGGCTTGCTCCCTCCTCGGGGAATGGTCAGGGCGTGAGAGGGTTGGCAAAGAATCGTCAAGATGTGGTCTGCCGTAAATCCTCCACCATTATCTCTTACATCGATCAGGAGGCCATCCTTACCGGATCCTGCAGAGAAGATTTCTGCTTCGAGCCGATGGAAGCTTGACCAGTTCATTCCTCGAATATGGACATATCCCAAAGTCCCTGCGCTGATCTCCTCCACATCTTTTCGGCGACGGCGAATCAGGTCGTCATAAAGCAAGCTCCAAACCAGCCTTTTTGGGCGGGGTGTTATGTGGATGACCCTGGAGGTGCCTGAGCCATTGGATACTTTCAACTCAATGGGTTTTGCCTTTTCGAAAACAAGGAGACTCTCCACATCGCTGTCCGGTTGGATTGTTTTTCCTTGGATTTCTAAAATGCGTTCCCCTGCATGGATTTTGGAGCGTTGCAGCCAGGCCGGGCTTTTGTAAATCACGGACTGCACGAGGAGTCCTGGACCTCCCGCTTGGCGGTCAAAAACAAGGCCGAGATCGAAGTTTTTCTTTTTCCAAGATGGAGCCTTCGTTTGCTTCAGGCCCGCAGGCTCCGGGGCTCCATAATAGCCTAGGTGTGAACCATTGAGTTCGCCAAGCATCTCGTTGACAAGAGTTGAAAACTGGGTGGAGGAAAGACAGTAGGGAGCGACTGCTTCGTAACGATCCCCTACGGCCTTCCAGTTTCGGTGGTTCAAAGCCTTATCGTAAAAGGCCTCCCCAATCGTGTGCCAGGCTT